>NZ_JBRJGP010000002.1:0-333823 GCF_053628555.1 Roseovarius sp. MBR-79 | reverse complement strand
GGGCAGCAGGTCGCCCTTGCAGGCGATGAAGGACTGGCACAAACTCAAGCCGCAGTTGTTCAGGAAGAAGCCATACTACCTTCCGGGATGTGACAGCTATGGTTTTTTGCGTCTTTACGCAGCTATGGGGGTATCAGGATGAAAGCCGCACTTTCATTTATTGAGATGGCTCACTTAGAGACCGCGCAAGGCCTTGTTTTTGCATTTCTTCGGTCGAGGTCAGTATCCGCACAGGCGCGGCCGCGAGTTGCGCTGGGCAGGCGCATCGGGCTGTGCAGGCGATGGGCGGCAACGGATACCAGCGAAATCCGCCGGATGCTCGTGGGCCGCGAGATGATGGCGGCGATGGCATGAGGGGGCTGATTGCCGCGCTGATGCTCGTGCCGCTGCCGGTTGGCGCGCAGGATCTGGTCTTTGACATCGCGCCGGTGGAGGCGTGCATCCGCGCGGGCGGCGGCGAGGGATGCGCGGGGCAGGCGGCTTCGGCCTGCATGGAGGCGACACCGGGCGGGCAGACGACCGTGGGCATGGGCGGCTGTCTCGACCGCGAACGGGCCTATTGGGATGGCTGGCTCAACGCGGTCTATCAGCAGCTTTACGTAAACCTGGCGGCGCAGGATGCTCAGGTCGCCTCGGCCGCGCCCAGACAGGCCGAGGCGCTGCGCGACATGCAGCGGGCCTGGATCGGGTTCCGCGATGCCAAATGCGGCTACGAGGCGGCGCAATGGGGCGGCGGCACCGGGGCGGGACCGGCCTCTGTCAGTTGCCACCTGCACGAGACGGCGCGGCAGATGCTTTACCTGCAATCGAGCCGATTGGGGGATTGAGGCGATGGCGCGGGCCTTCCTTCTGCCGGTGGCGGGGCTTGTCGGGCTGGCGGGTGTGCTTGGGCTGATCCTGGGGCTGCGGGGCATCGGCGCGAGCGAGACAGAGGTGATCGAGCGCGTTGCGGCGCGCTACGTGGTCGAAACGGGCGGGGCGGTGACCGATTGCGCGGCGCGGCCCGCAACAGGCGGGGGGCTGTGGCTGGTGGTGATCTGCGGCTCCGAGAGCGGACGCGTGGCGTATTTCGTGGACCGTGCCGGGCGGGTCGCGGACTGGCGGGAGGATGAGGTGTGACAGAGATGCGGCCCATCCTGCGGCGCGCCCCTCATGAGGCGCTCCATGACGGGTTCCGCTGGGAGATCCCCGAGCGGCTCAACATGGCGGCGCAGGTCTGTGACGCCTGGGCCGAGGCAGAGCCCGACCGCGTGGCGATCCGCGATCTGTCGGGCGATGGCGCGCGCGAGGTGAGCTATGGCGCTTTGCGGGCCATGGCGGACGCGCTGGCGCGCGCGTTGGTGGCGCGCGGCGTGGCACGGGGCGATCGGGTGGGCGTGCTGCGGTCACAGGGCGCGTGGTGCGCGGCGGCGCATATCGCGATCTGGAAAATCGGTGCGATTTCAATCCCCTTGTTCAAGCTCTTCAAGCAGGATGCGTTGCTGAGCCGGGTGGGGGATGCGGGCGCAAAGGTGGTCGTGACCGATGCCGAGGGCGCGGGCTTGCTGGCGGCAATGCCCGAGGTTGCGGCGCTTGTGCCCGAGGCCGGGGCGCTGCCCGAGGGGCCGTTCGAGACGGTGGAGACGGGCGCGGACGAGCCTGCGGTGCTGATCTATACAAGCGGCACCACCGGCAGCCCCAAGGGCGCGCTGCACGGCCACCGCGTGCTGACCGGGCACCTGCCGGGGGTGGAGTTGAGCCATGATTTTCTGGGGCAACCCGGCGATTGCCTCTGGACGCCCGCCGACTGGGCCTGGATCGGCGGGCTTTTTGATGTGCTGATGCCGGGGCTTGCCATCGGCGTGCCGGTGGCGGCGGCGCGCATGGCGAAATTCGGCGTCGATGATTGCTTGAAGATCGTCCGAGAAGGTTCTGTCAAAAATGTGTTTTTTCCGCCAACCGCGCTCCGGATGCTGAAAGCGGACGGCGCGCGGATCGACGGCCTGCGCAGCGTTGCAAGCGGCGGCGAGCCGCTGGGGGCGGAAATGCTCGACTGGGGGCGCGCGGCGTTCGGCCTCACGATCAACGAGTTCTACGGTCAGACCGAATGCAACATGGTGGCCACCTCCTGCGCGACCCTCTTCAGCCCGGTGCCGGGCTGTCTCGGGCGGGCGGTGCCGGGGCATGAGGTTGCGGTGATCGACACGGCGGGGCGCGAGATCACCGGCGAGGGCGATATCGCCGTGAGGCGAGGTTCGGCCTCCATGATGCTGGAATATTGGGGAAAACCGCGCGAGACGGCAGAGAAGTTTCGCGGCGATTGGCTGGTGACGGGCGACCGGGGGGTGATCGAGGGCGGCTATATCCGCTTTGTCGGGCGCGAGGATGACGTGATCACCTCCGCGGGCTACCGGATCGGCCCCGCCGAGATCGAGGATTGCCTGTTGACCCACGAGGCGGTGGCAACGGTGGGCGTGGTGGGCAAGCCCGACCCCCTGCGCACCGAGATCGTCAAGGCCTATGTCGTGGTGCGTGCGGGCGTCACAGCCTCCGGGGCGCTGGCCGAGGAGTTGCAGGCGCATGTCAAGGAACGCCTTGCAAGCTATTCCTATCCAAGGGAAATCGCATTTTTGGACGCGCTGCCAATGACCGTCACCGGCAAGGTGATCCGCAAGGAATTGAAGGCGCGTGCGGCGGCGGAGGGGATGTCATGATCCGCCCCGCAGATGGAAAAAGGGCTGGCGCGGTGGCCAGCCCTCTCGTTCCAATCCGATTTGGGAGGGGATCAGAATTTCAGCACATAGGCGATGTTGAACACCCAAGGGTCGATCTCGACCGTTCCGATATCCACGCCGCCGACCTTGGTATCGGACTCGATCTCGATATAGCGGACATCGGCGCGCAGGGCGGAGCGTTCGCTGATTTCGTAGTCGAGGCCAGCGTGGAGCGCGAGGCCCCAGCTGTCATCCATGTCGACATTGACACCGGCCAGCGCGCCCTTGCCGGTCTCGTCGAAGAAATAGGTGTAGTTGATGCCCGCGCCGACAAAGGGCGTGACCTTGCTGGCATTGACGAAGTGATATTGCAGCGAGAGCGTCGGTGGCAGGTGCTTGACCTCGGCCACCTTGCCCGCGCCCTGAAGATTGGCGTCATGCTCGAAGGGCCAGGCGGCCAGCAGTTCGACGCCGATGCGGTCGGCGATGAAATACTCGATCGTGATCGTCGGGCGCAGGTTGCCGTCGACATCGATCTGACCGGCCAGCGTGTCGGAGTTCTGGGTCGGTTCGACCCAACCGAGGCCGAGGCCGAGCAGGAAGTCACCCTTTTCCTGCGCGAGGGCAGGGGCGGCCGTGCTGGCCATGAGGGCGGCGAGGGTGAGGGCTGTGATCTGTTTCATGGTCTTTCCACTTTCATACTGACGCCGCCCGGTATGGGGGCTTTTCGGTCAGATCACTTTGACGTGAATCAAATTCGGGGCACTGTGCTGCGCTGCGGCAAAATTGCCACAGGCCCGCGGCAAGAGGAGGGACCTTCATGCGTCTGAAATCATCGGCCCTGCCGTCATCGGAGGCCTTTGCAACAAATCGCGCGGCCCATCTTGCGGCGCTGCGCGAGATCGAGGTGGCGGCAGCGTCGGCCGCCGAGGGCGGCGGCGAGCGGGCGCGCGAGCGCCATGTCTCACGCGGCAAGATGCTGCCGCGCGACCGTGTGGCGGGGCTGCTCGATCCCGGCAGCCCGTTTCTGGAGGTGGGGGCCACGGCGGCGCACGGGCTTTATGACGGGGCGGTGCCTTGTGCGGGCGTGATCGCCGGGGTGGGCCGGGTGATGGGGCGCGACGTGATGGTGGTGTGCAATGACGCCACGGTGAAGGGCGGCACCTATTACCCGATGACCGTCAAGAAGCACCTGCGCGCGCAGGAGATCGCCGAGGACTGCCATTTGCCCTGCATCTATCTGGTGGATTCGGGCGGCGCGAACCTGCCCAATCAGGACGAGGTGTTCCCCGACCGCGATCATTTCGGGCGCATCTTCTACAATCAGGCGCGGATGAGCGCGAAGGGCATCGCGCAGATTGCCGTGGTGATGGGAAGCTGCACCGCCGGGGGGGCCTATGTGCCCGCGATGTCGGATGTGACGATCATCGTGCGCGACCAGGGCACGATCTTTCTGGCCGGCCCGCCGCTCGTGAAGGCCGCGACCGGAGAGGTGGTCACGGCCGAGGATCTGGGCGGCGGCGATGTGCATACGCGCCTCTCGGGCGTGGCGGATTACCTGGCCGAGGATGACGGGCACGCGCTGGCACTGGCGCGGCGCGCGGTGGGCAATCTGGGCGCGGCCCCCCAGCCCATGCAGGACTGGCAGAGCCCGGAGGCACCCGCCTATGACCCCGAGGAGATCCTCGGCGTGGTGCCCGCCGATCTGCGCACGCCCTATGATATCCGCGAGGTGATCGCGCGGCTGGTCGATGGCAGTCGTTTCGACGAGTTCAAGGCGCGGTTCGGCGAGACGCTGGTGACGGGCTTTGCTCACGTAACGGGCTGCCCGGTGGGAATCGTGGCCAATAATGGCGTGCTGTTCTCGGAGGCCGCAGCGAAGGGCGCGCATTTCATCGAGCTGTGTTCGCAGCGCCGCATCCCGCTGGTATTCCTGCAAAACATCACCGGCTTCATGGTCGGGCGCAAATACGAGAACGAGGGCATCGCGCGGCATGGCGCCAAGATGGTGACGGCGGTGGCGACCACGAGCGTCCCGAAGATCACCATGCTGGTGGGCGGCTCTTTCGGCGCGGGCAATTACGGCATGGCGGGGCGGGCCTATCAGCCCCGGTTCCTCTGGACATGGCCCAACAGCCGCATCTCGGTGATGGGCGGCGCGCAGGCGGCGGGGGTGCTGGCCACCGTCAGGCGCGACGCGATGGAAAAGCGCGGCGAGACCTGGTCGGCAGCAGATGAAGAAGCGTTCAAGCGGCCCACGGTGGAGATGTTCGAGCGGCAGTCGCATCCGCTCTATGCCTCTGCGCGGCTTTGGGATGATGGCTGCATTGACCCGCGCAAGAGCCGGGATGTGCTGGCGCTTTCGCTCAGGGCGGCGCTCAACGCGCCGGTGGCGGAGACGCGCTTTGGCGTCTTCCGGATGTGAGGGTGGCGATGATGGGATTTGGATATTTGAGGCAAGATGAAGCTGGGAGCACGGGCCATGTTTGAGCGAATCCTTGTGGCCAACCGGGGCGAGATCGCAGCCCGTGTGATGCGCACGGCGCGCGCGATGGGTGTGGAGGTGGTGGCGGTCTATTCCGATGCCGATGCGGGGGCCGCGCATGTGGCGATGGCCGATCTTGCGGTGCATATCGGCGGCCCGGCCCCAGCGGAGAGCTATCTGCGCGGCGAGGCGATCATCGCGGCGGCGCTGGAGACGGGGGCGGAGGCCATTCATCCCGGTTACGGGTTTCTGAGCGAGAACCCCGATTTCGTGGAGGCGGTGGAGGCGGCGGGGCTCAGGTTCATCGGGCCGTCGGCGCGGGCCATTCGGGCGATGGGGCTGAAGGATGCCGCCAAGGCGCTGATGGAGAAAGCGGGCGTGCCGGTGGTGCCGGGTTATCACGGGGCCAATCAGGACCCCGAGCATCTGGCGGGGGCGGCGGACGCCATCGGTTATCCGGTGCTGATCAAGGCCGTGGCAGGCGGCGGCGGCAAGGGGATGCGGCTGGTCGAGCGGGCGCAGGATTTCATGGATGCGCTGGAAAGTGCGCGGGGCGAGGCCAGGACGGCCTTTGGCAATTCGGATGTGCTGGTCGAGAAATACATCCTCAAGCCCAGGCATATCGAGGTTCAGGTGTTCGGCGACGGCACGCGGGCCGTGCATCTTTTCGAGCGCGATTGCTCGTTGCAGCGCCGCCATCAGAAGGTGATCGAGGAGGCCCCGGCGCCCGGCATGACGCCAGAGATGCGCGCGGCCATGGGCGGGGCGGCGGTGCGCGCGGCGGAGGCGATCGGCTATAGCGGTGCGGGCACGGTGGAGTTCATCGTCGATGGCGCGCATGGGCTGCGCCCCGACGGGTTCTGGTTCATGGAGATGAACACGCGGTTGCAGGTGGAGCATCCGGTGACCGAGGCGATTACCGGCGTCGATCTGGTGGAATGGCAGTTGCGGGTGGCCGCGGGCGAGGCGCTGCCTGCGCGGCAGGAGGATTTGAGCATCACCGGCCACGCGTTCGAGGCGCGGCTTTATGCCGAGGATGTGCCCAAGGGGTTTTTGCCCGCGACGGGGCGGCTCACGCATCTGGCCTTCCCGGGAGGGGCGCGCGCCGATAGCGGCGTGCGGGCGGGTGACGAGATCAGCCCGTTCTATGACCCGATGATCGCCAAGCTGGTGACGCATGGGCCGACGCGCGCGGTGGCGCTGCGGCGGCTGGCGACGGCGCTGGCGCGCACGCAGGTGGCCGGGACGGTGACCAATCTCGGGTTTCTGGGGGCGCTGGCGCGGCATGAGGGGTTCGCGCGCGGCGATGTGGATACCGGGCTGATTGCGCGCGATATCGACGCGCTGGTGGTGGTGCCGGAGCCGGGGCCGCGCGAAGTGGCTTGGGCCGCGCTGGCGGGGCTGGGGCTGTTGGAGGGCGCACCGCAGGATGCGGGCTTTGTCCTGTGGCAGCCGCTGGAGCGCGAGGTGGTGTTGATCCATGCCGGTGAGGAGATCACGGTGCGGTTGCGCACGCTGTCGGCCAGCGCGCATGATCTGCGCGTGGGCGAGGTCTGGGT
Organism: Roseovarius sp. MBR-79; assembly: GCF_053628555.1. Lineage (NCBI taxonomy): Bacteria > Pseudomonadati > Pseudomonadota > Alphaproteobacteria > Rhodobacterales > Roseobacteraceae > Roseovarius > Roseovarius sp. MBR-79. Next base: position 327,086 of record NZ_JBRJGP010000002.1, on the reverse strand, counting down.
CGCGGCGCGGCGCGTGGACGGGGGCTGGCGGCTCGACGGGCAGCCTGCGGCCCCGGTGGCGGTGGATGGCGCGCGGGTGACGGTCTTCGCGCAATATGGCCTTGCCTTCGATCTGGTCGATCCGCTGGCGCGCGATAGTGCGGCGGGCGGCGATGCCGCGTTGATCGAGGCCCCGATGCCGGGGCTGGTGAAGGCGGTCCATGCCGTGGCCGGGCAGGCGGTGGCCAAGGGCGACCGGCTGGCGGTGCTGGAGGCGATGAAGATGGAGCACAGCCTTCTGGCCGCGCGCGACGGGGTGGTGGCCGAGGTGCTGGCGCGCGCGGGCGATCAGGTGAGCGCGGGGGCGGCGCTGATCCGGCTGGAGGCGGAGGCGTGATCCGGCTGCACCATGTGCCGCTGGCGCGCTCGCTGCGGGTGATGTGGCTCTTGGAGGAGCTGGGGCTGGACTATGAGGTGGCCTATTACTCGATCCGTGACGGCTCCATGCGCACGCCCGCGTTCCTTGCGTTGTCGCCTGCCGGTCGGGTGCCGGTGCTGGAGCATGGGGGGGATGTGTGGTTCGAGAGCGGGGCCATCGTGCAGATGCTGTGCGAGACCTATCCACAAGCGGGGCTGATGCCGCCGCCGGGCCATCCCGACCGGGCGCGCTTTCTGGAGATCCTGCATTATGCCGAGACGGTGGGGTCTCTGCTGGAAAATCTCAACCTCAACCTCGTTTTCCTGCGCCCGCCCGCGAAGCCCTCTGTGACGGTGGTGAAGCTGCTCAACGCGCGGTTGCGCGCAAGCCTTGCGGCGATGGAGTGGCGGGTTTCGGGCGATCATCTTTTGCCCTCCGGGTTTTCGGCCGCCGACATCATGTTCGGCTATGGGTTCGAACTGGCGCGGTATTACGTCGATCTGGACCAATACCCTCGTCTTGTGGCCTATTGGGAGGGCCTGCGCGCGCGCGCGGCCCATGCCCGCGCCAAAGCGCGCGACGGCGAGCAGGATATCTATACGCGGGAGTTCTATCCCGTGCCGGAGGAGGGGGCATGAGCGGACGGGTAGAAATCTTCGAGGTAGGTCCGCGCGACGGCTTGCAGAACGAGACAGGCCGCATCGCCACGCGCGACAAGGTCGCGCTTGTGGACCTGCTGAGCGACGCGGGCTTTGCGCGGATCGAGGTGGCGAGTTTCGTCAGCCCCAAATGGGTGCCGCAGATGGCCGACAGCGCCGAGGTGTTGCGCGGGATCCGGCGTGCGCCGGGCGTGCGCTATGCCGCGCTCACGCCCAACCTGCGGGGCTTGACCGACGCGCTCGAGGCGGGGGCGGACGAGGTGGCGATCTTCGGGTCGGCCTCGGAAGGTTTCTCGAAGGCCAATATCAACGCCACCATCGACGAGAGCCTTGCCCGCTTTGCGCCCGTCATGGAGACGGCGGGGGCCGAGGGGTTGCGCGTGCGCGGCTATGTTTCCTGCGTGGTGGAGTGCCCCTATGACGGCCCGGTGGCCCCGGCGCAGGTGGCGCGGGTGGCAGAAAACCTGTGGGAGATGGGCTGTTACGAGATCAGCCTTGGCGACACCATCGGGCGCGGCACGCCCGAGGCGGTGGACGCGATGCTTGCGGCGGTGTGCGACGCGGTGCCCGCGGAGCGGTTGGCGGGGCATTTTCACGACACGTCGGGCCGTGCGCTGGGCAATATCGAGGTGGCGCTGGGGCGCGGCCTGCGGGTGTTCGACGCGGCTGTGGGGGGCTTGGGGGGCTGTCCCTATGCGCCGGGCGCGGCGGGTAACGTGGCGACCGAGGCGGTGCATGACCGGCTGGTGGCGCTGGGCTATGAGACCGGGCTTGACCGGCACGTGCTGGCGCGTGCGGCGGACATGGCGCGGGCGATGCGGGTTGCGTCGCAAAAATCTTGAAAAGATTTTTGACAAATTTCTTTTGAAGAAATTTGGCGCGAAGAGGAGAGGGTATGAGCGGAACCATCAGCATCGAGACGGACGCGCGGGGCGTGGCCACGCTCTGGCTGGACCGTGCCGACAAGCACAATGCCATGTCGGCGCAGATGATCGCGGAGTTGCATCGGGCGGCTCTGGATCTGGGGGCTGACGATGCGGTGCGGGTCGTGGTGCTGGCGGCACGGGGCAAGACATTCTGCGCCGGTGGCGATCTGGGCTGGATGCGAGAGCAGTTCGAGGCCGATCCCGCGACCCGGAGCCACGAGGCGGGCAAGCTTGCGCATATGTTGCAGGCGCTCAACACGCTGCCCAAGCCGCTCATTGGCCGGGTGCAGGGCAATGCCTTTGGCGGCGGCGTGGGGATGATGAGCGTCTGCGATGTGGCGGTGGCGGTGGAGGGCGCGCAATTCGCGCTGACCGAAACGCGGCTGGGGCTCATTCCGGCCACCATTGGCCCCTATGTGGCGGCGCGCATGGGCGAGGCGATGGCGCGGCGGGTGTTCATGTCGGGCCGCCGATTTGACGCGGCCGAGGCGGTGCGGCTTGGCCTTCTGGCGCGCGCGGTGCCCGAATCCGCGCTCGATGAGGCGGTGGAGGCCGAGGTCGCACCTTACCTCGACTGCGCGCCGGGGGCGGTGGCGGCGGCCAAGGCGCTGCTCAGGGGCTTCGGGCCGCGCATTGACGAGGATGTGATCGCGGGCACTGTCGCGGCCCTGGCCGGGGTTTGGGCGGGCGACGAGGCTCCCGAGGGCATTGCCGCATTTTTCGAGCGCCGCAAACCACGCTGGCAGACGGGGTGAGTCGCGCGGATTTGCCGCGGCGCGGCGCGCGCGGTCTGAATCCTTGGCCAATTGCGGGAGATTGCCGCATACCACCGCATACAAATTGCAAGAATCCATCGCGGACAGGGGGCAAAGCCGCGCGGCTTCGGTTGACCGCGTGAAGGGGCAGGGGTAAACCCCGAAGGAGTATGCAGCCATCTTGATGCGCGCCGGGTGCGCGCATGAAAGGAGCCACCCCGTGGAAGAGATGCTGAGGGAATACCTCCCCATCCTGATCCTCATGGCCGTTGCCATCGGTCTGGGCCTTGTTCTCATCCTTGCCGCCGTCATCATCGCCGTGCGCAACCCCGACCCCGAGAAGGTGAGCGCCTATGAATGCGGCTTCAACGCGTTTGACGATGCGCGGATGAAATTCGACGTGCGCTTCTACCTGGTGTCGATCCTCTTCATCATCTTCGATCTGGAGATTGCCATGCTCTTTCCCTGGGCGGTGGCCTTCGCGGATCTGAGCATGGCGGCGTTCTGGTCGATGATGGTTTTCCTCGCGGTGCTGACCGCGGGCTTTGCCTATGAATGGCGCAAGGGAGCGATGGAATGGCAGTGATGACAGGGGCCAACACCGCCGGGCCGGACCGCGAGGTGGCGACACAGGCGCTCAATGCCGAGTTGCAGGACAAGGGATTTCTGCTCACCTCGACCGAGGATATCGTGAACTGGGCGCGCACCGGCTCGCTCCATTGGATGACCTTCGGCCTTGCCTGCTGCGCGGTCGAGATGATGCACACCGCCATGCCGCGCTATGACGTGGAACGTTTCGGCTTTGCGCCGCGCGCCTCCCCGCGTCAGTCGGACGTGATGATCGTGGCGGGCACGCTCACCAACAAGATGGCGCCCGCGCTGCGCAAGGTCTATGACCAGATGCCCGAGCCGCGCTATGTGATCTCGATGGGCTCCTGCGCCAATGGCGGGGGCTATTACCACTACAGCTACAGCGTCGTGCGCGGCTGCGACCGGATCGTGCCGGTCGATATCTACGTGCCGGGCTGCCCGCCGACCGCCGAGGCGCTGGTTTACGGGATCCTGCAATTGCAGCGCAAGATCCGCCGGACGGGGACGATCGTGAGATGACCAACGCACTCAGGGAACTTGGCGAATATATCGAGCTCAAGCGCGCGGATTGTGTGCTGGGCTGGGAAATCGCCCATGGCGAACTCACCGTCGATGTGTCGCTGTCCAGTATCGCCGGGCTGGCGGAATTTCTGAAAACCGATCAGAACTGCGCCTTTTCCACGTTGGTGGATATCACGGCGGTCGATTACCCCGAGCGCCCCAAGCGGTTCGACGTGGTCTATCACCTGCTGTCGATGTATCAGAACCACCGCATCCGCCTGCGCGTGGCCACGCGCGAAGAGGATATGGTCCCCTCGATCACGGCGGCCTATCCGGCGGCGAACTGGTTCGAGCGCGAGGTGTTCGACATGTTCGGCATCCTCTTCTCGGGCCACCCGGACCTGCGCCGTATCCTGACCGATTACGGCTTTCGCGGGCATCCGCTGCGCAAGGATTTCCCGACCACGGGCTACACCGAGGTGCGCTATGACGAGGCGCAAAAGCGGGTGGTCTACGAGCCGGTGAAGCTGGTGCAGGAATACCGGCAGTTCGATTTCATGTCGCCTTGGGAAGGGGCGCAATACATCCTTCCCGGTGATGAGAAGGAGGCGGGGAAATGATGGGAGGGTATGGCATGGGCGGCGGCGGTCTGATCATGATGCTGATCGTGGCGGCGCTTCTGGTGATCCCGTTCTGGCGGCTCTTGCCGAAATTCGGAATCCCCAACTGGGTAGCGCTGGCGGCGATCATCCCGCTGGGGGCGCTGGTCCTTTTGTGGGTGATGGCGTTCCGCGACAAGCTTGACGGAGGGCGCGCATGATGGACGGCTCCAAGTTCGAGGACGCGCTCACCGGCGAGCAGAAGATCCGCAATTTCAACATCAACTTCGGTCCGCAACACCCTGCGGCACATGGGGTTTTGCGTCTGGTGCTGGAGCTTGACGGCGAGTTGGTGGAGCGCTGCGATCCGCATATCGGCCTGCTGCATCGCGGCACCGAGAAGCTGATGGAAAGCCGCACCTATCTGCAAAACCTGCCCTATTTCGACCGGCTCGATTACGTGGCGCCGATGAACCAGGAACATGCCTGGTGTCTGGCCATCGAGCGGCTGACCGGCACGCCGGTGCCGCGCCGTGCGAGCCTCATCCGGGTGCTCTATTGCGAGATCGGGCGCGTTCTGAACCACCTTCTGAACGTGACCACGCAGGCGATGGATGTGGGCGCGCTGACCCCGCCGCTCTGGGGGTTCGAAGAGCGCGAAAAGCTGATGGTGTTCTACGAGCGGGCCTGCGGTGCGCGTCTGCACGCGGCCTATTTCCGCCCCGGCGGCGTGCATCAGGACCTGCCACCCGCGCTCATCGACGATATCGAGACCTGGGCCAATGAGTTCCCGCGCGTGCTCGATGACATCGACGGCCTGTTGACCGAGAACCGCATTTTCAAGCAGCGCAACGCCGATATAGGCGTGATCACGCAGCAGGAGGCGCTCGACTGGGGCTTTTCCGGCGTGATGGTGCGGGGCAGCGGCATGGCGTGGGATCTGCGCCGCGCGCAGCCCTATGAATGCTATGACGAGTTCGATTTCCTGATCCCGGTGGGCAAGAACGGCGATTGCTACGACCGCTACCTCTGCCGGATGGAGGAAATGCGCCAGAGCCTGCGCATCATCCATCAGGCGGTCGAGAAGTTGCGCGCGCCCGAGGGCCAGGGCGATGTTCTGGCGCGTGGCAAGATCACCCCGCCGTCGCGCGGCGAGATGAAGACCTCGATGGAGGCGCTCATTCACCACTTCAAGCTTTATACCGAAGGGTTTCACGTCCCCGAGGGCGAGGTCTATGCCGCCGTCGAGGCCCCCAAGGGCGAGTTTGGCGTCTATCTCGTGGCCGACGGCAGCAACCGGCCCTATCGCGCCAAGATCCGCGCGCCGGGCTTCCTGCATTTGCAGGCGATGGACCATGTCGCCAAGGGGCATCAACTGGCCGATGTGGCGGCGATCATCGGCACGATGGACGTGGTCTTCGGGGAGATCGACCGTTGATCGAGTTGGGCCGCCTGAGCGTCGCACTGGCCGGGCTTGGCCTTGTGGCCGGCTGTGTCGTGCCGCCGCAAGGCACCACGCGCGACGATCTGGCGATTTACGAGCAGGCGGCGCAAAGCCTCAACTGCACCCTCGTGACCGAGGGCGATTTTCTGGCCATGGAGATGCAGACGGGGCTGGCGCGCCAGCAACTTCTCGACATCACCGGGCGTTACCTGTCCACCGGGGGGGCCGAACGGTTGCCCGGCGGTGGCGTGAAACTGACCACAGGAGCCTGTGCCTGAGATGCTACGCCGTCTTTACCACGAGCAGCCCGCAAGCTTTGCCTTCACCCCTGCCAATCAGGAGTGGGCCGAGGCGCAGATCAGCAAATACCCCGAGGGGCGGCAGGCAAGCGCGATCATCCCGCTTTTGTGGCGCGCGCAGGAGCAGGAGGGCTGGCTGAGCCGCCCGGCCATCGAGCATGTCGCCGACCGGCTGGGCATGGATTATATCCGCGCGCTGGAAGTGGCCACGTTCTACTTCATGTTCCAGTTGCAACCTGTTGGTAGTATTGCACATTTCCAGATTTGCGGCACGCTTTCGTGCATGATCTGCGGGGCCGAGGACCTGATCGCGGTCTGCCGCGAGAAAATCGCGCCGAAGCCGCATCAGCTCTCGGAGGATGGCAAGTTTTCCTGGGAAGAGGTGGAATGCCTGGGGGCCTGTGCCAATGCGCCGATGGCGCAGATCGGCAAGGATTATTACGAGGATCTGAGTGCCGCGCGGTTCTCCGAGATCATCGACGAATTGGCCGCGGGCAAGGTGCCCGTGCCGGGGCCGCAGAACGGGCGCTATGCCGCCGAGCCGAAATCGGGGCTCACGAGCCTGACCGAGTTCGAGAGCGGGCGCGCGCAGTATAATGCCAGCGCGCAGGCGGCCGTCGATCTGGGCGAGACCGTGAAGCGCATCGACGGCACCGAGGTGCCGATCCTGGCCCCCTGGCGCGAGAAGGGGGCCAATCACAAGCCCGCGCCGTCCTCGGTCACACTCAACGCGGAACCTGTCGCCGTGACGGCAGCGGCAAAGGCCGAAGCCAAGGCCACGCCGATGGCCAAGGCCGAGAAAAAGCCCGAAGAGGCGAAGGCGCAAACGGCCAAGGCCGAGGCATCCAAAGCGGACCCCGCGCCGGACGCCAAGCAGAGCGTCGCCGAGGCCGTGCCCGCCGAGGGCAAGCGCCCCGAGGCGCTGAGCGCCCCGCGTGCGGGCAAGGCGGACGATCTCAAGCGGATCAAGGGGATCGGGCCGAAACTGGAGAAGCTGTGCAATTCCATGGGTTTTTACCATTTCGATCAGATCGCTGCATGGACGGAGGAAGAGGTCAGTTGGGTGGACCTGAACCTTGAAGGATTCAAGGGACGGGTCAGCCGTGACAACTGGGTTGAGCAGGCAAAACTGCTGGCCGAGGGCAAGGAGACGGAGTTTTCCGCCCGGGTCAAGAAAGGCGATGTCTACTGACGCGCCAATCTGAGAACCAACGGGAGAGAGTGACATGTCCACAACGTCGAAACTGAGCACTTGCCAGATTGTTTGCTGGGGCCTGGCGTCCCTGGCCGGCCTGGCCGTTCTGGTCTCTGCAACCGGCTCGGTCGGATTTCTTGCCGCGTTGCTGCTGGCGGTGGCCTTTGCGGCCTTTATCGGGCTGGTTTTCGGTCGGCTCATCTGCACCGGTTATGGGGCCGAGGATCGCGGGATCGAGGCGAAAGACGTCGAGGCAAGCCTGCGTCAGGCCACGGGCATCACGGGTTACAAGGCCCCGTTCGACGAGGATGACGACGCGCCCGCGCCCAAACCCGCCGCCGCCGCCGCATCTGCCCCTGCCCATGCCGCAGAGCCGACGGCGAGCGCTGCCACGGCGGCCCCTGCCGTCAGGGCGGGCACGCTGCTGGACGGCGAAGAAGAGCTGTCGACGCGCAAGGGCGAATGGCGTTATGGAGAGCAAGCGGCCCCGGCCGCAAAGCAGGACGAGGCCGACGTGGGCACCCGCCCCGAGGCGCTGAGCGCGCCCAAGGACGGCAAGGCCGACGATCTCAAGGCGATCAAGGGCGTGGGGCCGAAGCTGGAAAAGCTGTGCAACGAGCTGGGCTTTTATCATTACGAGCAGATCGCGAACTGGACCGCTGCCGAGGTGGCCTGGGTCGATGAGAACCTCAAGGGCTTCAAGGGCCGGGTCAGCCGCGATGGCTGGGTCGATCAGGCGAAAATCCTCGCGGCCGGGGGCGAGACCGAGTTCTCGCGCCGTGTCGGCGAGGGCGATGTATATTGAGCATGAAGGACGATGCCGCAACAGGATCAGGAGATCGCGCGCCTTGGGCGCCGCGCCGCGCTTGTGATTGCGGGGACGGGGGTGCTTTGGGTCCTCGCCTCGCTGATCGGGGCTCAATATGGACTGAGCCTGCGCATGCGCGCGCTGTTCGATCTGATGGCGCTTGGCGGCTTCGTCTACGCCTTCGTGCTGATCTATCAACTCTGGCGCGCGCGTCAGGGCAACCGGAGGTGACGGGATGCTGAAAGACCAGGATCGTATCTTTACCAATCTCTACGGGATGCATGACCGCAGCCTGAAGGGGGCCATGGCGCGGGGCCATTGGGACGGAACTGCGAAAATCCTCCAGAACGGGCGCGACTGGATCGTGAACCAGATGAAGGCGAGCGGGCTGCGCGGGCGCGGCGGCGCGGGCTTTCCCACCGGCCTCAAATGGTCCTTCATGCCGAAAGAAAGCGACGGGCGCCCCGCCTATCTGGTGGTCAACGCGGACGAGAGCGAGCCGGGCACCTGCAAAGACCGCGAGATCATGCGCCACGATCCGCATACGCTGGTCGAGGGGTGTCTGATCGCCAGTTTCGCCATGAATGCCCATGCCTGCTATATCTACATTCGCGGCGAATACATCCGCGAGAAAGAGGCGCTTCAGGCGGCCATCGACGAGGCCTACGAGGCGGGGCTCATCGGCAGGAACGCCTGCAAGTCGGGCTGGGATTTCGACCTCTACCTGCATCACGGCGCGGGCGCTTATATCTGTGGCGAGGAAACCGCCCTGCTGGAAAGCCTTGAGGGCAAAAAAGGCATGCCGCGCATGAAGCCGCCCTTCCCGGCGGGGGCGGGGCTTTATGGTTGCCCCACCACGGTGAACAATGTCGAGAGCATCGCCGTGGTGCCCACCATCCTGCGGCGCGGGCCGGAATGGTTTTCGGGCTTTGGCCGCCCCAACAACGCGGGCACCAAGCTTTTTGCCATCTCGGGCCATGTCAACACGCCTTGCGTGGTCGAGGAGGCCATGTCGATCCCCTTCGAGGAACTCATCGAGAAACATTGTGGCGGGATCCGCGGCGGCTGGGACAATCTGCTGGCGGTGATCCCGGGCGGGTCGTCCGTGCCCTGCGTGCGCGGAGAGAACATGCGCGACGCGATCATGGATTTCGACTATCTGCAAAAGGATCTGCGCTCGGGCCTCGGCACGGCGGCGGTGATCGTGATGGACCGCAGCACCGATATCGTCAAGGCAATCTGGCGGCTGTCGAAATTCTACAAGCACGAGTCGTGCGGGCAATGCACGCCCTGCCGCGAGGGCACCGGCTGGATGATGCGGGTGATGGAGCGGCTGGTGCGCGGCGAGGCCGAGATCGAGGAAATCGACATGCTGTTCGACGTGTCCAAGCAGGTCGAGGGGCACACGATCTGCGCGCTTGGCGATGCGGCGGCCTGGCCCATTCAGGGCCTCATCCGCAATTTCCGCGACGAGATCGAGGACCGTATCCGCGCGCAGAAGGCCGGGCGCATCAGCGCGGTGGCCGCAGAGTGAGCGGGGCAGGCGCATATCGGCGGGCGGGGCTGATCCTGCTTTGTGCGGTGCTTGTGGCGGGATGCGCCAAGCGCGAGGAGCGTGTGCTGTTCGACGGGAATTATTATCCGGCGAAGGCGCGCGCCGAGCGCAGCGACCGGCGTGTCTTCACCGCGTCGGTGGGCCGGGCCGGGCGTGGTGTCGAAGGCGCGCGCAAGGCGGCGGTGCATGAGGCCACGCGCCATTGCATCGCGAATTTCGGCACCTCTGCCATCGAATGGAAAGGGGCGCGCGAGGGGCAGGAGGGGCCTGTTTATACCCGTTCGGGGGATCGCGTGTCGGTGTCGGGGACCTGCGTCATATGGCGTTGACCTTTGTCATATCAGGGGTTTGGTTTGCCTGTTATTGCATGACAGGCCGCTGCCTTCCCATCTGCGACGCAGGTGGGCGGGCCGCGTTGGCCGCGCTCCGGTTTGACGGGAAAGGAGCCATGTCATGCGTGTGATTCTGGGGGCAATTCTGGGGTTCGGGCTGGCGGTGCCGGGGGCAAGTGCGGCCTCTCTGGCGCAGGAGACGGACATCAATCAGCGGCTGATGGAAATGTCTGTGGCCGACGAGATCCGCAAGCGGTGCGACAGCATTTCGGCGCGCATGTTTCGCGGTCTGGGTCTCATGAACGAGTTGAAGGCCGAGGCGGTGGCGCGCGGCTATTCGGAGGCCGAGATCGAGGCCTACGTGAAGGATCGCGAAGAGAAACGGAAGATGCGCGCGCGCGCCGATGCCTATATCCGGGCGCGCGGCGCGGAACCGAATGACGGGCCGAGCCTCTGTGTGCTTGGCCGGGACGAAATCGAGAAGCAAAGCCGGATCGGCGCGCTTCTCAGGGCAAGGTGAGACGGGATGGCGGACCTACGCAAGATCATCATCGACGGGCAGGAAATCGAGGTCGAGGCGGCGATGACGCTGATTCAGGCCTGTGAACAGGTTGGCGTCGAGGTCCCGCGCTTTTGCTATCACGAGCGCCTGTCGATCGCGGGCAACTGCCGGATGTGTCTGGTCGAGGTCCAGCCCGGCCCGCCGAAACCGGCGGCAAGCTGTGCCATGCAGGTGCGCGACATGCGCCCCTTTCCCGATGGCAGCCCGCCGCAGGTGAAAACCAATTCTCCCATGGTCAAGAAGGCGCGCGAGGGGGTGATGGAGTTTTTGCTCATCAACCACCCGCTTGACTGCCCGATCTGCGATCAGGGCGGCGAATGCGATCTTCAGGATCAGGCCATGGCCTATGGCGTGGATTTCAGCCGCTACCGCGAGCCCAAGCGCGCGACCGAGGATCTGGACCTTGGCCCGCTGGTGGAAACCCATATGACGCGCTGCATCTCCTGCACCCGCTGCGTGCGCTTTACCACCGAGGTGGCGGGGCTGCATGTCATGGGTCAGACCGGGCGCGGCGAGGATGCGGAAATCACCTCCTATCTGGGTGAGACGCTCAACAGCAATCTTCAGGGCAATATCATTGATCTGTGCCCCGTGGGTGCGCTGGTCTCCAAACCCTATGCCTTTACGGCGCGGCCGTGGGAGTTGACCAAGACCGAGACCATCGACGTGATGGACGCGCTCGGCTCCAATATCCGCGTCGATTGCAAGGGCCGCGAGGTTATGCGCATCCTGCCGCGCAACCATGACGGCGTGAACGAGGAATGGATTTCCGACAAGACCCGCTTTGTCTGGGACGGGCTGCGGCGGCAGCGGCTCGACAAGCCCTATATCCGCGAGAACGGGCGTTTGCGCCCCGCTGGCTGGCCCGAGGCGCTGGCGGCTGCGGCGGGCGCAATCAAGGGTGCGTCGAAACTGGCCGGTCTGGTCGGCGATCTGGCCCCGGTCGAGGCGGCCTATGCGCTCAAGCTGCTGATCGAGGGGCAGGGCGGCGTGGTGGAGTGCCGCACCGACGGCGCGGCGCTGCCTGCGGGCAACCGCTCGGCCTATGTCGGCACCGCGCTGATCGAGGATATCGACCACGCGAAACACATCACCCTGATCGGCACCGATCCGGGCACCGAGGCGCCGGTTCTGGGGGCGCGCATCCGCAAGGCCTGGCTCAAGGGGGCGGAGATCGTGCATGTGGGCCAGCCGGCCGATCTGACCTTCGGGGCCGAGCAACTGGGCGCGCGCAACAAGTTTCTGGCGCGCCTTCTCAACGAGGCGACCCCGCGCGAGGGCGCGCTGGTGATCGTGGGGCAGGGCGCGCTGCGCGGCGAGAACGGTGCCGGCGTGTTGAGCCTTGCCATGCAGGTGGCCGAAAAGCAGGGTGCCGGCCTTCTGGTGCTGCATACGGCGGCGGGCCGCGTCGGCGCGATGGATGTGGATGCCACCTGCGAGGGCGGTGTCGCGGCGGCGCTCGAGGGCGCCGATGTGGTCTACAACCTTGGCGCCGACGAGATCGAGATCGCGCCGGGGGCTTTTGTGATCTATCAGGGAAGCCACGGCGACCGGGGCGCGCATCGCGCCGACGTGATCCTGCCGGGCGCGGCCTGGACCGAGGAACAGGGCCTCTTCGTGAATACCGAAGGGCGCCCGCAACTGGCGCTGCGCGCGGGCTTCGCCCCCGGCGAGGCCAAGGAGAACTGGGCGATCCTGCGCGCGCTCTCGGGTGAGACGGGCGCGGTGCTGCCCTTTGACAGCCTTGCGCAATTGCGTCAGGGCCTGGTCAAGGCGGTGCCGCATCTGGCGCGGATCGACGAGGTGCCGGAAAACGACTGGCAGCCCTTGCCCGCGACCGAGATCGGCGCGGGGCAGGTCGGGGCCGCCATCGGCGATTTCTATCTGACCAACCCGATTGCGCGCGCCAGCGAGCTGATGGCCGAGTTGAGCGCGCTCGCCCGTGCGCGCAGGCCAGAGCCGGTAGCGGCGGAGTGAAGATGGCCGCGCCCCTGATACCCGCGCTCGCGCTCGGCCTGACGGGCGGGCTTGCGGGGTGCGCCGAGCCGGACGGCGCGGCTGTCATGCCCGATTTTAGGCCCGATTACCGGGGCGTGGAGACGCGGCTTCTGGATGGTGATCTGGTGAATTTTCACGTCACCATGCGGGGCGCGCGCGATGCCTCGGACGTGGAGGCCTATGCCGAGTGCGCCGCGGCGCAATACACGCTGATCCGCGGCTATGGATTTGCCCGCCATGTGCGCACACAGGTGTCGCAAGAGGGTGGTAACTGGCAGGGCGATGCGGTTTATACGATCTCCGAGTCGCTGCCTCGGGGGCTGATGACACTCGACGCCGAAGTCGTCGCCGCGAATTGCGCGGAAAACGGAATACCGATGGTATGAGGACCGGGAGCAAATGGCTGAATTCTTGACAACCCCGTTCGGGACCTTCGTTCTGATCCTCGCGCAATGCCTGGCGATTGTCGGCTTCGTGATGATTTCGCTGCTGTTCCTTGTCTATGGCGACCGCAAGATCTGGGCCGCCGTGCAGATGCGGCGCGGGCCCAATGTGGTGGGCGCTTTTGGGTTGCTGCAATCGGTGGCCGACGCGCTGAAATACGTGGTCAAGGAGGTGGTGATCCCGGCGGGGGCAGACCGGCCGGTGTTCCTGCTGGCGCCGATGACGTCCTTTGTGCTGGCGATCCTGGCCTGGGCGGTGATCCCGATGAACGAGGGATGGGTGCTGTCGGATATCAACGTGGCCGTGCTTTTCGTCTTTGCCGTCTCCTCGCTCGAGGTTTACGGCGTGATCATGGGCGGATGGGCGTCGAACTCCAAATATCCGTTCCTCGGCTCGCTCCGGTCTGCGGCGCAGATGATTTCCTACGAGGTGTCGATCGGCCTCATCATCATCGGCGTCATCATCTCCACCGGCTCGCTCAATTTCAGCGCCATCGTGGCGGCGCAGGACACCGCCTACGGGTTCTTCGGCTGGTATTGGCTGCCGCATCTGCCGATGGTGTTCCTGTTCTTCATCAGCGCCCTGGCCGAAACCAACCGCCCGCCCTTTGACCTTCCCGAGGCGGAATCGGAACTGGTGGCGGGCTATCAGGTGGAATATTCCTCGACGCCGTTTCTTTTGTTCATGGCGGGCGAATATATCGCGATTTTCTTGATGTGCGCGCTCATCTCGCTTCTGTTCTTCGGCGGGTGGCTCTCGCCCGTTCCGGGCCTGCCCGACGGGGTGCTGTGGATGGTCGGCAAGATGGCGTTCTTCTTCTTCCTCTTCGCCATGGTCAAGGCGATCACCCCGCGCTACCGCTACGATCAACTCATGCGGATCGGCTGGAAGGTGTTCCTGCCCATGTCGCTGGCCTGGGTGGTGATCGTGGCGTTTCTTGCGAAATTCGAGGTTCTCGGCGGGTTCTGGGCCCGCTGGGCGATAGGAGGCTGAGCCATGACGCAGATGGATTACGGACGCGCGGCGGGGTATTTCCTGCTCAAGGATTTCTACGTCGGCTTCAAGCTGGGGCTGAAATACTTTTTCGCGCCCAAGGCGACGCTGAACTATCCGCATGAAAAGGGACCGCTTAGCCCCCGCTTTCGCGGCGAGCACGCGCTGCGCCGTTATCCCAACGGCGAAGAACGCTGCATCGCCTGCAAGCTCTGCGAGGCCATTTGCCCCGCGCAGGCCATCACCATCGACGCCGAGCCGCGCGACGACGGCAGCAGGCGGACCACGCGCTACGACATCGACATGACGAAATGCATCTATTGCGGCTTCTGTCAGGAGGCCTGCCCCGTGGATGCCATCGTCGAGGGGCCGAATTTCGAGTTTGCCACCGAAACGCGCGAAGAGCTTTTCTATGACAAGGCGCGGCTTCTGGAGAACGGCGACCGCTGGGAGGCCGAGATTGCCCGCAACCTCGAAATGGATGCACCCTACCGATGAGCGATCCAACCAACCCATTCGAGATGATGATGCGTCAGGCCCAGGAAATGGCCAAGGCGATGAACCCCGCGCTCGAGAGCTTTTCGCCCAAGGGGTTCGAGAAGCTGTGGCCGACCATGCCAAAGGAATTCATGGAGATGAGTTTCGGCAAGGGCGTCAACAAGAACGGGCTTGACGCCAAGACGCGGCTTTTGATCACGCTGGCGGGGCTGACGATGCTGGGCGCGCAGAGCGATACGCAGATCCGCCTGACCGTGCGCCACGCGCTTGAGGCCGGTGCCACCAAGGACGAGATTGCCGAGACCATCGCGCAGATGGCGATGTTTGCCGGCATCCCCTCGATGACCCGCGCGATGGATTTCGCGCGCGAGGTCATGGACGAGGCAGGCGAGAAAGGATCGGAAAAATGACCATAGCGGCGATGTCCTTCTATCTTTTCGCGGCGGCCCTTCTGGTGGGCGGGCTTTTCACGGTGGTGAGCCGCAACCCGGTCCATTCCGTGCTCTGGCTGATCCTGTCCTTCATCAGCGCGGCGGGGCTTTTCGTGCTCTTGGGGGCCGAGTTCGTGGCGATGCTCCTGATCATCGTCTACGTGGGCGCGGTCGCCGTGCTGTTCCTCTTCGTGGTGATGATGCTCGACGTGGATTTCGCCGAGTTGAAGGCCGAGATGGCGAAATACATGCCGCTCGCGCTGCTGATCGGGGTGATCCTGCTCATGCAGTTCGGCATCGCCTTCGGCAATTGGCAGATGGCCGAGGGGGCCGAGGCGGCGCGCCGCGCGGTGACGCCCGAGGGGGTGGAGAACACCGCCGCTCTGGGGCTGCTGCTCTATGATCAATACTTCATCCTCTTTCAGCTTGCCGGGCTCATCCTTCTGGTGGCGATGATCGGGGCGATCGTGCTGACGCTGCGCCACCGCGAGGGGGTCAAGCGGCAGGATGTGCTGGCGCAGATGTATCGCGATCCGGCCAAGGCGATGGAGTTGCGCGATGTGAAGCCGGGGCAGGGGCTCTGAACGGCGCGGGGATGCGGCGCGTCGGCGCGCGCCCCAGGACAAAGACGACAATCGGGCACGGCCCGGAGGGACAGACATGATCGGACTTGAACATTATCTGACGGTGGCCGCCGCGCTGTTCGTCATCGGGATCTTCGGGCTTTTCCTGAACCGCAAGAACGTCATCGTGCTCTTGATGTCGATCGAGCTGATGCTTCTGTCGGTCAATATCAACCTCGTCGCCTTTTCCGCCCATCTGGGGGATCTGGTGGGGCAGGTGTTCACTCTCTTCGTGCTGACCGTTGCCGCCGCCGAGGCCGCCATCGGCCTTGCGATCCTTGTCTGTTTCTTCCGCAACCGCGGCACCATCGCCGTGGAAGACGTCAACGTGATGAAAGGCTGATCCCGATGATCTACAAGATAATCCTCTTCGCGCCACTCATCGGGGCGATCATCGCGGGCTTCGGCTGGCGCGTCATCGGTGACAAGGGCGCGCAATGGCTGACCACGGGGCTTCTGTTTCTGGCCGCGGTGCTGAGCTGGGTCGTGTTCCTGCAAGGCGCGCATGAGGCGCAGGCGGTGCATATCCTTGATTGGGTGCAGTCGGGCACGCTCGATGCCGCGTGGTCGATCCGGGTGGACCGGCTGACGACGATCATGCTGATCGTGGTGAACACGGTTTCGGCGCTCGTGCATCTCTATTCCATTGGCTACATGGCGCATGACGAGAATTTCCGCGAGAACGAGAGCTATCGGCCGCGCTTCTTTGCCTATCTCTCGTTCTTCACCTTCGCCATGCTGATGCTGGTGACCTCCGACAACCTGGTGCAGATGTTCTTTGGCTGGGAAGGGGTGGGCGTCGCCTCCTACCTACTGATCGGTTTTTATTACCGCAAGCCAAGCGCGAATGCCGCCGCGATCAAGGCCTTCGTGGTCAACCGGGTGGGGGATTTCGGTTTCGCGCTTGGGATCATGGCGCTTTATTTCCTGACCGACTCGGTGCGGTTCGACGATATCTTTGCCGCAGCGCCCATGCTGGCCGAGACGCAGTTGACCTTCCTCTGGACCGAGTGGAACGCGGCCAACCTGATTGCGGTGCTGCTGTTCATCGGCGCGATGGGGAAATCGGCGCAGCTTTTCCTGCACACATGGCTGCCCGACGCGATGGAAGGCCCGACGCCCGTGTCGGCGCTCATTCACGCGGCCACGATGGTGACGGCGGGCGTGTTTCTTGTATGCCGCATGTCGCCGCTGATGGAATACGCGCCGGAGGCGATGACATTCGTTGTGTTCCTCGGGGCCTCGACCGCGTTTTTCGCCGCGACCGTGGGACTTGTGCAGAACGACATCAAGCGCGTGATCGCCTATTCGACCTGCTCGCAGCTTGGCTATATGTTCGTGGCCGCAGGCGTGGGCGTATATTCGGTGGCGATGTTCCACCTTTTCACCCACGCCTTCTTCAAGGCGATGCTGTTTCTGGGCGCCGGGTCGGTCATCCATGGGATGCATCACGAGCAGGACATGCGCAACTATGGCGGCTTGCGCCGCAAGATGCCCTATACGTTCTGGGCGATGATGATCGGCACGCTGGCCATCACCGGCGTCGGTATCCCGCTCACCCATATCGGCTTTGCCGGGTTCCTCTCGAAGGATGCGGTGATCGAGAGTGCATGGGCCGGAACGGCGGGCGGCTATGCGTTCTGGATGCTGGTCATCGCGGCGCTCTTCACCTCTTTCTATAGCTGGCGCCTGATGTTCCTGACCTTCTTCGGCACGCCGCGCGGCGACAAGCATACCCATGAACACGCGCACGAAAGCCCTACCGTGATGCTGGTGCCGCTTGGCGTGCTGGCGCTTGGCGCGGTGTTCGCGGGCATGATCTGGTATGGCAGCTTTTTCGGCAGCCATGAGCAGGTGAACCGATTCTTCGGGATTGCAGCCCATGCCGAGGCGAACGACACCCATGGCGAGGCCGCGCCGGTGGCGCATGGCGTGGCACCCGAGGGGGCGATCTTCATGCATCCCGACAACCACGTTCTGGACGACGCCCATCACGCGCCGACATGGGTCAAGGTGAGCCCCTTTGTCGCCATGCTGATCGGCCTCATCACCGCGCTCTGGTTCTATGTCTGGGATCCGGCGATGCCGCGCCGCGTGGCCGAAACCAACCGCCCGCTTTATCTGTTCCTGCTCAACAAGTGGTATTTCGACGAGATCTATGACTTTCTCTTCGTTCGCCCGGCCAAGGCGCTGGGGCACTTGCTGTGGAAGCGCGGCGACGGGGACGTGATCGACGGCTCGCTCAACGGGGTGGCGATGGGGCTGATCCCGCGCCTTACCCGCCTCGCGGGGCGCGCGCAGTCGGGCTATATCTTCACCTATGCCTTTGCCATGGTGCTCGGCATCGTCGCGCTCGTGACCTGGATGACCATCTTCGGGGGGGCCAACTGATGGACAACCTTCTTTCCATCGTAACATTCATCCCGGCCATCGCGGCGGCGATCCTTGCCGTGTTCCTGCGCGGCGAGGATGCAGCGGCGCAGACCAACGCGAAATGGGTGGCGCTGATTGCAACGGTGCTGACCTTCCTTGTCTCGCTCTTCATCCTGTTCGGGTTTGATGCGTCGAATACCGGCTTTCAGTTCGTGGAAGAGCGCGAATGGCTTTTGGGCCTGAAATACAAGATGGGCGTGGACGGGATCAGCGTGCTCTTCGTGATGCTGACCACCTTCATGATGCCGCTGACCATCGCCGCGTCCTGGGGCGTGACGACCCGCGTCAAGGAATACATGATCGCCTTTCTGCTGCTTGAGACGCTGATGCTGGGCGTGTTCATGGCGCTCGATCTGGTGCTTTTCTACCTCTTCTTCGAGGCGGGGCTCATTCCGATGTTCCTCATCATCGGGATCTGGGGCGGCAAGGCGCGGATCTATGCGGCGTTCAAGTTCTTTCTCTACACCTTTCTTGGCTCGGTGCTGATGCTGGTGGCGATGGTGGCGATGTTCGCCGAGGCGGGCACGACCGATATCCCGACGCTCCTGCGGCACGAATTCGCCTCCGACAGTTTCCCGGTTCTGGGGATACATCTCGTGGGCGGGATGCAGACGCTCATGTTCCTGGCGTTCTTTGCCAGCTTTGCGGTCAAGATGCCGATGTGGCCGGTGCATACCTGGCTGCCGGATGCGCACGTTCAGGCCCCCACGGCCGGTTCGGTGGTGCTGGCGGCGATCCTCTTGAAGATGGGCGGCTACGGCTTCCTGCGCTTTTCGCTGCCGATGTTCCCGGTGGGCGCGGAGGTGCTGACGCCGTTCATCCTGTGGATTTCGGCGATTGCCATTGTCTATACCTCGCTCGTGGCGCTGGCGCAGGAGGACATGAAAAAGCTCATCGCCTACAGTTCCGTCGCGCATATGGGCTATGTCACGATGGGGATTTTCGCGGCCAACCAGCAGGGGCTCGATGGCGCGATCTTCCAGATGATCAGCCACGGTTTCATCTCGGGGGCGCTCTTTCTCTGCGTCGGCGTGATCTATGACCGGATGCACACCCGCGAGATCGATGCCTATGGCGGCCTCGTGAACCGGATGCCGGCCTATGCGCTCATTTTCATGTTCTTCACCATGGCCAATGTGGGCCTGCCGGGCACATCCGGCTTCATCGGCGAGTTTCTGACGCTGGTGGGCGTGTTTCAGGTCAACACCTGGGTCGCGGCGGTGGCCACCACGGGCGTGATCCTCTCGGCGGCCTATGCGCTCTGGCTCTACCGCCGGGTGGTGATGGGCGATCTCATCAAGGAGAGCCTCAAGACCATCACCGACATGAGCCGCCGCGAGCGCGCGATCTTTGCGCCGCTGGTGGTGATGACGCTGCTTCTGGGCGTCTATCCGCGGCTTGTCACCGATATCACCGGCCCCTCTGTCGAGGCGCTGATTTCCAATGTCGAGCTTGCCCAATCCGTCGCGCGTGCCGCGACGGCGGTGGCGCAGGTTGCGCACTGATCCCCGGAGGCCCTGATCCATGCAGGCTGATCTGAACGTAATCCTTCCGGAAATCCTGCTGTCTGTCTATGCGATGGCAGCGCTTCTGGGGGCGGTCTATACCGGTAAGGACCGACTTGCGCCGCTGCTCGTCTGGGTGACGGCGGCACTGATGGTGCTGCTGGCGATCTGGATCGGGATGAGCGGCGCGGGCACGCGCACGGCCTTCGGCGGCATGATCAACGATGACGGGTTCGCGCGCTTTGCCAAGGTGGTGATCCTGTTGTCGGCGGCGGCGGTGCTGGTGCTGGGACAGGACTACATGGAGCGCCGCGGCATCCTGCGGTTCGAATATCCCATCCTCATCGCGCTCTCGGTCGTGGGCATGATGGTGATGGTGAGCGCGGGCGATCTGATGGCGCTCTATATGGGGCTCGAGCTGCAATCGCTGGCGCTTTACGTGGTCGCGTCGCTGCGGCGCGACAATCTGAAATCGACCGAGGCGGGTCTCAAGTATTTCGTGCTCGGCGCGCTGTCCTCCGGCCTGCTGCTCTTTGGCGCCTCATTGGTCTATGGCTTTGCCGGCACCACGCTTTTCTCGGGCATCATCGCTGCGGCCGACGGGCAGACCCCGCTTGGCCTGCTGATCGGGCTTGTTCTGGTCATTTCGGGGCTGGCCTTCAAGATCTCGGCGGTGCCGTTCCACATGTGGACCCCCGATGTCTACGAGGGCGCGCCGACACCGATCACCGCGTTTTTCGCCACCGCGCCCAAGATGGCGGCCTTGGGCCTGTTTGCGCGCGTGGTGCATGACGCCTTTGGCGGCGTCGTCGCGGACTGGCAGCAGGTGCTGGCGGCGCTCAGCCTTCTGTCGATGTTCCTCGGCGCGGTTGCGGCCATTGGACAGACCAATATCAAGCGGCTGATGGCCTATTCCTCGATCGCGCATATGGGCTATGCGCTTATGGGGCTGGCCTCGGGCACCGTCTTTGGCGTGCAGGCGATGCTGGTTTATGCGGCGATCTACGTGACGATGAATGTGGGCACGTTCGCCTTCATCCTGTCGATGGAACGCGACGGGCAGCCCGTGACCGATATCCGCAGCCTCAATCTCTACTCGAAGGCCGAGCCGGGCCGCGCGCTGGCCATGCTGATCCTGCTCTTCAGCCTTGCCGGCGTGCCGCCGCTTCTGGGATTTTTCGGCAAGCTCTACGTGCTGCGCGCGGCCTATGAGGCGGGGCTTGTCTGGCTGGCCGTGGCGGGCGTGGTGGCAAGCGTCATCGGCGCGTTCTACTATCTTCGCATCGTCTATTACATGTATTTCGGCGAGGAGGGATCGACGCTGGAAACCGGTCGCTCACTGGTGCAATGGGCCTTCCTGATGGGATCGGCGGCGGTGATGCTGTTGGGCATCGTCAACATGTTCGGCGTCGAGACCATGGCGCAGGCGGCGGCGGCGAGCCTTGTCCGCTGAGGCCTGCGCCTGCTGCGGGGCGGGGATGCCTCCGGCGGGAGTATTTGGGGAACGATGAAACCGGGGGCGCGCAGCGATTGGCCCGAGGGCTATGGGCGGCGGGTGCTGGCGCGGGTGGACAGCACCAATGCCGAGGCCGCGCGGATTGCGTCGCAACTGGCGGGGCCGGAATGGATCCTGGCGCTGGAGCAGAGCGCCGCGCGGGGGCGGCGCGGCAGGGCCTGGGCGAACCCGCCCGGCAATTTCGCGGCAACACTGGTGATGCGCCCGTCGGAGACGCCCGACCGCGTGGCATTGCGGTCTTTCGTGGCGTCGCTGGCGCTCCATGAGGCGGTGGTGGCGGCGACGGGACGGGCGGCGGGGCTGGCGCTCAAATGGCCCAATGACGTGCTTCTGAATGGCGGCAAGCTGGCGGGGATATTGCTTGAGAGCGCGGGCGCGGGGGCACATCTCAGCCATTTCGCCATCGGCATCGGCGTGAACCTCGTGGCCGCACCGGATGCGGCAGAGGTGGAGGCGGGGGCGCTGCGGCCGGTCTCGCTTTTGTCCGAAACCGGGGTGGCGATCGGTCCGGAGGCGTTTCTCGACCTGCTCGCCCCTGCCTATGCGCGGCTCGAGGCGCAGTTCGTCACGTATGGCTTCGAGCCGCTGCGCCGGGCCTGGCTCGACCGGGCGGCGCGTCTCGGTCAGGTGATCACCGCGCGCACCGCCCGCGAGACGCATGAGGGCCGGTTCGAGACGGTGGACGCGGCGGGCAACCTGGTGCTGGCGACGGCACGGGGCCGCGTGTCCATCGCCGCGGCCGAGGTGTTTTTCTGATAACGGGGGGCGGGACATGCTTCTGGCGATCGACTGCGGCAATACCAATACGGTGTTCTCGATCTGGGACGGGACGCGGTTCCTGTGCACGCTGCGCACCTCGACCGAGCATCAGCGCACGGCGGATCAGTATTTCGTCTGGTTCTCGACGCTGATTCAGCATCACGGCATCCGCGCCGAGATCACCGAGATGATCATTTCCTCGACCGTGCCGCGCGTGGTGTTCAATCTGCGGGTTCTGGCGGATCGCTATTTCAACTGCCGCCCGCTCGTGGTGGGCAAGCCCGAATGCCGCCTGCCCGTCGATGTGCGGGTGGATGCGGGCACGCAGGTGGGGCCGGACCGGCTGGTCAACACGGTGGCGGGATTCGATCTGCATGGCGGGGATCTGATCATCGTGGATTTCGGCACCGCCACCACCTTTGACGTGGTCGATACCGACGGGGCCTATATCGGCGGCGTGATCGCGCCGGGGGTGAACCTGTCCTTGCAGGCCCTGCACGAGGCGGCGGCGGCCTTGCCGCATGTGGATGTGACCAAGCCCGAGCGCGTGATCGGCACCAATACCGTCGCCTGCATGCAATCGGGCGTATTCTGGGGTTATGTCGGGCTGATCAATGGGATATGTGAGCGGATAAAGGCCGAGCGCGGACGCGCCATGACGGTCATCGCAACCGGGGGGCTGGCCCCGCTCTTCCAGCAAGGCACGGACCTGTTCGACAGGTTCGAGGATGAACTGACGATGCACGGGCTGACCGTGATCAACGCATATAACAAGGAGGGCTGACGCCCCATGAGCAGCGAACGATTGATCTACCTGCCCCTCGGCGGGGCGGGTGAAGTGGGTATGAATGCCTATGTCTACGGCTATGGCAAACCCGGCAAGGAGCGGCTGATCCTTGTCGATCTGGGCGTGACCTTCCCGGATATGGACGGCTCTCCGGGGGTGGATCTGATCCTTCCGGATATTGCATGGCTGGAGGAGCGCAAGGACCGGCTGGAGGCGGTGTTCGTCACCCATGCGCATGAGGATCACATCGGCGCGGTCGCGCATTACCACGACCGGCTGGGGGCACCCGTTTACGCGCGCGCCTTCACCGCCAATATCGCGCGCCGCAAGATGAAGGAGCATGGCCATCCCGAGCAGGCCGTGCAAACCGCAAGCGTCTGGCCCGGGACGGTGGCGGCGGGGCCGTTCACCGTGGGTTTCGTGCCGATCTCGCATTCCATTCCCGAGGCATCCGGGCTGGTCATCGACACGCCCGGCGGGCGCATCGTGCACACGGGCGATTTCAAGATCGACACCAACCCCGGCGTGGGTGAGCCGTTCGACCGCGATCTCTGGGCCTCGATCGGGGCGGCGGGGGTCAAGGTTCTGGCTTGCGATTCGACCAATGTCTTCAGCCATCACGAGGGCCGCTCCGAGAGCAGCGTGGCGCAGCCGATCACCGATCTGGTTGCCGCCAGCCGGGGCATGGTCGTGGCCACCACATTCGCCAGCAACGTCGCGCGCGTGCGCACGCTGGCCGAGGCGGGCGTGCGGGCCGGGCGGTCCGTCTGCCTGATGGGGCGGGCGATGCAGCGCATGGTGGAAGCCGCGCGCGAGACCGGCGTTCTGCCGGATTTCCCGCAGACCGTGACACCGGAGGAGGCGGGCAACATCCCGCGCGAGAGCCTCATGCTGATCGTCACCGGCTCTCAGGGCGAGCGGCGCGCGGCAAGCGCACAACTGGCCAATGGCAAGTACAACGGGATCACCATGAAGGAGGGCGATACGTTCCTCTTTTCCTCCAAGACCATTCCGGGCAACGAGCGCGGCGTGATCCGCATCATCAACCAGTTTTCCGAACAGGGTGTCGACGTGATCGAGGGCGATGACCGCTATCACGTCTCGGGACATGCCAACTGGCCCGATCTTGACGCGATGCACAAGCTCCTGAAGCCGCAAATGCTCATCCCCATGCATGGCGAGCACCGGCATCTGCGCGAGCATGTCAAGCTGGCGCGCGCGAACCGGATCGAGGGCATTCTGGCCGTCAACGGCATGATGATCGACCTCAGCGGCAACGCGCCCAAGGTTGCTGAATATGTCGAGACGGGACGGACCTATCTGGATGGCTCGGTGACGTTCGGCGCGCTTGACGGTGTCGTGCGCGACCGGATCCGCATGGCGCTCAACGGGCATGTGATGATCAATGTCATTCTCGACGAGGAAAATGCGCCGCTCGGCGATCCATGGGTCGAGACGATGGGGCTTGCCGGCACCGGGCGCAGCCGCGCGCCGCTGCCAGATGTTCTGGAAGAAGAGCTTGCGCAGTTCATGGAGCGCGCGGGAGACAAGGTGCTGCGCGACGATGGCAAGCTCGAGGAAGGGCTGCGCCGGGTGGCGCGGCAGAGCGCGCAGACCGAGATCGGCAAGCGGCCCGAGGTGACGGTGGTCATCAGCCGCCTGACCGACTGAGGCCGGGGCGATGCGGATCGCCTGTGTCATGGCCGGGGGGCGGGGGGATATGGACCTGCTGCTGCACGGTTTCGCCATGCGCGCCATCGCGCGCGGGCGACGGCTATGCGGGACGGTGCAGGTCAATTCCGATTGCGGCGAGGGGCGTCCCTGCGACATGGATGTGCAGGTGCTGCCCGACGGGCCGGTGATACGCATCTCGCAAAGCCTCGGCCCCGGCGCGCGGGGCTGTCGGCTTGACCCGGAGGCGCTCGAACAGGCAGTGGCGGAAGCCGAGGCGCGGTTGAGCGCGGGGGCCGATCTGGTCATCGTCAACAAGTTCGGCAAGCACGAGGCCGACGGGCGCGGGTTTCGCGCCCTCATCGCCGAGGCGGTGGCGCTTGGCGTGCCGGTGCTGGTGGGGGTCAACGCGCTCAACGCGCCACGGCTGGCCGAGTTCGTCGGCGGTGAGGTCACACGGCTTGATCCCACCCCCGAGGCGCTCGACGCCTGGCTGGGGTGATCCGCGCCTCAGGTGAATTGCTCACGCAACAGCCGCTCTTCCAGCCCGTGGCCGGGATCGAACAGGATCCGGTGCGCAATGCCGGTCTCGGAGCGGATTTCCACCCAGAGCACGCTTTCGATCCAGCGGCTGTCGGCATCGGCCATGACCGGGCGCTTGTGCGGCTCGATCACGTCAAAGCGCACCGTCGCCGTCTTGGGCAGGAGCGCGCCGCGCCAGCGGCGGGGACGGAACGCGGCGACGGCGGTCAACGCCAGCACATCCGCGCCAATGGGCAGGATCGGGCCGTGGGCCGAGTAGTTATAGGCGGTGGAGCCTGCGGGCGTCGAGACCAGCGCGCCGTCGCAGATCAGTTCTTCCAGCCGCAGCCGCCCGTCGATGCTGATGCGCAGCTTGGCCGCCTGCGGCCCCGCGCGCAGAAGCGAGACCTCGTTGATGGCCAGCGCCTCGTGGATCGTGCCGTCGCCCGCCTCGGCGCGCATCGCAAGCGGGTTGATCACCTCTTCCTCGGCGCGTGACAGCCGCTCGGGCAGGTCGGTCTCGGAATAGTCGTTCATCAAAAAGCCGACCGTGCCGCGATTCATCCCGTAAACCGGCACGTCAAGGGCCTGTGTGCGGTGCAGCGTGGCCAGCATGAAGCCATCCCCGCCAAGCGCCACGATCACATCCGCCTGCGGCTCGGACACGGAGCCGTAGCGCCCCACAAGGGCCGCGCGCGCGGTCTGTGCCGTGGGCGCCTCGCTGGCGACAAAGGCGATTTTCTGCGTCATGGGCTGTTCCCGGCCTGTCCTGCCCAAGTCCAAGCACAATTCGCGCGCCAAGGCCAGAGATGCCGGTCAGGCGGGGGGATGCGTCGCTTTACAATCTTTCCTTGAGGGCATGTTTGGGCTAGGTGCTTCGCGAGTTGCATCTTCTGGCGGAGGACATGCCATGCCCCATGACGGAAACCGGCCCGTGGCCGATATCGGCTTTTTCACCGAGGCACTCGCCACGCGCGACCCCGAGATCGCCCGCGCGATCGGTCTGGAGCTTGGCCGCCAGCGCGACGAGATCGAATTGATCGCGTCGGAGAACATCGTCAGCGCCGCCGTGATGGAGGCGCAGGGCTCGGTGATGACCAACAAATATGCCGAAGGGTATCCGGGGCGGCGTTACTATGGCGGCTGTCAGTTCGTCGACATCGCCGAAAACCTTGCCATCGAGCGGGCGTGCCAGCTCTTCGGTTGCGGTTTTGCCAATGTGCAGCCCAATTCCGGATCTCAGGCCAATCAGGGCGTGTTCACGGCACTTCTGCAACCGGGCGACACCATCCTCGGCATGAGCCTCGATGCGGGCGGGCATCTGACGCACGGGGCCGCGCCCAACCAGTCGGGCAAATGGTTCAACGCGGTGCAATACGGTGTGCGGCGCGAGGATAACCTCATCGACTACGATCAGGTGCAGGCCCTCGCCACCGAACATCAGCCGAAGCTGATCATCGCCGGTGGCTCGGCCATCCCGCGCCGGATCGACTTTGCGAAGATGCGCGAGATTGCCGATAGCGTGGGTGCCTGGCTGCATGTGGACATGGCGCATTTCGCGGGGCTCGTCGCGGCCGGCGAGCATCCCAGCCCCTTCCCCCACGCGCACGTGGCCACCACCACCACGCACAAGACGCTGCGCGGCCCGCGCGGCGGCATGATCCTCACGAATGACGAAGGCTTGGCCAAGAAGTTCAATTCGGCCATTTTCCCCGGCATCCAGGGCGGCCCGCTGATGCATGTCATCGCGGGCAAGGCCGTGGCCTTTGGCGAGGCGCTGCGCCCGGAATTCAAGGATTACATCAAGGCCGTGATCGCCAATGCGCAGGCGCTGTCGGATCAACTGATCAAGGGCGGGCTCGATACGATCACGCATGGCACCGACACCCATGTGGTGCTCGTGGATCTGCGGCCCAAGGGCGTCAAGGGCAATGCCACCGAAAAGGCATTGGGCCGCGCGCATATCACCTGCAACAAGAACGGCGTGCCGTTCGACCCTGAGAAACCCACCGTGACCAGCGGCATTCGTCTCGGCTCTCCGGCGGGCACGACGCGCGGCTTCGGTGAGGCCGAATTCCGCCAGATCGCCGACTGGATCATCGAGGTGGTCGATGGTCTGGCCGCCAATGGCGAGGATGGCAACGGTGCCGTCGAGGAGAAGGTCAAGGCCGAGGTGGCCGCGCTCTGCACGCGCTTCCCGCTTTATCCAGGCCTCTGAAAAGCGCGCGCGCGGGCGGGATCAGTCCGGAAACCGCCAGCGCGCCCGTCGCGGCACCCGCACGGCGAGCATCGGCTTGAGCAGGGCCGCGCGAAAGCGGTCGAGGTCGAGCGCCTCGTGCACGCCCACGCTTTCCTCGCCGTCGATCACGGTGCGCACAGCCGAGCGGCAGTAGAACGGCGCATCCAGCATCGGTTTCACCTGCCGTGGCGTATGGCCCGGATCGGAGCGGGTCTCGCGCGCCACGGCCCAGAGGCTGCGGGCCATGCGCGCCTTGGGGGGCAGGGGGATGGTGTCGGCGCGGCCCTCCGCGTCAAAATGCACGCCCAATTCAAACGTGCTGCCGTCGCGGCGCGTGGCGTCGTAAAAGCAGGTGCTGCCGCCCGCGCGCGGGAACCGGCCCCAGGTCCAGCGGCTGAAGTCCGCTTCGAGCGCGCGGGTGCCGAAATTGGCGTCGAAATAGCCATGCCCGCGCCATTGCCAGCCGGGAGCCTCGAGATCGACCTCGATATCCGAGGTGGGCGCAAAAGGCCGCCAGACATGCGCCCCGTCATCCGTCAGCGCCACCTCCACGCCGCTGAGCGCTGCGGGCGTGACCACCACCCGCCCGCGCACGCGGCTCACCATCGGCGGCGCGCCCCACTCATTGATCTCGACGATCAGCCGCCCGTCCTGCCAGCGCATCGACGAGGGCCCGACCGTCAGGCAATCGGCGCTCTGGCGCAGCGCGCTTTCGCCCCGGTCGGTCATGGTGAACCGCCCGCCGGGGCCGTAGGTGGCGACGTTGATGCAGCAATGATTGGCCGGGTTGCGCCGCCCCGACCAGGCATACCAGGGCGAGAACACCGACCCGATGAAGCCTATGACCGAGATCGCGCGCGTGCCATCCTCGCTGATCCCGTCGAGATACCACCAGGCGTATCCGTCGGGCGGGACGTCGAGGTTGAAATTCGGTCGCGCATGATCGCCTCGGCCGCGTGCCGACCGGAGAGGGCCGCCATCGGCACCCCCGCCCCCGGATGCGTGCCGCCCCCGGCCAGGTAAAGCCCCCGAATTCCCGTCCGCGCCGTGGGACGCCGCAGGGCCGCCAGCGCCCCGTGCGGGCTCTGCCCGTAAAGCGCACCGTTCGAGGCCGGGAAGAGCGCCGCAAAGCCCGCCGGGGTGGTCAGCGCCGCGCGCGTCGGCTCCGGCGAGAAGGTCAGGCCGAAGCGGGCCAGCGTTGCGAAACATCTCGGATGGCATGGGGCGGTCTCCTCGGGGGGGGCGTCATCGGGGTGCGCGGGCGCATTGGCGATGATCTCGAGACGCTCGGGATCGGGCGGGGTGGCCCCCAGCCCGCGATCCATGGCGCAGACATAAAGCGTGGGATCCGGCACCGTCTCGCCGCGCATGAGGGCAGCGAATTCCGGTGCCGGATCGGCGCGAAAGAACACATTGTGATGCGCAAGGTCCGGGCCAAGGGGGCGCGCGGCGAAGGCCCAGACCTCGGCCGAGAGGCTGCGCGGCGCGCGGCGCGTGACGGAGGCGACCGAGGCGCAATCGGGGCCGAGCGCGCCGGTAGAGAGCGCGCGAGGATCGCCGTTGAAGACGACGCGGGCGCAAGCGATGTGGCGGCCATCGGCCAGGATCACGGCGTGCACCGCGCCGCCCGTGGCCTCGATCCGGGCGACATGCGCGCGCGTCTCAATCACCGCGCCCTTGCGGCGGGCAAGTGCGGCCAGCGCCTCGGCCAGCCGGTGCATGCCCCCCTCGACCGCCCAGACCCCGCCTGCCTCGGCGCGCCATATCAGCGCCAGAAGCGCGGGCACGCCGTCGGGCGTGCCGCCGACATAGGTGGCGTAGCGCCCGAACAACTGGGCAAGGCGGGGATCATCAAAGCTCTCGCGCAAAAGCTCCGCCAGAGATTTGAGCGGGGCCATCTGGCGCATCAGATTGGGGCGCGCGGCGACATGGGCGACAAGGCGCATCAGGCGCGGCGCGGCAGCCCGCATCATCGGCGCGTCGAACCCGTCAAAGAGCGCGCGGGCGCGGGCGTCAAAGGCACGGAACTGCTCGGCGGCGCGCGCCCCGGCGAAATCGGCAATGGCCTGCGCGTTGCGGCGGCTATCGTCGTAAAGGTCGAGCCGGCTGCCATCAGGCCAGAAATGCCGCGCCAGAAGCGGCTGGCGCACAAGGCGGATATGATCCTCGAGCCGCTCGCCGCAATCGGCAAAGAGCGCGTCGAACACGCCCCGCAGCGTGAGCACCGTCGGCCCCGCCGCCACCGGACCGGCGGGCGAGGGCAGGGCGCGCATCTTGCCGCCCACATGGTCGTGACGTTCCAGCAGGGTGACGGCATGGCCCGCATGGGCCAGCCGCGCGGCAGCGACAAGCCCCGCGACCCCCGCCCCGATGATCACTGTCTGATCCTGCGCCCCGGCTGTCATGGGAGGATTGTTGACTCTGCACGGCAATATGTCCAGTATGATTTACACAATGTATGTCATGTATAAATGACACAAGCGGCTCAGGAGGCCCGACATGCAGCTTTCGCACCGGATCGAAGGGGCCATTGGCGCCGCACTCGCGCGCGCAGGAGGGCCGCCTGCGCCCCGTCAACTGGCCGCGGCGCTCAGCCACGCGGTCTTGCCGGGTGGGGCGCGGATCAGGCCCACGATCCTTTTGTCGGTGGCGATGGCCTGCGGTGACGATCGTCCCGCGCTCTCGGATGCGGCGGCGGTGGCGCTCGAGCTCATTCACTGCGCAAGCCTCGTGCATGACGATCTGCCCTGTTTCGACGATGCCGACACGCGGCGCGGTAAGGCGACCGTGCACCGCGCCTATTCCGAGCCGCTGGCTGTGCTGGCGGGTGACAGCCTCATCGTGCTGGCCTTCGAGACGCTCGCGCGTGCGGGCGAGGAGGACGCCGCGCGCGCGCTGCGGCTGACATCGGCGCTGGCGCGGCGCACGGGGATGCCGGGCGGCATTTGCGCAGGCCAAGGCTGGGAGAGTGAGCCGACGGTCGATCTTGCCGCCTATCACCGGGCCAAGACCGGCGCGCTTTTTGTGGCCGCCACGCAGATGGGGGCCATAGCGGCGGGGCATGAGCCCGAGCCGTGGCATGATCTGGGCGCGCTTATCGGCGAGGCGTTTCAGGTGGCCGACGATCTGCGCGACGCGGTGATGGATGCCGAGAGCCTGGGCAAGCCCGTGGGGCAGGATGATCTGCACGGGCGGCCCAATGCGGTGACGCAGCTTGGCGTCAAGGGGGCGGTGTCGCGGCTGTCGGACATCCTCGCGGGTGCCATCGCCTCGATCCCGTCCTGCCCCGGCGAAGCGGCGCTGGCAAAGATGGTGCGGCTTCAGGCCGAGCGGATCATGCCCCGGATGCCCGCCCGGCACAGGGCATGACAGCGGTGGCCGGACCGCCCGCCACGCGGGGCGGGCTTCGGGGCTGGTTCCTGCGGTTGCTCACACGGCCCGAGGTGCAGGCACGGGCGGCGCGATTGCCCTTCGGGCGCGGTTTGGCGCGGCGCGACGGGGCCGAGATTTTCGATATATTGCAGGGGTTTGTGAAATCCCAGGTGCTGCTGGCGCTGGTCGAGACCGGCACATTGCGCGCGCTTCTGGACGGTGCGCGCACGCCGGAGGATCTGGCGCGCGCGGCAGAGATTCCCGCGCCCCGGATGGCCGCGCTCTTGCAGGGGGGGGCGGCGCTTGGCCTGCTCACGCGGCGGCGCGACGGGCGGTTTGCGCTGGACCGGCGCGGCGCGGTGATCCTTGGCGTGCCGGGGCTTGAGGCGATGATTCGCCACAACCGCGCCTTTTATGCCGACATGGCCGATCCGGTCGCGCTGCTGCGCGGCGAGGGTGAGACGGAACTGGCGCGGTTCTGGCCCTATGTCTTCGGGCAGGCGGGCGAGGTCGCGCCCGAGGTGGCGGCGCGCTATTCCGACCTCATGGCGCAGAGCCAGCGGCTCGTGGCCGAGGACGTATTGCGGGCGGTGGGGCTCTCGGGCGCGCGGGTGCTGATGGATGTGGGCGGCGGCACGGGGGCCTTCGTCACCGCGGCGCTCACGGCGCATCCGTCGCTGGAGGTGATGCTCGTGGACTTGCCCGAGGTGCTCGCGGGTGCCCGTCAGCGACTCGGTGCGGCGGGGCTGGCGTCTCGGGTGACACTGTGCCCGATGAGTTTTCGCGAGGCGGACCTGCCCGAAGGGGCCGACACCGTGAGCCTTGTGCGTGTGCTTTATGACCATTCGGACGCGACGGTGCGCGCGCTTCTGGCGAATGTTTACGCTGCGTTGCCCTCCGGCGGGCGGCTCATTGTGGCCGAGCCGATGGCGGGCGGCGTGCGCCCCGAGGCGGCGGGGGATCTCTATTTTGCCTTTTACACCATGGCCATGGGCACCGGGCGCGCGCGCTCTGCCGCCGAGATCGGCGCGCTGTGCCAAGAGGCGGGATTCGTGGTTCGCCACAGCCCGCGTCCGGATCGGCCTTACGTGACCAGCGTCGTTGTCTGCGAAAAGCTGAAACCTTCACCTGACAGTTGACATATCAGGTGTAAACAAAGGTTGACACCAAAGCCTGTCCCTTTAAGATGACATTAGGGAAACTGCTACCCCGCTGCGTCAAACCGGCGCAGGTGCCACCGAGGAGGGGGCCATCATGGAAACCCGCGCAATCTGCCTGAAAGGTCCGGAGGATCTGATCATCGACCTTCTGCCGCTCAAGGCACCGGGCGCAGGTGATATCGTGGTGAAGATTTCCCATTCCGGAATTTCGACCGGCACGGAAAAACTGTTCTGGTCCGGGCAGATGCCCCCCTTTCCGGGGATGGGCTATCCGCTGGTGCCGGGCTATGAGGCTGCGGGCGAAGTGGTCGAGGCGGACCCCGCCACCGGCTTTCGTGCGGGCGATCATGTCTTCGTGCCGGGTGCGGATTGTTTCGAGGGCGCGCACGGGCTTTTCGGTGGTGCCGCCGCGCGGCTGGTGAGTCGCGCGGACCGCGCGGTGCGCATCGACGCGGGTCATGGGCCCGAGGGCGCGCTTCTGGCGCTGGCCGCCACCGCGCGGCACACCATGGCGGGGCTCGACAAGGCCATGCCCGATCTTATCGTCGGTCACGGCGTTCTCGGTCGGCTTCTCGCACGGCTGGCGATTGCGGCGGGCGCGCCCGCGCCGGTCGTGTGGGAGGTCGAGCCCGGTCGGCGCGGCGGGGCCGAGGGCTACGCGGTGATTGCGCCCGAAGATGACCCGCGCCGCGATTATCGCGCGATCTACGACGCCTCCGGCAATGCCGCGATCCTCGATGACCTGATCGGGCGGCTGGCCAAGGGCGGCGAGATCGTGCTGGCAGGGTTCTATCCTGCCGGTCTCAGCTTTGCCTTTCCGCCCGCCTTCATGCGCGAGGCGCGGCTGCGGGTGGCGGCGGAATGGACGCGTGGCGACCTCATCGCCGTGCGCGACCTTGTCGAAACCGGCGCTCTGTCACTCGGCGGTCTCATTACCCATCAGGCGCGGGCCGAAGATGCGCCCCAAGCCTATCGCACGGCCTTCGGGGACCCCGATTGCCTCAAGATGATACTCAACTGGAAGGACGCCGCATGAAAGACGACGTGCCCAATCTCAAGGCATTCGACAAGCGGCTGCGCGACGAGGCGGCCCAGGAGCCGACCCTTGAAGTGCCGCAGGCCCCGCCCTCGAAAAAGACGCAGATCATCGCGATCTACGGCAAGGGCGGCATCGGCAAATCCTTCACGCTGGCCAATCTCAGCCACATGATGGCCGAGCAGGGCAAGCGCGTGCTGCTGATCGGCTGCGACCCGAAATCCGATACCACCTCGCTGCTTTTCGGCGGCAAGGCGTGCCCCACGATCATCGAGACCTCGACGAAAAAGAACCTCGCCGGTGAGCCGGTGAAGATCGGTGATGTGTGTTTCAAGCGCGGTGGTGTCTTTGCGATGGAGCTTGGCGGGCCGGAAGTGGGCCGGGGCTGTGGCGGGCGCGGGATCATCCACGGATTTGAACTGCTGGAGAAGCTGGGCTTTCACGACTGGGATTTCGATTACGTCCTGCTGGATTTTCTGGGCGACGTGGTCTGTGGCGGGTTTGGCCTGCCGATTGCGCGAGACATGGCGCAGAAGGTCATCCTGGTGGCCTCGAACGATCTGCAATCGCTTTACGTGGCCAACAATGTCTGCTCGGCGGTGGAATATTTCCGCAAGATGGGCGGCAATGTCGGCGTCGCGGGCCTTGTGATCAACAAGGATGACCATTCCGGTGAGGCGCAGGCCTTTGCCAAGGCGGTGTCCATTCCGGTTCTGGCGGCCATTCCGCAGGATGACGACCTGCGCAAGAAATCGGCCAATTACCAGATTGTCGGCACCATGCAGAGCCAGTGGGGCAATCTCTTTGCCGGGTTGGCCGAAGCGGTTGGCGTGGCCCCGCCGGTGCGGCCCAACCCGCTCGATCAGGACGGGTTGCTGGCGCTGTTCGACAGCAAGGATACGGGCGGCGACTATGTGCTTGTGCCCGCTACCGATGCTGACATGCGCGGCAAACATGCCAAGCCGAAGCCGAGCCTCGAGGTGATTTATGACGAGGCGTGATCCCTCCCTTCGCCGTGAAACGCTGGCCGAGGTGCAGCGGCTGCTGTCCGAGGCGCGCCCCGAGCAGATCCGGCGTCTGATGGCCGATGTCATGGCCGCGGGCGAGGGGCGCGACGAGACCCCCGAAAGGCGGGCGTCATGAGCGGGCAGGACCATATCCCCGACGCAGGCCTTGGCTGTCACGCCAGGGACGAGATGACCCAGGCCGCGCGCAAGGCGGGGGCGTCAGAGGTGCTCGACCGCTATGCCGCCGATTACCCGCAAGGGCCGCATGACAAGCCGCAGAGCATGTGCCCGGCTTTCGGGTCGCTCCGCGTGGGCCTGCGGATGAAGCGGGTGGCAACGGTGCTCTCGGGCTCTGCCTGCTGCGTCTATGGCCTGACCTTCGTCAGTCATTTCTACGGCGCGCGCCGCTCGGTCGGCTATGTGCCGTTCAATTCCGAGAGCCTTGTCACGGGCAAGCTCTTTGAGGATATCCGCGACGCGGTGCACGAGTTGGCCGATCCCGACCGCTATGACGCGGTGGTGGTGACGAACCTCTGCGTGCCGACGGCCTCGGGCGTGCCGCTGCGTCTTTTGCCGAGCGAGATCAACGGCGTGCGCATCGTTGGTATCGACGTGCCGGGGTTCGGCGTGCCGACCCATGCCGAGGCCAAGGATGTGCTGGCGGGCGCGATGCTGAACTATGCCCGCAAGGAGGCCGAGGCAGGCCCGGTGGCCGCCCCCGAGGGCGGCGTGTCGGATCGCCCCACCGTCACGCTTCTGGGTGAGATGTTCCCGGCCGATCCGATGATCATCGGGCAGATGCTGGCCCCCTTGGGGCTGGCGGTCGGGCCGGTGGTGCCGTGCCGCGAGTGGCGCGAGCTTTATGCCGCGCTCGATTGCGGGGCGGTGGCGGCGATCCATCCGTTCTACACGGCGGCTGTGCGCGAGTTCGAGGCCGCCGGGCGGCCCATCGTGGGCTCTGCGCCGGTCGGGGTGGACGGCACTGAAATGTGGTTGAACAACATCGGCCAATGCTTTGGTTTATCACAGGAAAAGATTTCCGAGGCGCAGAATGCCATCCTGCCCGCGATCCGGGGCGCGCTGGCCGCGGCACCGATCAAGGGGCGGATCACCGTTTCGGGCTATGAGGGCAGCGAGTTGCTGGTCGCGCGGCTTTTGATCGAGAGCGGGGCGGAGGTGCCTTATGTGGGCACGGCCTGCGCGAAATCGGCCTGGTCGGCGGCGGATGCGGAATGGCTCGTGGCGCATGGCGCGCGGGTGAAATTCCGCGCCTCTCTCGAGGATGATTGCGCGGCGATGGAAGCGCTGGAGCCTGACCTTGCCATCGGCACAACGCCGGTCGTGCAAAAGGCGAAAGAACGTGGAACACCAAGCCTTTACTTCACGAACCTCATCTCGGCGCGGCCGCTGATGGGACCGGCGGGCGCAGGCAGTCTGGCCACCGTCGTGAATGCCGCCATGGGCAACCGCGAGCGCATGGGAAAAATGCGCGCCTTCTTCGAGGGGGTGGGCACGGGCGACAGCGCGGGTGTCTGGGAAGGCGATCCGAATATCCGCGCCGATTTCCGCGCCACGAACCTCAAGAAGCTGGAGAAAAAGGCCCGCGCGGCCAAGGCGGAGGAAATGATCTGATGCTGGTGCAGGATCATGACCGGGCGGGCGGCTACTGGGGCGCGGTCTATGCGTTTTGCGCCGTCAAGGGGCTGCAAGTGGTGATCGACGGCCCGGTGGGCTGCGAGAACCTGCCGGTGACATCCGTGCTGCATTACACCGACGCGTTGCCGCCCCATGAGTTGCCCATCGTGGTGACGGGCCTGGGCGAGGGCGAGATGGGCGCGGGCACCGAAGAGGCGATGAAACGCGCCTGGGGCACGCTCGATCCGGCGCTGCCTGCGGTGGTTGTCACCGGCTCGATTGCCGAGATGATCGGCGGGGGCGTCACGCCACAGGGCACCAATATTCAGCGGTTCCTGCCGCGCACCATTGATGAGGATCAATGGCAATCCGCCGACCGGGCGATGACCTGGATTTTCACCGAGTTCGGCATGACCAAGGGCCGGATGCCGCCCGAGAAGAAGCGCGAAGAGGGCGCCGCCCCCCGCGTCAACATCCTCGGGCCGATGTATGGCACGTTCAACATGCCCTCGGATCTGCATGAAATCCGGCGTCTGGTCGAGGGGATCGGGGCCGAGGTCAACATGGTGATGCCGATGGGCGCGCATCTCGCGGAGATGCGCAACCTGGTGAACGCCGACGCCAATATCGTGATGTACCGTGAGTTTGGCCGTGGTCTGGCCGAGGTTCTGGGCAAGCCCTATCTGCAAGCGCCGATCGGTGTCGAGTCGACCACCCTGTTCTTGCGTAAACTCGGCGAGATGCTGGGGCTTGACCCGGAACCGTTCATCACCCGCGAGAAACATTCGACACTCAAGCCCGTCTGGGACCTCTGGCGCTCGGTCACGCAGGATTTCTTTGCCACGGCGAATTTCGGGATCGTGGCCTCCGAGACCTATACGCGCGGCATCCGCGCCTATCTCGAGGACGATCTGGGCCTGCCTTGCGCCTTCGCCATCCCGCGTCTTGCGGGCAAGAAGACCAATAACGACGAGGTGCGCGCCCTGATCCACGGCAAGCGCCCGCTGATCCTGATGGGGTCGATCAACGAAAAGATGTATCTGGCCGAGATGAGCGCGGGCCATGGGCCGCGCCCGGCCTTCATCCCCGCAGGATTTCCCGGTGCCGCGATCCGGCGCGCCACGGGTACGCCGATGATGGGCTATGCCGGGGCGGTGTGGCTCTTGCAGGAAGTGTGCAACGGGCTTTTCGACGCGCTCTTTCATATCCTGCCGCTGGGATCGGAGATGGATGCGGGGGCGGCGACGCCCACCCCGCTGCGCCGCGATCTGCCCTGGGACGCGGAGGCGAGTGCCGCGCTGGCGCGCATCGTCGAGAGCCATCCCGTTCTGACCCGGATTTCTGCCGCCAAGGCGCTGCGCGACAGCGCCGAGGCGGATGCCCTCAACCACGGGGAAGGACGCGTCACGCTGGCCGCCCTCACCCGCGTTTCCCCGAACATGCCATCCGATCAGGAGGAGTGAACCGATGACCGACATGACATCCAGCCCGCCGGTGCGCCGCCGCGCCCCACGGCGCAACAGCGCCGAATACCGGGTCTATTTCTTCTGCATCTTCTTCGTTGCGATCCCCTTCGCTGCTGTGCGTTGGATCCGCGACGTGATCCGGCACCGGACGCTCAACCTCACCGGGCCGCTGGCGCGCGCCTGGCTCGAGGCCGACCGGATCACGCCGATGATTTTCTCGGTCTGAGGCCCATGGCCCCTGACCGAAATCCGAGACTGCACGCCCGAAAGGGCGGACAGACCCTGAAGGGCCATCCGGCCCCGAGGGACCCGGCCGCGGGGTGCCGCGGCGTCAGCATAACATTCCGGAGGAAAGTTCATGGCTGATAAATCCGACCTGTCGTTCACAGGTCTCACAGACGAGCAGGCCCAGGAACTGCATTCAGTGTATATGAGCGGCCTCTGGCTGTTCTCGCTGGTTGCAGTGGTCGCACATATCGCGACCTTCATCTGGTTCCCGTGGTTCTGAGGAAAGGGGTAGAAAATGGCTAAGTTTTACAAAATATGGCTGATCTTCGACCCCCGCCGCGTTTTCGTGGCGCAGGGCGTGTTCCTGTTTCTTCTGGCGGTGATGATTCACCTCGTGCTTCTGAGCACCGACGGTTTCAACTGGTTTGAAATCGCGTCCCAGAAATACGGGCGCTGAAAAGGCGTTCGCCAGAAAAAGCGCCGCGGGCGGAACCCCCGCCCGCGGCAGACGACACCCAAACCAACGGCCGCCCGTGATGCGAACGCGGGGCCGCCATATGCGGAGGCAGAGACATGGCTTTGCTCAGTTTCGAACGCAAATACCGGGTTCGCGGAGGGACGCTGATCGGCGGCGATCTGTTCGACTTCTGGGTCGGACCGTTTTACGTGGGCTTTTTCGGGGTGACGACGGCGTTTTTCGCCACGCTCGGCACCATTCTCATTTTCTGGGGGGCCTCTCAACAGGGGACTTTCAACCCCTGGCTGATCAATATCGCGCCGCCTGACCTGAGCTACGGGCTCGGCCTTGCGCCGCTGATGGAAGGCGGGCTCTGGCAGATCATCACGATCTGCGCAGTCGGTGCCTTTAGCAGCTGGGCGCTGCGCGAGGTGGAGATCTGCCGCAAGCTGGGGATGGGCTATCACGTGCCCTTTGCCTTCAGCGTGGCGATCTTTGCCTATGTCACGCTGGTGATCTTTCGCCCGCTCCTGATGGGGGCCTGGGGGCACGCCTTTCCTTACGGCATCTTCAGCCATCTCGATTGGGTCAGCAACACCGGCTATGCCTACCTGCACTTCCACTACAACCCGGCGCATATGCTGGCGGTGACGTTCTTCTTCACCACCACGCTGGCGCTCGCGCTGCATGGCGGGCTGATCCTGTCGGCGGCCAACCCCGAAAAGGGCGAGGAGATGAAGACGCCGGATCACGAGGACACGTTCTTTCGTGATTTCGTCGGGTATTCGGTGGGCACGCTGGGGATTCACCGTGTGGGCCTGTTGCTCGCGCTCAATGCCGGGTTCTGGTCGGCCGTCTGCATCATCATCTCCGGCCCGGTCTGGACCAAGGGCTGGCCCGAATGGTGGAACTGGTGGCTCGATCTGCCGATCTGGCCCTCTCAGGTGGGGATGTAAATCATGATCGAATATCAGAACATATTCACGCAAGTTCAGGTGCAGGGCGCACCCGAGATGGGCATGGACGACACCGGCGGCCGCCTGATGGAGGAACGTGCGGGCACGCCGCGCTTCTCCACCCTGGTGGGCTGGCTGGGCAACGCGCAGTTGGGGCCGATCAACCTCGGGATGCTGGGGGTCGTGAGCCTTGCCAGCGGCTTTGCCTGGTTCTTCATCGTCGGCTTCAACATGCTGGCGCAAGTGGGCTGGTCGATCCCGGAATTCCTGCGGCAGCTTTTCTGGCTGGCGCTGGAGCCGCCGGGGCCAGAGCATGGCCTGTCGATGCCGCCGCTGAATGACGGGGGGTGGTATATCATCTCGTCGTTCTTCCTCTTGGTCGCGGTGATGGCCTGGTGGGCGCGCAGCTATCAGCTGGCGGCGAGCCACAAGATGGGCAAGCACGTCTTCTGGGCCTTCGGGTCGGCGATCTGGCTCTTTCTGGTGCTGGGCCTCTTCCGCCCCATCCTGATGGGCTCCTGGTCCGAAGCGGTGCCCTACGGGATCTTCCCGCATCTCGACTGGACCACGGCGTTCTCGATCCGCTACGGCAACCTCTATTACAACCCGTTCCACGCACTCTCGATCGTGTTCCTCTATGGCTCGGTGCTGCTGTTTGCCATGCACGGGGCGACGATCCTGGCCGTGACCCGCTATGGCGGCGACCGGGAGCTGGAGCAGATCGTGGACCGTGGCACGGCCTCGGAGCGTGCCGCCCTCTTCTGGCGCTGGACCATGGGGTTCAACGCGACGATGGAGGGGATTCACCGGTGGGCCTGGTGGTTTGCGGTGTTGACGCCCATTACCGGGGGCATCGGCATCCTGCTGACGGGCACGGTGGTTGATAACTGGTTCATCTGGGCACAGGAGCACAATTTCGCGCCCATCTATGACGGCTCTTACGGCTACGAGGCTTACGGCTCCTACGAAGCCTTCATCGGACAGGGAGAGTGAGCCATGTTTCCAAGATGGTTTGACAAATGGAACCGCGACAATCCGCGCGACATCTACGGCCCCGCCATTGCCATCGGCGTGGTGGGGGGGGCGGTCTTCGCCGCCTCCATGCTGGTGGCCTTCGGTCAGCCCTATGCGACCGACAGCCTGCAAACCGGCCCGCGCGGCACGGGCATGTCGGTGCCCGAGTTCAAGACCGATCTGGCACGGCCCGATCCGGGTA
Organism: Roseovarius sp. MBR-79; assembly: GCF_053628555.1. Classification (NCBI taxonomy): domain Bacteria; kingdom Pseudomonadati; phylum Pseudomonadota; class Alphaproteobacteria; order Rhodobacterales; family Roseobacteraceae; genus Roseovarius; species Roseovarius sp. MBR-79. The sequence continues at coordinate 287,511 of NZ_JBRJGP010000002.1, read as the reverse complement.
TTGCGGGATTTCTCGCGACAACCTCGGCACCCGTGGTGCCGCAGGGTGGCGAGCAGACGGCGGGCGAGGCGCGTGAGAACGTGCCTCCGGGCCTCGGCGATCTGACAGTTGAAAATTACGACCGGCTGCTGAACGCGATGCGGGCCTGGACGGGTATCCCCGATCTCTTCGAGGATCCCGACAATTACCAGACCGCCGTGGGCCATACGATGATCGCCATGACCAGGATGCTCAACGAGGAGTGGGGCGGTCATGTCAACGCCAACAAGGAGGTGGGTGTGACCTGTTACACCTGCCATCGCGGTCAGGCAGTGCCCTCGGATATCTGGTTCAGGATCAGCCCGGTCAACGAGAGCGCCGAAGGCTGGTCGGCCAATCAGAACCGGGTGACGGTGCAATCGCAATTCACCTCGCTGCCCTCGGATGCGCTGGAGAAATACCTGCTCGATGGCGAGAGCATCAAGGTGCATGACTTGGAGAGCCGCGTGGCGGGTGTTCCGGGCAAGGACGACTATCCCGGTATCCAGCAGGCCGAGCGGACCTATTCGCTGATGAACTATGTCAGCAACTCGCTCGGGGTGAACTGTGTGTTCTGCCACAACAGCCGCGCTTTCTATGACGGTGCGCAGGTGACGCCGCAATGGGGCACCGAGATCCTCGGGATCGAAATGGTGCTGGGGCTGAACAATGACTGGCTTGTGCCGCTCGAGGGGCTTTTGCCCGAGAACCGGCTTGGCCCGGTTTATGCGGATGCCCCCAAGGCCGCCTGCAAGACTTGTCACAAGGGCTATCAGCAGCCGCTGCAAGGCACCAACGTGATTGCCGACTGGCCGGAACTGGCGACCACCGAAACGCCGGTTTACGGTAACTGACCACAGGGCAGGGGCGCGCGACGCGCCCCTGCCGTATCCCTCGCCGCCCTTCGCGCGGGTGGCGCGCGCCACCCTTGAGAGGAGGCCCCGAGATGACCCATCCCAGACCCTTGACCCCCATCCTGGACCGTGTCGCAGGCCCTTCGGATCTTCGACGGCTGTCGGATCGGGAGCTGAGCCAGCTTGCCGGTGAGGTGCGCGCCGAGGTGATTTCCGCCGTGTCGGAGACCGGCGGGCATCTGGGATCGAGCCTTGGGGTGGTGGAGCTTTCGGTGGCGATTCATGCGGTGTTCAACACGCCCATGGACAAGCTGATCTGGGATGTCGGCCATCAATGCTATCCCCACAAGATCCTGACCGGGCGGCGCGACCGCATCCGCACACTGCGCCAGAAAGGCGGGCTGTCGGGCTTCACCAAGCGGTCGGAGAGCCGGCATGACCCGTTCGGGGCCGCGCATAGTTCCACCTCGATCAGCGCAGCCCTCGGTTTCGCGGTCGCGCGCGACATGGGGCAGGCCACGGGCGACGCCATCGCCGTGATCGGCGACGGGGCGATCAGCGCGGGCATGGCCTATGAGGCCTTGAACAACGCCGGGGCCGAGGGGCGGCGGCTGTTCGTGATCCTCAATGACAATGAAATGAGCATCGCGCCGCCGGTGGGGGCAATGTCGCGCTATCTGAGCCGTCTTTATGCGAGCGAGCCGGTGGCGCGGATAACCTCGCTGGCCGAAGGGTTCGAGGCGGCGCTGCCCGCGCCCCTGCGCGAGAGCGCCAAGCGCGCGCGGCAATTGGTGACCGGGCTGACCGGGTCGGGGACGCTCTTCGAGGAATTGGGATTTCAATATGTCGGCCCCATCGACGGGCATGACATGGGCCAGCTTCTGCCCGTGTTGCGCGCGGCGCGGGCGCGGGCGACGGGGCCGGTGCTGATCCATGTCTGCACCGTCAAGGGCAAGGGCTATGCCCCCGCCGAGGGCGCGGCGGACCGGGGCCATGGCGTGTCGAAATTCGACCCCGCCACCGGGGCGCAGGCGAAATCCGCGCCTGCCGCGCCGTCCTATACCGCCGTGTTCGGCGAGAGCCTTGCCGATGAGGCGGCGCGCGACGAGCGCATCGTCGCGGTGACGGCGGCCATGCCCGATGGCACCGGCGTGGGAAAGATGGCCGCGCGGTTCCCGTCCCGCGTCTTTGACGTGGGCATCGCCGAACAGCATGGCGTAACCTTCGCCGCCGGGATGGCGGCTGCGGGGCTGAAGCCCTTCTGCGCGATCTACTCGACCTTCCTGCAACGCGCCTATGACCAGGTGGTGCATGACGTGGCCTTGCAGCGCCTGCCGGTGCGCTTTGCCATTGACCGGGCCGGGCTGGTCGGTGCCGATGGCGCGACCCATGCAGGCGCGTTCGATATCGGCTATCTTGGCAACCTGCCGGGCATGACCGTGATGGCCGCCGCCGACGAGGCGGAACTGGTCCATATGGTCGCCACCGCAGCGGCGCATGACGACGGGCCAATTGCCTTTCGCTATCCGCGTGGGGCGGGGACCGGCGTGGCGTTGCCCGAGCGGGGGCAGGTGCTGGAGATCGGGCGCGGCCGCGTGATCGAGGAGGGCACGGACGTGGCGATCCTGAGCTTTGGCGCCCATCTCTTCGAATGCCAGGTGGCCGCCGACATGGTGCGCGACGACGGCATCTCCGTCACGCTGGCCGATGCGCGCTTTGCCAAGCCCCTCGATACCGATCTGCTGATGCAGCTGGCGCGCCATCACCGCGCGATCATCACGGTCGAGCAGGGGGCCGAGGGCGGGTTCGGCTCCATCGTGCTGCACGAGTTGGCGCGGCGCGGCGCGTTCGACCGGGGGCTGGCGATCCGCACCATCTGTTTGCCGGACCGCTTCATAGATCAGGCGAGTCCGGCGGACATGTATGCGGATGCCGGCATGACGGCGGGCGATATCGCGGCAAGCTTGCGCGCGGTGATGGCGGCGGGGCGCGGCGAAGTGGTGCCGCTGAGCGTCGCCCGATAGGGCGCGTTTCCCGCTTGCCCTGCGCGCACACGCAGGCAACAAAGGGCGCATGGACGCGCCTGCATTCCCCGAGCTTTTCCGCAGCTTCGCGCGGATCGGACTGCTGAGTTTCGGCGGGCCGGCGGCGCAGATATCGGTCATGCATGATGAGTTGGTGACGCGGCGCGGCTGGCTGCGCGAGGAGCAGTTCCTTGGCGCGCTGTCGTTCTGCATGCTCTTGCCGGGGCCGGAAGCGATGCAGCTTGCCACCTATGCGGGCTGGCGGTTGCGCGGCGTGGCGGGCGGGCTCATGGCGGGGCTGCTCTTCGTGCTGCCGGGGGCGGCCGTGATCCTTGCGCTCGGACTTGGCTATGCGGTCTGGGGTGGCATGCCCTTGGTGCAGGCGGTGTTTCTGGGCATCAAGGCGGCGGTGGTGGCGATCGTGATGCAGGCGCTGGTGCGGCTGGCCGGCAAGGCGCTGGCCGGCCCTGCGCATTGGGTGGTGGCGGGACTGGCCTTCGTGGCGATGTTTGCGCTGTCGGTGCCGTTTCCGGCGATCATCCTGGCGGCCGCTCTCTGGGGCGCGTGGCGCGCGCGCGGCGCCGCGGCGGGGCCGGTGCCGGTGGCCCTTGCGGTGCGGCCCGCCGACACGCTGCGAACCGCCCTCACATGGGGCGCGCTCTGGGTCGCGCCGATTTTCGTCGCCTGGGCGATGGGGGCCACGTTCCTCACCGAACTGGCGCTTTTCTTCTCGAAACTGGCGGTGGTGACGTTTGGCGGGGCTTATGCGGTTCTGGCCTACATGACCGACACTGTGGTGGGGGTCAAAGGCTGGCTCGGCACGCCGCAGATGATCGACGCGCTGGGGCTGGCCGAGACGACGCCGGGGCCGCTCATCCTGGTGACGCAGTTCGTGGGGTTGCTCGCGGGCTATCTTCAGGGCGGCATCGGGCTGGCGGTCACGGCGGCGGCGCTCACGCTCTGGGTGACCTTCGTGCCGTGCTTCCTGTGGATCTTCACCGGCGCGCCCTATGTCGAGCATATTCTGGCCAGGCCGCGTCTGAAGGGGGCGCTTTCGGGCATCTCGGCGGCGGTGGTGGGGGTGATCCTCAACCTGTCGGTGTGGTTCGCGCTGCATGTCGTGTTCGGCGAGATGCGCGGCGGCACCCTCTTGCCGGTGCCAGTCTGGGCGTCGTTTTCATGGCTCGGGGCAGGCTTTACAGCGCTGTCGGTGGCGCTGCTTCTCGGGGCGCGGCTCTCGATGGGCCGGGTTCTGGGGCTGATGGCGGGGCTTGCGGGGGCATGGCATCTTGTGATGTGAGAGGTGCCAGAGGCTCTTTTGTTTTGATCCGAATCCCCTATGCTGACCATGAAAGCGGACCCGAGGTAAGGCATGACGCGCTCCATCGATTACGGAAACCTGATGCATCGCGCGATGCGGGGCCTCATTCAGGAGGTTCTGACCGATGTGGCCGCGAACGGGTTGCCGGGGGCGCATCATTTCTTCATCACCTTCGACACGACCCACCCGGAGGCCCGGCTTGCCGGCTGGCTGCGCGAGCGCTACCCATCCGAGATGACCGTGGTCATGCAGCACTGGTATGAGGCGCTGGACGTGGGCGATGACGGCTTTGGCATCACCCTCAATTTCGGCGATGCACCCGAGCCGCTCTTCATCCCCTATGACGCGATCCGCACGTTCGTCGATCCCTCGGTGGAATTCGGCCTGCGCTTCGAGACGCAAGAGAGCGACGCGGATGACGACGACGAGGAAGATGAGGACAGCCCCGAACCGGACCCGCATGACGGCGGCGAGGTGGTGAGCCTCGACAAGTTCCGCAAGTAACCGCCGGTTCCATGAAATTTCGGTAACGCCAATCGCCCGGTTATGCGGCTGTCACAGTCGCGCCTTAGCTCTGATTCGAACATGGATCAGGAGGCCGGCATGGCAAAGGATTTCGGGCTTTTCATCGGCGAGATGCTGCGCCATCCCGGCGAGGTCGTGGCAATCGCGCCCTCGTCCGGGGCGGTGGCGCGGCGCATCACCGAGGGGCTTGAGGGGGTAGAGGGCCCCGTTGTCGAGATCGGGCCGGGCACCGGCAGCTTTACCCGCGCGATCCTTGCGCGCGGGATCAGGCCGGACCAGTTGACGCTGCTGGAGACGAATGCACGTTTCTGCGCGGCGCTGGCAGAGCGGTTTCCGGGCGTGCGCGTGCTCAATCGCCCGGCACAGGAGATTGCCGGGATCGGATTGAGCGGCATCGGCGCGGTCATTTCCGGCGTACCGGTTCTGGCCCGCCCGACAATCCAGCGTGAAGTGGTGGGCCGCGCCTTCGAGGTGATGGCACCGGGTGGGTTCTTCGCGCAGGTCACCTATAGTCCCAAGGCCCCCATCGCGCCCGAGATGCAGCGCGAACTGGGCATCCGCGCCGAGAAACGCGGCACGGTCTGGGGAAATCTGCCGCCTGCGCGGGTCTTTGTATTCCACCGTATACAGCATTGATCTTTTCACCGCCTGCGGTATGAACGGGCAAACCGCCAAGGAGATCCCGCCATGACCGCCACCCGCACCGAATCCGACAGTTTCGGCCCTCTGGACGTTCCCGCCGACAAATACTGGGGCGCGCAGACGCAGCGCTCGATCCTGAATTTCCCGATCGGCTGGGAAAAGCAGCCCGTGGCCATCGTGCGCGCGCTTGGCGTGATCAAGAAGGCCTGCGCCGAGGCCAACAAGGCCTCGGGCAAGCTCGACGCGCGGCTGGCGGATGCCATCATCCAGGCGGCGGGCGAGGTGATCGAGGGTCGCTTCGACGACAATTTCCCGCTGGTCGTGTGGCAGACGGGATCGGGCACGCAGTCCAACATGAACGCCAACGAGGTGATCGCCAACCGCGCCATCGAAATTCTGGGCGGCACCATCGGCTCCAAGGACCCTGTGCATCCCAACGACCATTGCAACATGGGGCAGTCCTCGAACGACACCTTCCCCACCGCCATGCATATCGCCGCCGCCACCACCTGCCACGAGGTGCTGATCCCCGGCCTCGAGAAACTGGCCGCAGGCCTCGAGGCCAAGGCGGAGGCGTTTGCCGACATCATCAAGATCGGCCGCACCCATACGCAGGACGCGACCCCGCTCACGCTGGGGCAGGAGTTTTCGGGCTACGCCATGCAGGTCCGGAACGGCATTGCGCGCATCAGGCTGGCGCTGCCGGGCATCTACGAGCTGGCGCAGGGCGGCACCGCCGTTGGCACCGGGCTCAACACCGCAAAGGGCTGGGACACGACCGTGGCCGCCCATATCGCCGCCATCACCGGCCTGCCTTTCGTCACCGCGCCGAACAAGTTCGAGGCCCTGGCCGCCCATGATGCGATGGTGTTCATGTCGGGCGCGATCAAGACTGCCGCCATGGCCTGCTACAAGATCGCCAATGACATGCGCTTTCTCGGCTCCGGCCCGCGCTCGGGTCTGGGCGAATTGATCCTGCCCGAGAACGAGCCGGGCTCATCGATCATGCCGGGCAAGGTCAACCCGACGCAGGCCGAGGCGATGACGCAGGTCTGTGCCCATATCCTCGGCAATGACGCGGCGATTTCCTTTGCCGGCAGCCAGGGCCATTTCGAGCTGAACGTCTACAACCCGATGATGGCCTACAACCTCTTGCAGTCCATGACGCTTCTGGGCGACGCCGCCGACAGTTTCACGCTGCGGATGCTGGAGGGCACGCAGGCGAATGTGGAGCGGATCGAAAAGCTGATGCGCGAATCCCTCATGCTGGTGACGGCGCTGGCCCCCACCATCGGTTATGACAACGCCACCAAGGTCGCCAAGACCGCGCACAGGAACGGCACCACCTTGCGCGAGGAGGCGATCGCGCTCGGCTTCGTCGACGGCGAGACCTTTGACCGCGTGGTGCGTCCCGAAGACATGATCGGCCCGAAATGACCGACGGCCCGGTGAACCTCAACCGGGTGCGCAAGCAAAGGGCGCGGGCCGAGCGACAGGCCCGCGCCGACGAGAACGCCGCGAGGTTCGGGCGGACCAAGGCACAGAAAAAACTGGAAGAGGCGGAGGCTGACAAGGCGCGCCGCACGCTTGATCAGCACCGCCGCGAGGAGGACTGATGCGGGTTTCTTCTGGCCTGAAATATCCCGGGGGAATCGCCGCGTGCGGCGATGGGGGCAGCGCCCCCCGGCACGGCCGGCCATGAGCGCGCGGCCGGTCAAGCGCTCCCTCACCCTGCAAGGGCACCGCACCAGCGTTTCGCTCGAGGATGATTTCTGGCAGGCCTTCCGTGACATCGCGCAGGCGCAGGGGCGCGCGCTCAATGCGCTTGCGGCCGAGATCGACGCCACGCGCGATCCCGAAACGGGGCTGGCCTCGGCGATCCGGGCCTATGTGCTCGCGCATTATCGCGCGCAGGCGGGCGAAAACCGCAAACTGTGACGACCCATGTCGTTTTTCGCATGAATCCGACCGCGCCCGGTTGAAGGCCGGACACAAGGCTTGTTACGGTGAGGGGGCGCGCAGATCGTCCCTCGGGGCGGTCTTTCGATCCCGGAGGCACCGACCGCCACCGGATCCCTGTCCGTCCGGCACGCGCGGCGTGCCGTGCCCCATCCGCCGGAGGCGGAGAGAGGGTGAGTGCGGCGACAAAGAGAAAACAGGAGGGACGGCATGTCAGACGACACCGCCAATCAGGGCATTCCCGCGCCGGAGGGCGCGTCGGATATCATCGAGACCGAGTATGAGATCGGTCAGGACAATATCCAGACACGGATCGGGCCATTCGGCCTCGATATCCACAACCCGGTCTTTGCGATCTCGGGTTTGGCGATCATCGCTTTCGTCGCCTATGCGATGGTGGCGCCGCAGCAGGCGGGGGATTTCTTTGGCTGGCTGCGTCCGGCGCTGACCTCGACATTCGACTGGTTCTTCCTGTTGTCGGCGAATGTCTTCGTGCTGTTCTGCCTCCTGCTGATCGTGACACCCTATGGTTCGGTGCGGCTCGGCGGGTCGGATGCGACGCCGGATTACAGCTATGTCGGCTGGTTCGCGATGCTCTTTGCCGCCGGCATGGGCATTGGCCTCATGTTCTTTGGCGTGTTGGAGCCCGCCTATTACTTCGGCACGCCCTGGGGCGATGCGCCTCTGGGCACGGTGCGGCCCTTTACCGAGGATGGTCAGTTGATCGAGGCCAATGTCGCGGAGGCGCGCCGTATGGCGCTGGCCGCGACCTCCTATCACTGGGCGCTGCATCCGTGGGCGATCTATGCGGTGGTGGCGCTGGCCTCGCGCTCTTCAGCTACAACAAGGGCTTGCCGCTGACGATCCGCTCGGCGTTCTACCCGCTCCTGGGCGAGCGGGTCTGGGGCTGGTGGGGCCATGTCATCGACACGATGGCGGTGTTTGCCACGCTCTTCGGTCTCGCCACCTCGCTTGGCTTCGGGGCGCAACAGGCCAATGCGGGGCTGGAATATGTCTATGGCATCCCCAACAACGTGACGGTTCAGGTGATCCTGATTTGCGCGATCACGGCGGTGGCGCTCGTCTCGGTGCTGCGTGGGCTCGATGGCGGCGTCAAGGTGCTCTCCGAGATCAACATGGTGATCGCGCTGGTGCTGCTTGTCTTTGTGATGTTCGCGGCCGGTGCGGTCAGCATCCTGACCGAATTTGTCGCGGGCGTCGGGGCCTATTTCCGCGAGGTCATTCCGCTCTCGAACCCGTTCGGGCGCGAGGATACCGGCTATATGCAGGGCTGGACGGCGTTCTACTGGGCCTGGTGGATCAGCTGGTCGCCCTTCGTGGGCATGTTCATCGCCCGCGTGAGCCGGGGCCGCACGGTGCGCGAATTCGTCACCTGCGTGCTGATCATCCCGTCGCTGGTCTGCGTGTTCTGGATGGCCACCTTCGGCGGGGCTGCGATCAACGACATGATCGCCGATCCGGCGGCAAGCGCGGTCAAGGCGCAGGTCATCGACAGCTACAACCCGCCACTGTCGCTCTTTGCGATGCTGGACGGGCTGCCGCTCTCGTCGATCACCTCGACCATCGGCATCGTGCTGGTGATCGTGTTCTTCGTCACCTCGTCGGATTCGGGCAGCCTTGTGATCGACACGATCACGGCGGGCGGCAAGGTCGACGCGCCGGTGCCGCAACGGGTGTTCTGGTGCACCTTCGAAGGGCTGGTGGCCATCGCGCTTCTGATCGGCGGGGGCCTTGGGGCCTTGCAGGCGATGGTGATTTCCACCGGCCTGCCGTTCACGGTCATCCTGCTGCTCATGTGCGTGGCGATCTGGAAGGGACTTGCCGCAGAAAAACGCGGCTGAGACCGCGCCGCGGCGCAATCGACGCTCAGGGCCCTCCGGCTGTTGCAGGCCGGGGGGCTTTGGTGTTTTGTGACATCGTCATCAGCGGAAGGGATGAGCATGACGCTTGATCTGGAGTTTGTGCGCACGCAGTTCCCGGCTTTTGCCGAGCCATCGCTTGCGGGCCAGGCGTTTTTCGAGAACGCGGGCGGGTCCTATACCTGCGCGCCGGTCATTGCCCGGCTGGAGCGGTATTACCGGCAACGCAAGGTGCAGCCTTACGGCCCCTATGACGCAAGCCGTCTGGCGGGCGAGGAGATGGACGAGGCGCGCACGCGGCTGGCGGCGATGATGGGCGTGGCCACCGATGAGCTGAGCTTCGGCCCCTCGACCACGGCGAACACCTATGTTCTGGCGCAGGCGTTCCGGCAATGGATGGATCCGGGCGATGCGATCATCGTCACCAATCAGGACCATGAGGCCAATTCCGGCCCCTGGCGGCGGCTGGCCGAGGCGGGGTTCGAGGTGCGCGAATGGAAGATCGACCCCGAGAGCGGCCTGCTCGACCCCGAAGATCTTGAACACCTGCTGGATGAGCGGGTGCGGCTGGTCTGTTTCCCGCATTGCTCGAACGTGGTGGGCGCGGTCAACCCGGTGGTCGAGATCACCGCGCTGGCGCATGCTGCCGGGGCCTTTGTCTGTGTCGATGGTGTCAGCTACGCGCCCCATGGTCTGCCCGAGGTGGGCAAGATGGGGCCGGATATCTACCTCTTTTCGGCCTACAAGACCTACGGGCCGCATCAGGGGATCATGGTGATCCGGCGCGAATTGGGCAATCTCCTGCCCAATCAGGCGCATTATTTCAACGAGGGCACGCTTTACAAACGCTTCACGCCTGCCGGCCCCGACCATGCGCAGGTGGCGGCAAGCGCCGGCATGGCCGATTATATCGACGCGCTGGCGGCGCATCACGGCATTGCAGGCGATGCCGTCACGCGCAATGCGGCTGTGCATGATCTCATGCGCGCGCATGAAACGGCCCTTTTGCAGCCGCTTCTCGATTACCTCAAGGACCGCAATTCCGTCCGCCTCATCGGCCCGACCGACGCCGCAGAGAAGGCCCCCACCGTGGCGGTCGCGCTCAATCGTCCGGGGGCCGAGGCGGCGGCAGACCTGGTCGCGCATGGCATCATGGCGGGGGGTGGCGATTTCTACGCCGTGCGCCCGCTTCAGGCGATGGGGGTGGATCCCGCCCGCGGCGTGCTGCGGCTGAGTTTCGTGCATTATACGAGCGCCGACGATGTTGACCGGCTGATGACGGCGCTTGATGATGTTCTTTGATCCAACCCGCCGCAGCTTGCGTAACAAAAGGTAAACAAGGGGCGGGGATGGGACAGAACCAGGCCACATTGCTTTGGCTGCGTCGGGATTTGCGTCTGGGTGATCACCCGGCGCTTCTGGCGGCCTGCGCGGGTGGCGGCCCCGTGGTCCCCGTGTTTATCCACGATGAGAGCGTGAGCGCGCTTGGGGCAGCCGCGAAATGGCGGCTGGGCCTGTCGCTGGCATCACTTGCGCGCGAGCTTGAGGCGCGGGGCAGCCGCCTCATCCTGCGGCGCGGTGCGGCGCGCGACGTGCTGCTGGCCTTGGCCGAAGAGCTGGACGCGGCGGCGGTTCATTGGTCGCGCCTCTATGATCCCGAGACGATCGCACGCGACAGCGCGATCAAGACGGCGCTGAAGGCGCGCGGCATCGAGGCGCAGAGCCACAATTCCCACCTCCTCTTCGAGCCTTGGACGGTCGAGACCGGCACGGGCGGGTTCTACCGCGTCTACAGCCCGATGTGGCGCGCGGTAAAGGACCGGGACGTGCCCGGGCCGATGGCGGCCCCGTCACGCATCCCCGCGCCGGACGCCTGGCCCTTGAGCGAACGCCTCGACGACTGGCAGATGGGCGCGGCGATGCGGCGCGGCGCGGCGGTTTGCCTGCCCCATCAATGCGTGGGCGAGGCGGCGGCGCAAGACCGGCTGGCCGAGTTCGTCGGCGGTGCCATCGGGCCTTACAAGGACGCGCGCAACAATCCCGGTATCAGCGGCACCTCGGGCCTGTCGGAAAACCTGACCTATGGCGAGATTTCGCCGCGCACCTGCTGGCACGCGGGGCTGCGCGCGCTGCATGAGGGGGCGCAGGGGGCCGAGCATTGGCTGAAGGAGCTCGTGTGGCGCGAGTTTGCTTATCACCTGATGTATCACACGCCCGAGATACTTGCCCGCAATTGGCGGCGGGAATGGGATGCGTTTGCCTGGACGCAGGGGCGCGCGGAGGACGTGCTGCGCTGGAAACAGGGGCGCACCGGCGTGCCCTTTGTCGATGCGGCCATGCGCGAGATGTATGTGACGGGAAAGATGCACAACCGCGCGCGCATGAACGTGGCGTCTTATCTCACCAAGCACATGATGGTGCATTGGACGGTGGGACGCGACTGGTTCGCCGACTGCCTGACCGACTGGGACCCGGCGTCGAACGCGATGGGCTGGCAATGGGTGGCGGGTTGCGGGCCGGATGCCGCGCCCTATTTCCGCATATTCAACCCGGAGACGCAGCTTGCGAAATTCGACCCCGACGGGGCCTATGCGCGGGCGTGGATTGCCGAGGGGCAGATGCGGCCATCGCAAACGGCGCTGAGTTATTTCGACGCCATTCCAGAGAGTTGGGGGCTGCGTCCAGAGGATGCATACCCCGCGCCGCTGGTGGGTCTGGCGGAGGGACGCAAGCGGGCCCTTGAGGCTTATGAACAAAGGGAGGTCCGGGCATGAAGGACATGGCGGCCGAGGCGGGCCTTGTGGGCACGGTGCTGACATCGACGCAAGGGGCGCAGCACCTGCCGCGCTATTTCGCGCGGTGTTTTTCAGTGGCGTTGGCGATGCGGGCGGGGCGGCTCGATATCCGGCTGCCCGATGGCCGGGTGTTCCGTGCCGAAGGACGCACGGCAGGCATCGAGGCGGAATTGCATGTCCACGATACGGAGGTCTTCGCGCGGCTGGTGCGCGAGGGCTATCTGGGGTTTTGCGAGGCCTATCTTGACGGCGGCTGGTCGACCCCCGACCTGCAAGCCTTTCTCGACCTGCTGAGCGATGACAATGACGCCATCTATTGTGGCTATCCGGGGCAGAAAATCGCGCAGATCTACGAGCGGATCCGCTTCTGGTTCAAGCGCAATTCCAAGGAACAGGCACGGCGCAACATCGAATATCATTACGATCTGGGCAACGATTTCTACGCGCTCTGGCTCGATGACACGATGACCTATTCGAGCGCGGTTTTCGACACCGGCACCGAGAGCCATGAGGCCGCACAGCGCGAGAAATACCGCCGCATGGTCGATGCGATGGGGGTGAAACCGGGCGATCATGTGCTTGAGATCGGTTGTGGCTGGGGCGGCTTTGCCGAATATGCGGCAGGCGAGCGGGGGCTGCGGGTCACCGGTCTGACGATAAGCCCGTCGCAACTTGCCTATGCGCAAAAACGCATGGTGGATGCCGGTTTGAGCAATAAAGTCACCCTGAAATTGCAGGACTACCGCGACGAGACCGGCCAATATGACGGCGTGGCCAGTATCGAGATGTTCGAGGCGGTGGGGGAAAAATACTGGCCCGTGTTTTTCGATACCCTGCGCGCGCGGCTGAAACCCGGTGCGCGGGCGACACTCCAGATCATCACGGTCGAGGATCGCCGCTTCGAGAGCTATCGCAAGGATATCGATTTCATTCAGAAATATATCTTTCCCGGCGGGATGCTGCCGGGGCCATCGGTGCTTCGGCATGAGGTGGCGCGCGCCGGATTGCACGAGATCGGATCGGTCGAGTTCGGCCAGAGTTATTCGGAAACGCTGCGCCGCTGGCACGCCACGTTCAACGACAAATGGCCCGAGATCGCCGCCATGGGCTTTGACGCGCGGTTCCGGCGGATGTGGAATTTCTACCTCACCTCTTGCGCGGCGGCCTTCAAAGGGGGTAGTTGCGATGTGACACAGATCACCATCGCAAGGCCCGGATAGATGCCCGTCTCCGATTCCATGCCAACGGCCGGCAAGTTCGTGGCGGCCATCGGTCTGGGTGCTCTTGGCTGGATCGGATCGGACCTGTTCCGCCCGTTGATGCCTGCGGAGACACAGTTCGGCATGTTCAATTACGTCAATGTCGGTCTTGGGATTGTCTGCGGCTGGATGGTGACAGGCAGACGGCTGGGCCATGGATATGCCACCTCGATCAGCGCCGGGCTGACGGGGATGATGGCCCTGGTGTTCTGGGCGCTGTTTTTCCAGAGCCTGAACGAGATGCTGCGCCTTGCGCTTGACCGCCGGATCAACGGGCTGATGACGGGTTTTACCACGATGCTGGAGCTTGCCGCCGAGTATGTGGTGATCATGCTTGACGGCACGCTGATCGGCGTGCTGCTGGCGGGCGGCTTTCTGGTGGGCGTTCTCGGCGAATTCGTGGCGCGGCGGTGGTCGTGAGCGCGGCGCAGGATGCCTATGTGACGGCGGTTCTTGGGGAGGCCGTGGGCGAGGCACTGCGCGTCGAGGCCATGGCCGAGGTGCTGCGCGGATATGAGCGGGGCGCGGAGGCCGCAGAAATGGCCACGCGGCGGCAGATGATCCTGGCGCGCGCCCATGCACGGCTGGCCGCGCGGGCGCATGCCGCGCCGGTGACCCTGCGCAGCGATGCCCCGCGAGACGCGGTTCGCGAAGAGGCCGTCGAGATCACCCATGACGGGTTCTTTCTCACCCGCCGCTACAGCTTGCGCGCGCCGCTTTTCGATGGCGGGCAGAGCGAGATGCTGGCGCGCGAGGTGTTCGTGGCGACCGATGCCGCGCTGGTGCTGCCCTATGATCCGGCGCGCGACCGGGTGCTTCTGGTGGAGCAGTTCCGCATGGGGCCATATGGGCGCGGCGATCCGCGCCCCTTCTTGCTCGAGCCGGTGGCGGGGCGCATCGATGGCGGCGAGACGCCCGAGGAAACCGCGCGCCGCGAATGCCGCGAGGAGGCCGGGCTCGAGTTGCGCGGGCTGGAGAAGATTTCAAGCCATTACTGCACGCCGGGCTATTCGACCGAATATTTCCATCTTTTCCTCGGGATTTGCGACCTGCCTGAGCTTGGGCAAGGGCGCGGCGGTCTGGAGACCGAGCACGAGGACATCCGCACGCATGTCATCGGCTTCGCGCAGGCCATGGATCTCTTGCGCTCGGGCGAGGCCAATAACGGGCCGCTGGTGCTGAGCCTTCTGTGGCTTGAGCGCGAGCGCGCGCGGCTTCGGACGGCGGGTTGAGTTCCGCAGCCCAACCCCATAAACCTGAAGGCCGAGACAGGACAGGAGCGACCAAAATGCGCATTGCACGGGATCTGGCCGAGGCCGTGGGGAACACCCCCCTTATCCGGCTCCGCCGCGCCAGCGAGGAAACCGGCTGCGAGATCCTCGGCAAGGCCGAGTTTCTCAACCCCGGTCAGTCGGTCAAGGACCGCGCTGCGCTCTATATCATTCGCGATGCGGTGAACAAGGGCCTGCTTGCTCCGGGTGGCACCATCGTCGAGGGCACGGCCGGCAATACCGGCATCGGCCTTGCGCTGGTGGGGGCGTCCATGGGGTTCAGGACGGTGATCGTCATCCCCGAGACTCAGAGCCAGGAAAAGAAGGACATGCTGCGGCTGGCCGGGGCCGATCTGGTGCAGGTGCCCGCCGCCCCTTACAAGAACCCCAACAACTATGTGCGCTATTCGGGACGACTGGCCGAGGAACTGGCGCGCACCGAACCCAATGGCGCGATCTGGGCCAACCAGTTCGATAACGTGGCCAACCGTCAGGCGCATGTGGAGACCACGGGGCCGGAAATCTGGGAGCAGACGGGCGGCAAGGTGGACGGGTTCATCTGCGCGGTGGGATCGGGCGGCACGCTGGCGGGCGTGGCGATGGCGCTTCAGGGCAAGGGCGTCAAGATCGGGCTGGCGGACCCCGACGGCGCGGCGCTGCACAGCTTTTACACCACCGGCGCGCTCAAGGCCGAGGGCAGTTCGATCACCGAAGGGATCGGGCAGGGGCGCATCACCGCCAACCTCGAGGGCTTCACCCCCGATTTCAGCTACAACATCCCCGATGCCGAGGCGCTGCCGCTCGTGTTTGACCTGCTGGCAGAGGAGGGGCTGTGCATGGGCGGCTCAACGGGCATCAACATCGCGGGTGCCATGCGCATGGCGCGCGAGATGGGGCCGGGGCATACCATCGTCACCATCCTGTGCGATTTCGGCAACCGATATCAGTCCAAGCTCTGGAATCCCGAGTTCCTGCGCGAAAAGGGCCTGCCGACGCCTGCCTGGCTTGAGGGGGCACCACGCTCGATCCCGGGGGTGTTCGAGGCGTGAGACATCTCCTTGTTGCTTTCTGGCTTGCACTGGCGACGGCACTGATAGGTGCCGTCTCGACCGTTTCCATGATCCCGGCCGCGCAGGCGCAGCAGGCGCTGAGCGGACCGGATTATGGGGTTTGGGAAAACCTTGCAGGGCGGGTCGAGGGGGCACTGGAAAGCGGCGAGGTCGAGACACTCGAGCTTGAGAACCTGCGGCGGCAGCTGGTCGAGTTTCGCCAGCAGTTCCTTGACGCGCAGGGTGTCAACGCCACTCCGATACGCACCGTTCGAGATCAGATCGAGGCGCTCGGGCCGGTGCCTGAAAGCGGCACCGAGCCGGATGACGTCGCCGCGCAGCGCGAGGAGCTGAACCGGCGGCTGGTGCGGCTGGAGGGTCCGGTGCGCACCGCCGAACTGGCGCGGAGCAGAGCGGATGGGCTGATCAACGGTATCGACGAGATGATCCGCAACCGGCAGACCGCCGAACTGTTGCGGTTGGGGCCGATGCCGGTCAATCCGCTGCACTGGCCAGAGGCTGCCAAGAGCGTGTTCGCCCTGCTGGACGGGATCCGCGCCGAGGTGGTGCAATCCTGGCGCAGCCCGCTGGGGCGGGTCATTCTCAACGACAACTTGCCGGTGATCTTTGTCTGGACCATGCTTGGGCTGGTGCTGCTTGCGCGGGGCCGGTTCTGGTCGATGCGGCTGATGCGGCAATTGTCCAAGGACGAGCCGAGCGCGGGGCGCTGGATCGCAAGTTTCGGGGTCTCGCTGGGGGAGTGGTTCCTGCCCTATGCGGGGATCTATGCGCTGGTCAAGGCGATTTCGGCGTCGTCCCTTCTGGGGCCGACGGGTGAGATCGTCATCAGTCAGATCCTGCCCGCCGCGTTCATATTTCTGCTGGCGCGCTGGTTGTCGCAGCGGGTCTTTCCCCGGCGCGAGCCGCGCGGCCCGGTGCTGCGGCTCGACGAGCGGTGCCGCTATTCGGGCAGGCTCTATGGTGCGCTGCTGGGGCTGGTGGTGGCGGCATTCTATTTCGTGCAGGCCGTGGCGCATGAGGCGGACTGGAGCGAGGCCGCGACCAATGTCGTGATCTTCCCGATCATGGTTCTGACCGGGTTGTTGCTGTGGCGGCTGTCGGCGCTTCTGCGGCTTCACCACCGGGCCTGCGTGGAGGATGCCGAGACCGAGACCGGCTTTGCCGACAGGATCACGCGGGCGGTGTCGCGGATCATGGTGGCGGTGGCCTTTGTCGGGCCGCTCCTGGCCGCTGTAGGCTATGTCAAGGCGGCGCAGGCGATGATGCTGCCGATGGCGATGTCGATCCTGATGCTGGCCGCGCTGCTCATTCTGCAACGTTTCCTCACCGAGCTTTACGTGATGATCACCGGCAACCGGGCGGGGGCGCGGGAATCTCTGGTGCCGGTGCTGGCGGGCTTTGCGCTCATCCTCGGGTCCTTGCCGGGATTCGCACTCATCTGGGGGGCGCGTCCTGCCCAGCTCGAGGAATTCTGGATGCGTCTGAGGGAAGGGATAAGTCTTGGCGGGATAAAGCTGTCGCCAACGGTTTTCCTCACCTTCGTTGCCGTCTTTGGCGCGGGCTATGTTGCGACGCGGCTGTTGCAGGGCGCGCTCAAGAACACGATCCTGCCCAAGACCAAACTCGATATGGGCGGGCGCAATGCCATCGTCTCGGGTCTGGGCTATGTAGGGATATTTCTCGCGGCGCTCATTGCCATAACGAGCGCGGGCATCGACCTCAGCTCGCTGGCGATTGTCGCCGGGGCGCTCTCGGTGGGTATCGGTTTCGGCCTGCAAAACATCGTGTCGAATTTCGTTGCGGGCATCATCCTTCTCATCGAGCGGCCGATTTCCGAGGGCGACTGGATCGAGGTGGGCGGGCAGCATGGCTATGTGCGGGGCATCTCGGTGCGCTCAACCCGGATCGAGACCTTCGACCGCACCGACGTGATCGTGCCAAATGCCGATTTCGTCTCCGGCACGGTGACGAACTACACCCGTGGCAATACCGTGGGCCGGGTGATCGTGCCGGTGGGCGTGGCCTATGGCACCGATACCCGGAAGGTGGAGGCGATCCTGCGCGAGGTGGCCGAGGCGCATCCGATGGTGCTGATGAACCCCAAGCCGACGATCCTTTTTCAGAATTTCGGCGCAAGCTCGCTCGATTTCGAGATCCGCGCGATCCTGCGCGATGTGAACTGGGTGGCGAGTGTCAGATCGGACATGAACCACGAGATTGCGCGGCGCTTTGCCGAAGCGGGCATCGAGATTCCATTCCCGCAGCAGGATCTGTGGCTGCGCAATCCCGAGGCGCTGCGTGGCGAGGCCGCACCCGCCACCGAACCACCCGCACCCGCACCAGGCGCGCCGTCCTCCGCACCCGCGATGATGACCGAGGGCGATATGGACGGCGATGGCGGCGAAGGCGACGGACGATGAGTGTGGCGCTCTATCTGGACGATCCTTACCTTGCCGAAGCCCCGGCGCGGGTGGTGGCGCATACGCAGGAGGGCGGCGTGGTCCTTGATCGCTGCCTCTTCTACGCCACCGGCGGCGGGCAGCCGGGGGACAGCGGCCGGCTGGACTGGCCGGGGGGCAAGATGGTGGTGGCCACCACCCTGAAGGCCGAGGCGGGCATCGCCCTTGTGCCGGGCGCGCCGCAACCGTTGCCGCCCGTGGGGGCTGAGGTGATGCAGTCTCTCGACTGGGAGCGGCGGCACCGTCTCATGCGGATGCACACCGCGCTGCACCTGCTTTCGGTGGTCATCCCCTTGCCCGTCACCGGCGGGCAGGTGGGTGAGGCGCGCAGCCGTCTCGATTTCGACATGCCCGAGGCACCCGAGGACCGCGAGACCCTGGAGGCGTATCTCAACCTTTTGGTGGAGCGCGATCTGCGCGTGTCGGAAGACTGGATCACCGATGCGGAGCTGGACGCCAGTCCGGCGCTGGTCAAGACCATGTCGGCAGCGCCGCCGCGCGGGCAGGGGCGGGTGCGTCTCATCCGTATCGGGCAGGGAGAAGGTCAGGTCGATCTTCAGCCCTGCGGCGGCACCCATGTGGCGCGCACCGGCGAGATCGGTGCGCTGCGTCTCGGCAAGGTCGAGAAGAAGGGCCGCCAGAACCGGCGGGTCTATCTGCATCTGGACGACTGAGCGTTACCGCCGCCGGTCCAGATCCGATTCGGTCTCGGCCAGACCTTCGCGCGACAAGAGCACCGCTACCGCGCGCAGCCCCGGCACATGACTGCACACGATCATGATCCCCACCATGATCGGCACCGCGAGAAACATCCCCGGTATTCCCCAGACCGCGCCCCAGAAGGCGAGGCTGATCATGATGCCGAAAGAGGACACGCGCAACGCGCGCCCCATCAGCGTCGGGTCGATGATGTTGCCGTTGAGGAACTGGATCGCGCCGGTAATGGCGAAAATGGCAAGTGTCAGCGGGCCGTCGGCCAGTTGCACGAAGGCCACCAGCGCCACCAGCACCGTGGCGATGATCGAGCCGATGGCCGGAATATAGTTGAACACGAAGGTAAGGATCCCCAAGGGCCCCGCGAGATCAAGCCCGAAGGCGCGCGCCACGAAATAGACCATGAGGCCGGTGATCGCGCTTACCGCGGTCTTGACCAGCAGGTAATAGTTCACCCGGTGGATGATCGAGGAGATGATGCGGCTGGCCTTGGCGGCCTGTGTGGCGTCGCCCAGAAGGTTTTCCAGCTTGGTGTCGAACCACACGCGCTCGGCGAAGAGGAAGCCGACGAAAAGGATGACCAGAACGGCGCCCTGCATCAGGCTGCCCGCCTGTCCCGCGAGCGTGCGCAGATAGCCCGCCACATCAAAAGTGGCGACCGCGTTGCGCACCGCGGTTTCGGCATCGGGACCAAGCCAGGCGACGGTGGCCGCGAGCGCCTCGGGGGCGCGGTCGGTATAGGCCAGCGTGGTCGAGAGCACGGTGTTGGCCTGCGACAGAATGATCGCCGAGAGGCTGAGCAGGGCCGCCGAGATGAGCGCCAGCGCGGTGAGGCTGGCCAGCCAGTTGGGGATTCGGGCCGGCCCGATGCGCACCCGCGCGATGGAGTTGATCGCATCGGAGGTCAGGCTGAAGAGGATGATCGCGGTGGCAAGCGAGATCAGCATGAAGCGCGCCTGCACCAGCAGGAAAAGCACCACGGCAAAGGCGATGATCACCTGTGCGGCGGTGCGGACGCGCCCGAGATCGGGCACGGGGTCTGGCGTGGGCACGGGGGCGTGCGGAGGGCGCTCGGCTTTGGTCATGGCCCTGAGTATCGGGAAATCCCCGCCAAGATCAACCGGCCTTGGCCTGCGACAGAAAGAGCCGGAGGGTTTCGGTATCGTGGGTGATCCGGATCGCGGCAGCGCTTTCGGCAAGGGCCCGGCCGAGGACGGCAAACTCGATCCGGCGCGGGTCAGGCGCGGGCCGGGCGGCGCGCCCCGAAAGCCCGTCCCAGAGCGCGGGATCGGCGTTGATCTGACCGGTGGCGGTCAGCGCGAGTGCCGCGCCATCGCGCGCCACATGCAGCGTGCCGCCGCGCGGCAGGGCGTGGAGCGCGCACATGAGCGCGAGGGTGAGCTGCTGCGCCTCGGAGCGCGTCAAACTGCCGTCAACTGCCCAGGTGAGCGAGAGGCGCGGGCGCGCGGCGAGCGGGGCGGCCAGCAACCTGTGCAACACCTCGCTGTCAACGGATGCGCCGGTGCTGGCCTGACCGAAGGCAAGCCGCATGAGATCGAGCGTGGCGCGCGCGCTGTCAACGCTTTCGCGCATGAGCGCCAGTTCCGGCGTTGGCGGTCCGGCCATCTCCATCAGGTCGAGCCCTGCCATGAGCGCGCCCAGGGGGCTTGCCAGATCGTGGCAGATACGCGACGCTAGAAGCGGAGCAAGGTCGGGCACGTCATCGGCCATCGCGCAACCGTCGGCAGGGCCTCGGAATGACAGAGATGAACGCCTTTCTCGAGCCGGGGATGCTTGTGACCAACCCGGCGCGCCCCGAGTGGGGCGTGGGGCAGGTGCAATCTAACGTGTCCGGGCGCATCACGGTGAACTTTCGCGAAGAGGGCAAGGTGGTCATTGACGGCAACCGGGTGGTCCTTCTGCCCCATCTGGATGACTGAACTTGGTTAGCGACAGGTTAACACGCGCATGGCCATGCGCCAACGCCGCGTTGCAAGCCTGCCCCTCGATAGGCTAAACCCGGCCAACCGCAGAAAGCCGAGGCCGATGAGCGCAGCCCCCCGATTCCGAGTAGAGCTTGCCCGCACCGAGGCCGATGTCATGGCGGCGCAGCGCCTGCGCTACGAGGTTTTTGTCGAGGAACTGGGCGGCGATGGCGAGATGGTCGATCACGCCGCGCGGCTGGAACGGGACCGGTTCGATCCGTTCTTCGACCATCTTCTGTTGCG
This sequence comes from Roseovarius sp. MBR-79, assembly GCF_053628555.1. Classification (NCBI taxonomy): domain Bacteria; kingdom Pseudomonadati; phylum Pseudomonadota; class Alphaproteobacteria; order Rhodobacterales; family Roseobacteraceae; genus Roseovarius; species Roseovarius sp. MBR-79. The sequence continues at coordinate 266,492 of NZ_JBRJGP010000002.1, read as the reverse complement.
CGACGACACGCGCGGCGGCGCGGTGGTGGGCGTCTATCGCCTGTTGCGGCAGGAGGCCGCAGCGCGCGCGGGGCAGTTCTATTCCGAGGATGAATACGATCTGGCCCCGCTCAAGGCAAGCGGGCGGCCCTTGCTCGAACTGGGCCGGTCCTGCGTGGCGCGGTCCTATCGCGGGGGTGCGGGGCTCTATCATCTCTGGCAGGGGCTGGCGCGCTATGTCGAGGCGCATGGCATCGAGGTGCTCTTTGGCGTGGCAAGCTTTCACGGGACCGATGCGCAGGCGCTGGCGCAGCCGCTGTCGCTTCTGCATCATCGCCACCTTGCGCCGCCCGAATTGCGGGTGCGCGCGCGGCAGGCGCATTTTCAGCGGATGGATCTGATCCCCGAGGCCGGGATCGAGCGGCCCGTGGCGATGCGCGCGGTGCCCGCGCTGATCAAGGCCTATCTGCGGCTGGGGGGCTGCGTGGGCGAGGGGGCGTTTGTCGATCATGCCTTCAACACGATCGACGTTTGTCTCGTGATGGATACCGCGCGGCTGAGCGCGCGGCAAAGGGCGCTCTATTCCGGCGAGGATGCGCGGTGAGCATGACCTGGTATTCGGACGCGCCGCCGCCCGAGGTGGCGCGCGCGCGCGGGTATTGGTGCCGCGTGATCTGGCGCGGCGCGCGCATTGCAGCGGTGATCGGCGCGGGCGTGCTGGCGACGCTCATTCTGCGGGGACCGGAGCACGCGCTGCACGGGCTGCAACGGCCCTGGACACAGCCCGTGACCGTCTACGTGATGGGCCGCGTGTTTGCCATTCTCGGCATCGCGCTGGTGGTCGAGGGCACGCCCATGACCGGCCCCGGCGCGGTGGTGGCCAATCATGTCTCATGGCTCGACATCTTTGCGCTCAACGCGCGCAAGCGGGTCTATTTCGTGGCCAAGTCCGAGGTGTCGGGCTGGCCCGGCATCGGGTTTCTGGCGCGGCTGGTCGGCACGGTCTTCATCCGCCGCAACCCGCGCGAGGCGAAGGCGCAGACCGGGATTCTGGCGGCGCGTCTCGGCGCGGGGCATCGGCTGCTGTTCTTTCCCGAGGGCAGCAGCACCGACGGGCAGCGCGTGTTGCCGTTCAAATCCACGCTCTTTCAGGCGCTGCGCGGTCTGGGCGCAGGGGTCCGGGTGCAGCCGGTGACGCTGATCTACGAGGCGCCAGAGGGGCAGGACGCGCGGTTCTACGGCTGGTGGGGCGATATGGAGCTTGGTGCGCATCTGGGCCAGGTGCTGGGTGCGGCGCGGCAGGGGCGGGTGCGGATCATCTGCCACGCGCCGCTTGACGTGGCGGCTTTCCCTGACCGCAAGGCGCTGGCGCTCGCGTGTGAGCGCGCGGTGCGGGCTGGGATGGGCGCGCGATGATCGGGCAGGGCACGAAAAACCCCCGTGAAACCCCCGTGCGGAACGTCCGCACGGGGGCTGGCCTGCCCGCAAGCGGGCAGGAGGAGAGCCGTAACACGCCTAGGAAGAGTGCCCGGAGAGCGCCGTCACCGAAACGGGGCTGGGGATGAGACTGGTCACAGCTACCGGATCGTTTTCGCCACTCACGTCGCGACCCTGATACACAACAAACCCCGCGACGATCAGACTTGCCAGAACAAGCATCCTGATTGTGTTGGCCACCCGCATGATCCCGTGCTCCTTTTTTCCCAAGCGTCACACACCTGCAACCGGCAGGCAGATCATCGTTGCCGCGGCGCGGCACGGTCAGGCAATAACGGCGGGCTGTTATCGGATAACACGGGCCTTTTTCGGCGGGCAGGTCGTGCTATCTTGACGACATCAAAGGGAGAAACCCATGGCTTTACGTCTTGTGCTGGCAATGATGCTTGCCATGTCCGGCCCCGCCCGATCGGATCAACCCATGCTCGATTACACCCCGCCGCCGCTTTCGTCCTGGAGCTATGTCAGCGATCAGGTCATGGGCGGGGTGAGCGAAGGTGGCGCGCGCGTCGCGGCCGATCATGTCCGGCTTGAGGGCGCGGTGAGCACGGCGAATCGGGGGGGATTCATTCAGACGCGGGTGATGCTCGACACGCCGTTTCCGGAAAATGCCCAAGGGCTGGTGATTCGCGTGCGCGGCAACGGCGAGCGGTATTTCATGCATCTGCGCACCGGCGGCACGCTGTTGCCGTGGCAATATTACCAAGCGGCGTTCGAGACCGGGCCGGCGTGGCAGGTTCTGCGGGTTCCGTTCACGGCTTTCCGGCCCTCTGGCGCGATGCTGCGCGCGACGCCGCGCCCCGAGACGGTCAAAAGCGTGGGTTTCGTGGCCTTCGGGCGCGACCACCGGGCCGATCTGGCGGCAGAGTGGCTTGGGCTTTACTGAGCCGGGTCACATCGCCGCGAGAAGCCGGGACAGCGCCGCACCGGCATCGTCCTCGCGCCAGATTTCCTCGCCGAAGGCCAGGAAGTCGCTGACCGGGGCAAGGCTGGCGACGGTCTGGCCATCAAGCGCGCCCTCGGCCACGACCGGCAGTTCGATCATCTCGGACCACCACTCGAAGAGCTCTCTCTCGGCGCGTGTGCCCGAACCGAGCGCCGTGGCCCCGACCGGACCGAAGGACACGTAATCCGCGCCCGCCTCTCCGGCGCTCATGCCGTCATGGCGCGAGGCCCCGCAAAAGGCCCCGACAATGGCATCGGGACCAAGCGCCTTGCGCGCCGCGCGCACCGAGCGCGCGCCGTCCGGAAGGTGCACCCCGTCGAGGCCAAGCCGTTCCACCAGCCCGAGATGGCGCTCGATCACCAATGCCACGTCGCGCGCGTGTGTTATTTCGCGGCAGGCATCCGCGGCGCGCGCGACACTGTCCTCGTCGGTGCTGGCCAGGGCGAGGCGCACGCAGGCCACGGCCTGCGCATCGAGCACGGCGGCAAGGCGGGGGGCAAACGCGTCCCGTTCGAAGGCGGGCGGGGTGACGAGGTAGATCTGCGGTTGCTCTGCTTCGGCCATGGCGCGAACTCCTTGAAATCGTGCCGCTCTCTTAGCGGGGAAAATCGTGTTTGACCACTCGTCGCGGGAAATGGCCTCTGGCAAGGTGCGGCACCGCTCTCTATCTTGGGCGCAACGGGCAAAAGGGGCGGGGCGTGGCGATTGCGGGGCTGGCCGAAGGGCTGACACGGGGCATCGAGGATCTGGGCGACCGCGTATCGGGCGCGTTCTTCGAGCCGGTGATCCGGCTGGGCGTCACTGGCCTTGCGCGCGCGGGCAAGACGGTGTTCATCACCGCGCTGGTGGCCAATCTCATGGACCGGGCGCGCATGGGCGGGCTGCGCGCGGCGGGCGAGGGGCGCATTCTGGCTGCCTATCTGCAACCGCAGCCCGATGTGACCCTGCCGCGTTTCGAGTACGAGACGCATCTGGCGGCGCTCACGGGGCCCGAGCCGCACTGGCCCGAAAGCACGCGCGCGGTCTCGGAATTGCGGCTCTCGCTGCGGGTGCGGCCTGCGGGGATGCTGGCGGGGCTGGCGGGGCCGCGCACGGTGCATCTCGACATCGTCGACTATCCGGGCGAATGGCTGCTTGATCTGGCGCTTCTGGACCAGAGTTACACACAATGGTCGCGCGGCGCGCTGGCCCGGGCCGAGGGGCAGGCGGAGGCCGGGGAATGGCGCGCGGCGCTCGATGCTGCCGATCCCGCAGCCCCCCATGACGAGGCCGAGGCGCAGCGGCTGGCGCGGGCCTATACCGGATGGCTGACAGCGGCGCGCGCCAAGGGGCGCGCCGATTGCACGCCGGGGCGGTTCCTGCTGCCCGGCGATCTGGCGGGCGCGCCGGTCGTCACCTTCGCGCCGCTGCCCGAGTTGCCGGGGGCGGGACGCCGCAGCCTTCTGGCCGAGATGGCGCGCCGGTTCGAGGGCTACAAGCGCGAGGTGGTCCGCCCGTTCTTTCGCGCCCATTTCGCGCGGATCGACCGGCAGATCGTGCTCGTCGATGCGCTGGATGCGATCCACAAGGGGCCGCAGGCGCTGGAGGAGACGCGCGGTGCCATGGCGGGCATCCTCGGCGCGTTCCGGCCGGGGCGCAACGCGTTCCTGACGCGGATCTTGCAGGGGCGGCGGGTGGAGCGGATCCTTTTCGCCGCCACCAAGGCCGACCATCTGCACCACACGCAGCACGCGCGCCTTGCCGCGATCATGGAGGCGCTTCTGCGCGAGGCGCGCGACCGGGCGGATTTCGCCGGGGCGCAGACGCGCGCCATGGCCATCGCCGCGCTGCGCGCCACGGTGGAGGAAGAGCGCGGCCATGGCGGCAAGGTGCTTGGCATGGTGCGCGGGCGGCTTCTGGAGACCGGGCGGCAGGCGGCGTTTCATCCCGGCGATCTGCCCGAGGATCCTGCCGCGCTGCTGTCGCCTGCCCGCGCGGGGGCCGAGGCGTGGCTGGGCGACGGCTTTGGCGCCATGCGCTTTGCGCCTGCGCGCCTGAGCCTGCGCCCCGGCGAGGGGCCGCCGCATATCCGGCTCGACCGGGCGGCGGAGTTCCTGATCGGGGACCGGCTGTGAGGCTGGCGCGCGCGCATATCTGGCAGGTGCCCCGGCTGGCGGCGATCCTCTGGGCCTTTACCCGCGAGACGCCGTGGTTGCCGCGCGCGCGCAGCCGGGGCGCGGATCTGCGGGTGCTGGTCACGGTGGTGCGGCGCGGCTGGGTGCGGGTGGCGTGGCTGCGCGGGCGCGTCGCGGGTTTCGTGGTGCGCGAGGGCAGCCGCATTCACGCCCTCTATGTCTGTCCGCGCATGCGGGGGCAGGGGGTGGGCCGCGCGCTCCTGACCGAGGCCAAGGCGGCGGGGGCGCTTGATCTCTGGGTTCTGGTGGCCAATGCGCCCGCCCGCGCCTTTTACCGTGCCGAGGGCTTTGCCGAGGAGAGTTATGCGCGGGGCGGCGGCAACGACGAGGGGCTGCCCGATATCCTGATGATCTGGCGCGAAAGGAACGGGGCATGAGCAAGGGGCCGGTGCTGATCGAGCTGGACGAGGGATCCGAGGCCGCGCCCGACCGTGCGCCCCCGGTGCCCGAGGCGCTGCCCGAGGGGCAGGCCATGCGCGCGGCGATGGCGGGGCTGGCGCGGCGGCCGTCCTGGCTCGGTCGGGCGTTCTGGGGGCTGGCGCTGGCGCTTCTCGGCGCGGCGGTGTCGGTCGCGGCCTGGGATTTCGTCATGGCGCTCCTTGCGCGCGCGCCCCTGCTTGGCTGGGCGGTGGCGGGCGTCGGCGTGGCCTTGCTGGGGGTGGCCGTGCTCATCGGCCTGCGCGAGGTGGCGGGGTTTGCCCGTCTCGGGCGGCTCGATTCGCTGCGCGCAGAGGCCGGGGCGGCGCGTGATGCGGGCGATCTGGCCGCGGCGCGCAGGGTGCTGGCGCGGCTGCGCGCGCTCTACCGGGGCCGGGCCGAGGCGGCCTGGGGTCTGGCGCGTCTTGACGAGCGGGCGGGCGATGCCTTTGACGCCGATGCGCTTCTGGCTCTGGCCGAGGCCGAACTGCTAGCGCCCCTCGACGCCGCAGCCCTGCGCGAGGTGGAAGGTGCTGCGCGGCAGGTGGCCGCCGTCACCGCGCTGGTGCCACTGGCGCTTGCCGATGTGGTGGGGGCGCTCGTTGCCAACCTGCGGATGATCCGCGCGGTGGCGACGATCTATGGCGGGCGCACCGGCACGCTTGGCAACTGGCGGCTGGCGCGGGCGGTAATGGCGCATCTGGTGGCCACGGGCGCGGTGGCCGTCGGTGACGACCTCATCGGCAGCGTGGCGGGTGGCGGGCTGGTGTCGCGGCTCTCGCGGCGCTTTGGCGAGGGGGTCGTCAATGGCGCGCTGACGGCGCGGGTGGGGCTGGCCGCGATCGAGCTGTGCCGCCCCCTGCCGCGCATCGCCACGCCCGCGCCCTCGGTCGGCGGCGTGGTGCGGCGCGCGCTGACCGGGCTTTTTTCGCGTGGAGACGCGGCGGGGTAGGGCGCGGCGCGGTTAGCCGAGCCGCGCCTTGACCTGCCCGCCCACGGCACCGAAATCCATCTGACCGGCGTGGCGGTCCCTGAGCCGGGCCATGATCTTGCCCATGTCGCGGATCGAGCTTGCGCCCACATCGGCGATGGCGCGGTCGATGGCGGCCGCGACCTCGGCGTCATCGAGCTGGCGCGGCAGGAAATCCTCGATCACCGCGATCTCGGCGCGCTCGCGTTCGGCAAGATCCAGACGCCCGCCCTCTTCATAGGCGCGCACGCTTTCGTTGCGCTGCTTGGTCATCTTGGCGAGAATCGCCAGAATGTCGGAATCGCCCAACGGGGCCGCATCCTCGGAGCCGCGCTGCGCGATTTCCTGATCCTTGATCGCGGCATTGACCAGCCGCAGCGTGGCGAGGCGGCTCTGGTCCTTGTCCTTCATGGCCTGTTTGAGGGCGTGGTTGACCCGGTCGCGCAAATCCATCTGTCCATCCCCATGGCAGTTCGCAAGTCCATGACATTAGCCAATGCGCAGACCCAAGGCAACCTGTCCACATGCGGCGTGGATCGCGGCTTGACCCTGTCGGGGGCTGGGCCTAGGTATGCGCCGATTTGCCCAAGCCCGGAGACGCGCCCGATGGCCCATGCGACCAAGCCCCGCCCGACCGCCTGCCTTGCGCTTGCCGATGGCTCGCTCTTTTACGGACACGGCTTCGGGGCCGTGGGCGAGACGGTGGCGGAACTGTGCTTCAACACCGCCATGACCGGCTATCAGGAAATCATGACCGACCCCTCCTATGCCGGGCAGATCGTGACCTTCACCTTTCCGCATGTCGGCAATGTCGGCGTGAACGCGCAGGATGACGAGACCGCCGAGCCGGTGGCCGAGGGCATGGTGGTCAAGTGGGACCCGACCGAGCCGTCAAGCTGGCGCGCCGAGGAGCATCTGGCGCAGTGGCTCGCGCGACGCGGGCGCATCGCCATCGGCGGCGTGGACACGCGGCGGCTGACGCGGGCGATCCGCCAGCAGGGCGCGCCGCATGTGGCGCTGGCGCATGATCCGTCGGGTAATTTCGACGTGGGCGCGCTGGTGGCGAAGGCGCGCGGTTTCGCGGGGCTGGAGGGGATGGACCTTGCCCGCCGCGTGACCTGCGCGCAGTCCTACCGCTGGGACGAGATGAGATGGGCCTGGCCCGAGGGTTATGCGCGCCAGACAAAGGCGCGCCACAAGGTTGTTGCGGTCGATTACGGGGCCAAGCGCAACATCCTGCGGTGCCTTGCAAGCGCGGGCTGCGAGGTCACGGTGCTGCCCGCGACGGCCACGGCCGAGGACGTGCTGGCCCATTCCCCTGACGGGGTGTTCCTGTCCAATGGCCCCGGCGATCCGGCGGCCACGGGCGACTATGCCGTGCCGATGATCCGGGGCGTTCTAGACAAGGGGCTGCCACTCTTCGGGATCTGCCTTGGTCATCAGATGCTGGCGCTGGCCCTCGGGGGCCGCACGGTCAAGATGAACCACGGCCATCACGGCGCGAACCACCCGGTCAAGGATCTGGAGACCGGCAAGGTCGAGATCACCTCGATGAACCACGGCTTTGCCGTCGATGGCCAGAGCCTGCCCAAGGGCGTGATCGAGACGCATGTCTCGCTTTTCGACGGGTCGAATTGCGGCATACGTCTCAAGGACCGGCCGGTCTTCTCGGTGCAGCACCACCCCGAGGCAAGCCCCGGACCGCAAGACAGCTTTTACCTCTTCGAGCGGTTCGCGGCCTCGATGGCGCAGTGACGGGCATTGCCTCTTGCCGTCGCCCGCTGCACGCGCTCAACTGGCGGCAAAACGGCAAAACGGCGAAAGGCGGCTGAGATGGACATGAACCTTGGAATGCGCCCCGAGATGCGGGCGCTGCTCGCGCGGGTGGCGGAGATGGTGCGCGACGAGATCGCGCCCATGGAGAACGCGTTTCACGCAGAGGTGGAGAAGGGCGACCGCTGGCAATTCACGCCCCGGCAGGCCGAGATCCTCGATGGGCTGAAGGCACGGGCCAAGGCGGAGGGGCTGTGGAATTTCTGGCTGACCGAGGGTGAGGCGGGGTTTGGCCTCACAACGGTCGAATACGCCTATTTCGCCGAGGAACTGGGCAAGAGCCCGCTCGCCCCGGAGGTGTTCAACTGCAACGCGCCCGACACCGGCAACATGGAGGTGTTTCACCGCTACGGCACGGCGGCGATGAAAGAGCGCTGGCTCAAGCCGCTGCTCGCGGGCGATATCCGCTCGGCCTACCTGATGACCGAGCCGGATGTGGCCAGTTCGGACGCCACCAATATCGCCATGTCCTGCGTCCGTGAGGGCGATCACTACGTTCTGAACGGTGAGAAATGGTGGGCGACCGGCGCGGGCGATCCGCGCTGTGCCGTCTATATCGTGATGGTGCGGACGGGGGGCGAGGACCTGCCCAGGCACCAGCGTCATTCGATGATCGTCGTGCCCGCCGACAGCCCCGGTATCGAGAAGCTGCGCGCGATGGAGGTCTACGGCCATGACGACGCGCCGCACGGGCATATGCATATCCGTTTCTCGGGCGTCCGCGTGCCGGTGGAAAACCTGCTTCTGGGCGAGGGGCGCGGCTTCGAAATCGCGCAGGGGCGGCTTGGGCCGGGGCGGATCCATCACTGCATGCGTGCGATCGGGCTGGCCGAGGCGGCGCTGGGGATGCTGTGCAAGCGCAGCCTCGCACGCGAGGCCTTCGGTAAGCCGCTGGCAGAGCTGGGCGCGAATTACGACATCATCGCCGAATGCCGCATGGAGATCGAGCAGGCGCGGCTTTTGTGCCTCAAGGCCGCGTGGATGATGGATCAGGGCGATCCGCGCGCCGCAGCGCCGTGGATTCACCAGATCAAGGTGGTGGCCCCGCGCGTCGCGCTCAAGGTCATCGACGAGGCCGTGCAGATGTTCGGCGCGCAGGGCATTTCGCAGGACGTGCCGCTGGCGGCGATGTGGCACCATGTGCGCACGCTGCGGCTGGCCGACGGGCCGGATGCGGTGCATCGGCGGCAGGTGGCGCGGGCCGAGTTGCGGCGCCATACGCAGGCGAAGGTCTAACCCAGCCACTCCCGCACGGCCGCCTCGAATTCGCGCGGCTTCTCGGCGTGGAGCCAATGGCCCGCGCCGGGGATCTTCATGAATTGCGCGCGCGGGAACATCGCCTTGATCCGGGGGCGGTGTTCGGGCGTGACATAGCCCGAGTCCGCGCCGGTCAAAAACAGGCATTTGCCCTCGTAAACACCTGATATATCAGGAAACCCTATGATTTTCGGCATCTCGCGCGCCAGCGTGTCGAGATTGAGCAGCCAACGCTTTTCCTTGACGTCGAGCGCCTGAAGGAAAAACGGCACGAGGTCGGGATTGTCGATCCGTTGCAGAAGTTGCGCGCCCGCGTCAGAGCGCCGTTCGATCACAGAGAGATCGACCGATTTCATCGCCTCGACATAGGCAAGCTGGCTGTGAGAATAGGCGACGGGGGCGATATCCGCCACGATCAGACGGTTCACAAGCTCGGGGTGCGTCAGTGCCAGCACCATCGCCGCCTTGCCGCCCATGGAATGGCCCATCACATCCCATGTGCCACCTTCGGCCGCGATCACCTCGGCCAGATCGGCGGCCATGTCCTCATAGGAATGCGTGTCGAACCAGGGGCTTGCACCGTGATTGCGCATGTCCACGGCAAGCACGCGACGGGTATCCGACAGGCGCTTGGCGATCACGCCCCAGTTGCGGGCAGAGCCGTAAAGCCCGTGTGCGATCAACAGCCCGGGGCGATCGGTCGGCTTGCCATGGTCGATATGGGTCAACATGGGGTATCCTTAGCGCCACAGGTCGGGCTTGGCCAGAGCGGGCGGGTGTTGTAAGTTGTGTCAGGAGAGGTGTTCAAGTGATTGATACAGTGGAGTTTCATAGGAAAATCGAGGCGTTGCGCGCGGCGCTGGAGGGAAAGCTGCGCGTGAAAGGGGCGGATCTGGACCGCCAGATCCGGCGCGCGGGGCGTCGTCTGCCAAAACGCCAGCGGCGTGCGGCGGCGGTGATTCTCGGCGCGCAGGACTGGATGGGTCATCCCCGTCTGGCACGGCTGGTCGATCATCGCGCGGTGAACGCGGCCTTTGGCGATCTGCACGGCCATCTCGGGCGGCTCGATCCGGGAGAGGCGCGCAAGACAGCGCTTTTGCGTTTTCTGGGCGGTATCGTTCTCAACCTGATGGTGTTCGGGGCGTTGCTTTACCTGATCTATTCGCTTGTCGGCGCGTCCTGAACCTCCTGCAGGCGCGCGCGCAGCGCGGTTTTCAGAACCTTGCCGTAATTGTTCTTGGGCAGGCTCTCGACCGCGACATAGCGTTTGGGGGCCTTGAACCGGGCGATATGCGCGCGGCAATGGGTGTCGAGCGCCTCGGCGCTGACATCGCCCACGATGAAGGCCACCACCACCTCGCCCCAGTCGGGATCGGGCGCGCCCACGACGGCGGCCTCCGTCACGTCGGGGTGGATGAGCAGCACCTCCTCCACCTCGCGGGGATAGATGTTGCTGCCGCCCGAGATGATCATGTCCTTGGACCGGTCGCAGAGCGTCAGGTAGCCCGCGCCGTCCATCCGCCCCAGATCGCCGGTCCGGAGCCAGCCGCCCCGCAGCGCCTGCGCGCTGGCCTCCGGGTTCTGCCAGTAGCCGGGCATCACCAGATCGCCGCGCACGAGGATTTCGCCCACAGCGCCCTCGGGCACGTCCTGCCCGCTCTCGTCGGCGATGCGCACCTCCACCACCGATTGCGCGCGCCCGACCGAGCCGAGCCGCGCGCGCCAGTCGGGATGGGCGCGGTCCGCCACCTCGGCGCGGGAAAGTGCCGTGATCGCCATGGGCGCTTCGCCCTGACCGTAGATCTGGAGAAAGACCGGGCCGAACCAGTCCACCGCGTCGAGGATGTCGGCCTCATACATCGGCCCGCCGCCATAGACGATGCGGCGCAGCCCCTCGCCGCGCGCGCCCGTCGCCCTGGCATGGGCGGTCAGGCGGCGGACCATGGTGGGGGCGGCGAACATGTGCAACCGGCCATGATGGCGCGCGAGATCGAGGATCTCGCCCTCGTAGAAGCCGCCCGATGCGGGGCAGACATGGCGCGCGCCGCGCAGCACATGGACCAGCGCGTAAAGCCCCGCGCCATGGCTCATCGGCGCGGCATAGAGCGTGGCATCGTCGCCCGAGACCGCGTCCACATCGGCCAGATAGGCAAGCGACATCGCCGCCAGCATCCGGTGGGTGATCATCACCCCCTTGGGCCGCCCGGTGGTGCCCGAGGTGTAGAAGAGCCAGGCCAGATCCTGCGGCGCGCGCGGGGCCACATGGGCCAGCGGCGCGCCCTCGGTGACGGGCTGCGCGGCCACGCCTTCGGCCTCAAGCGCGGCGCGGCGCGGCGCGTCTGCCAGCACCATGCACGCGCCCGCATCGGCAATGATCCAGGCCGCCTCGGCCCCGTGCAGCTTGGCATTGATCGGCACCGCGACCGCGCCCGCATACCAGATGCCGTAAAGGGCGGTCAGGTAGTCCGGCGCGTTGCCCATGAAAAGTGCGACCCGGTCGCCCGGCGTGACCCCCTGCGCGATGAGCGGGCCCGCGACGCCGCGCGCGCGGGCATCAAAGCCCGCATAATCGGCCACCTGCTTGCGCCCGAGAAAGAGCGCAGGGTGTCGGGGCGCGCCACGCGCCGCCCGCTCAAGCCAGAGACCGATATTCATGGGGCCATCCTTCCCTTGTCCGGGGCAACAAACCACCCTCTGCGCGGCGGCGCAATTCCGTAGGACTACGCAAATCGCTTGGAGCGGCGCGGCGCGCGCGGCATAACGGAGGCCATGGAGATCGGAACCCTCGCTTTCGAACACGCGCCCATCGGTCTTGCCGTGCTCGAACATCGCATCATCCGCGCCTGCAACCGGCAATTCGCCGCGACCTTCGGCGGTGCGCCCGGGGATTATGGCGACGTGCCGCTCGCACGGTTCTACCCGTCGATCGAGGATTACCGGCGCATCGGGGCCGATGCGCTGGCGGTCATGCGCCGCACCGGACGCTATGGCGATGAGCGTGTGATGCGGCGGGCGAGTGGCGATCTCTTCTGGTGCCGCGTGCGCGGCGCGTCGCTCACGCCATCGGCCCCGTTTCAGCGCGGGGTCTGGTCTTTTGCCGATCTGTCGGAGGAGCGGCCCCTTGTGCGGCTCACGCAACGCGAACGTGAAGTGGCGATCCTGACCTGCCGGGGCCAGACATCCAAGGAAATCGGGCTGGAACTGGGGCTGAGCTATCGCACGGTGGAGGTCTATCGCGCGCGCCTGCTGGAGAAATTCCACGCCCGCAATCTGGCCGAACTGGTGGCCAAGCTGTCGGGGATGCCGCTTTGACGCACCTGCCGCCACGGCAATTGGCCGCTTTTCTCAGCCCCCCGCATGGCCTATAAGCGGCCAAACTCACGCCATGCGGGCACGTCATGCCTGCTACGCACTTACCGAGGACGCAAATGTCGAACAAATCGCATGAATCGGACGTGGCCTTTATCAAGGCCCTCGCGGAACTTCTCAACGAGAATGACCTGACCGAGCTGTCGGTCAAGCGCGAATATGGCGAGGATGACACGCTTCACGTCCGGGTGAGCCGCAAGGGCGAGGCCGTGACCTATGCCGCCGCCCCGGCCCCCGTGGCCCATGCCGCCCCCGCTGCCGCTGCCGCTGCCGCCCCTTCCGCCGCTGCCGCGCCTGCCGAGGACCCGGCAAGCCATCCCGGTGCTGTCACCTCGCCCATGGTGGGCACCGTCTACATGCAGGCAGAGCCGGGCGCGCCCGCCTTTGTCAGCGTGGGTGCGCAGGTGGCGGAGGGTGACACCCTTCTGATCATCGAGGCGATGAAGACCATGAACCACATCCCCGCCCCGCGCGCGGGCACCGTCAAGCGCATCCTGATCGAGGATGGCGCGGCGGTGGAATATGGCGCGCCCCTGATGATCATCGAGTGAGGCGCAGATGTTCGACAAGATCCTTGTGGCCAACCGCGGCGAGATCGCGCTCCGGGTGATCCGTGCCGCGCGCGAGATGGGGATTGCCTCGGTCGCCGTCCATTCCACGGCGGATGCCGATGCGATGCATGTGCGCATGGCCGACGAATCGGTCTGCATCGGCCCGCCGCCCTCGTCCGAGAGCTATCTTTCCATCCCCTCGATCATCGCCGCCTGCGAGGTGACGGGCGCGCAGGCGATCCATCCGGGCTATGGGTTTCTGTCGGAAAACGCCAATTTCGTCCAGATCGTCGAGGATCACGGGCTGACCTTCATCGGCCCCTCGGCGGAGCATATCCGCATCATGGGCGACAAGATCACCGCCAAGGACACGATGAAGGCGCTTGGCGTGCCTTGTGTGCCCGGCTCCGAGGGCGGCATCGCCGATGTGGCCGCCGCCAAGGCGCTCTGTGCCGAGATCGGCTTTCCGGTGATCGTCAAGGCGACGGCGGGCGGCGGCGGGCGCGGCATGAAGGTGGCGCAGAGCGCCGACGAGCTGGAACGCGCCTTTCTCACCGCGCGGTCCGAGGCCAAGGCGGCGTTCGGCAATGACGAGGTCTATATCGAGAAATACCTGACCACGCCGCGGCATATCGAGGTGCAGGTGTTCGGCGATGGCAAGGGTCGTGCGGTCCATCTGGGCGAGCGGGACTGCTCGCTTCAGCGCCGCCACCAGAAGGTTCTGGAAGAGGCACCCGGCCCCTGCATCACCGAGGAAGAGCGCGCGCGCATCGGCAAGATCTGCGCCGACGCCTGCGCCAATATCAGCTATCGCGGCGCGGGCACGATCGAGTTTCTCTATGAGCAGGGCGAGTTCTTCTTCATCGAAATGAACACGCGCCTTCAGGTGGAACACCCCGTCACCGAGGCGATTTTCGGTGTCGATCTGGTTCAGGAACAGATCCGCGTGGCCGAGGGGCTGCCGATGTCCTTCACGCAGGAGGATCTGCGCATCAATGGCCACGCCATCGAGGTGCGCATCAACGCCGAGAAACTGCCCGATTTCGCGCCGCGCCCCGGCCGGATCACGCAGTTTCACGCGCCGGGCGGTCTGGGCGTTCGGATGGATAGCGCGCTTTATGACGGCTACAAGATCCCGCCTTATTACGACAGCCTGATTGCCAAGCTGATCGTCCACGGGGTCGACCGGCCCGCCGCGCTCAACCGGCTTGCGCGCGCGCTTGGCGAGTTGATCGTCGACGGGGTGGATACCACTGTGCCGCTCTTTCACGCGCTCTTGCAGGAAGAGGACATCCAGCGCGGAACGTATAATATCCACTGGCTGGAACGCTGGCTGGAAACCAATCTGCGGGCGTGATGCCCGCGTTTCTGCCCCCGGAGATGCTGTTGCGTGCCTATGCGGCGGGGGTATTCCCGATGGCCGAGCACCGCGACGACCCGGAGGTGTTCTGGGTCGATCCGAAACGGCGCGGGGTGCTGCCCTTGGGCGGGTTTCACATCTCGCGCAGTCTGGCGCGGCGGATGCGGCGCGGGGGCTACCGGGTGACGCTTGATGGCGATTTCGCCGGCGTGCTCGACGCCTGCGCCGAGCGCGCGGATACCTGGATCAGTGCGCCGATCCGCGCGGCCTATCTGGTCTTGCACGCGCGGGGGGATGCGCATTCGCTGGAGGTGTGGGAGGGCGGCGCGCTTGCGGGCGGGGTCTATGGCGTGACGCTGGGACGGGCGTTTTTCGGCGAAAGCATGTTCTCGCGGCGCACTGATGCGTCCAAGCTGGCGCTGGCATATCTGGTGGACCATCTGCGGCGCTGCGGTTTTACCCTGTTTGACACGCAGTTCCTGACCGACCATCTGGCAAGTCTCGGCGCTGTCGAGATCAGCCGCGCCGCCTATCACGCGCGTCTTGCCGAGGCGCTGTCAGGCGCGGCGGATATCCACGCCGTGCCGCTGGAAGGCGATCCGGTTCAGGTGGTGCAGCGCAACACCCAGACATCGTAGCGCGGATGCTCCAGCGCGTTGAGCGCGGGCGAGGAGGCCAGCATCCAGCCTGAGAAGAGCACCTGCCCGCCTTGTGTCGTGCGGATGTTGAGAAAGGCATAGGCGTCGCTGGCGGGGTTTTCGACGGGGTAGCGACATTCGCCGAGTTCCACGGTCAGAGAGCCGAATTCCGCCGTGCCCCCGTTGGCCAGTTCCAGATCGCGCACTTCGGTGGTGATCTTGTCGAGCGCGCGCAGCACAGCGCCCGTGCCGGGGGTGGCAGGCTCCTGTGCCCAAGCGGACCCAGCCAGAACCAGAGCGCAGAGCGCCGTGCGCGTGCGCCTCATTGACCCGCAGGCGCCTGCTCGCCCCCCGAGACGAATTTCATCAGGAGGGACACGAGGCTGACCGAGCCTTGGGTGAATTCGATCTCGTCGCCCGCCTCGAAATGGAAGGGCGATCCGCCGGGCAGAATCTCGACATAGTTGCCGCCCAGCAGCCCCTCGGAGGAGATGGCCACGGCGCTGTCATCGGGCACGTTGATGCCCTCACGCACGGTAAAGACCGCGTTGGCGCGATAGGTTTCGGGGTTGAGCTGGATATCGGAGACGCGGCCCACCTTGACGCCGGCAAGGCGCACATCAGTGCCGACGTTCACACCGTCCGCGCTGCGGAAAGAGGCGGTGAGCGTGTATTCACTACCCCCCCCGGTCATGCCGGTGGTCTTGCCGGCATAGACCAGGAACCCCAGTGCCACGGCAAGAACGACCCCGCCCACCAGAACCTCGGATTTGTTCTCGGACATGTTGCGCCCCTTATTCCGGTTGCCATGCCTCGTAATCGCGCCGCTCCACCGGGGCGGTGCGGCGGATCGAGCCTGCGGGCGCATAGGCGAGCGGTGTGCCGGTCAGGTTCTCCTGATGCGGCTTTTCCCAGGATTTGCGGGGCAGGGGGCGCTCGGTCGGTGCCTCGGCAAAGGTGTGATGCAGCCAGCCATGCCAATCGGGGCTGACGCGGCTTGCCTCGGCCTCGCCGTTGAAGATCACCCAGCGGCGCTTGGCGTCACGGCTCTGGTAAAAGATGTTGCCCTGGTCATCCTCGCCGACGCGCACGCCCTTGCGCCAGGTATGTAACTGGGTGTTGAGCGTCTGCCCGTTCCACCAGGTGACGGCGCGCAGCAAGGTGTTGAGAATGCCCATGGACGACTCCTGTCTCGTGTCCCGCTCTTATAGGCCGAACCGCGCCGCAAGGTCCAGACGCAGCGCCGTCGCGGGGTCAGGCGCGGTCCGGGGTTGGGGCCAGCGCGGTCAGTTCGATCTCGATGCGGTATTTCGGGTCGATGAGATTGCATTCCACCATGGTCGCGGCGGGCGGATTGGCACCGAAGGTCTCGCGCAGGATAGGCCAGCACGCCTCGAACTCGGCCGCGTCGGGCAGGTAATAGGTCACGCGCACCGCATCGGCAAACCCGGCCCCCGCCTTGGCCAGCGCAGTCTCGATGGTGGCGAGTGCCGCGCGGCATTGTTCGGTCACGGTGTCGCCCGCGCCGACGGTGCCCGCCACATGGACGAACCCACCCGCCACCACGGCGCGGGCATAGCCCACCTTTTCCTCGAAAGGGCTGCCTGAAAAGATCCGCTTCATATCCTGCTCCACGTAAAAAGGCGGGGCCTGTGCCCCGCCTTGGCCGGTCCGGTTGGCGGGGTCAGCCCGCGCTCTTGCCTTCCTTCTTGCCGCGTTTCTCGGCGTATATGATCAGAGGGGCGGCGGCCACGGCCACGGCCTCTTCGTTGACCACCACCTCTTCGACATTCGTGAGGCTGGGCAGGTCGAACATGGTGTCGAGCAGGATATCCTCGAGGATCGAGCGCAGGCCCCGCGCGCCGGTCTTGCGGGCGATGGCGCGCTTGGCGATGGCCTTGAGGGCGTCATCGGTAAAGGTGAGGCGCGCGCCCTCCATCTCGAAGAGGCGCTGATACTGTTTCACCAGCGCGTTCTTCGGCTCGGTCAGGATGATGACAAGCGCGTCCTCGTCGAGATCCTCGAGCGTGGCCAGAACCGGCAGACGGCCGACGAATTCCGGGATCAGGCCGAACTTGAGCAGGTCCTCCGGCTCCAGTTCCTTGAAGAGTTCGCCCACGTTGCGCGCGTCGGGGTCCTTGACCTCGGCACCGAAGCCCATGGCGCTGCCCTTGCCGCGCTGCGCGATGATGCGGTCAAGCCCGGCAAAGGCCCCGCCGCAGATGAAGAGGATGTTGGTCGTGTCCACTTGCAGGAATTCCTGCTGCGGATGCTTGCGCCCGCCCTGCGGCGGCACGCTGGCCACGGTGCCCTCCATCAGCTTCAGAAGTGCCTGCTGCACGCCCTCGCCGGACACGTCGCGGGTGATCGAGGGGTTTTCCGATTTGCGCGTGATCTTGTCCACCTCGTCGATATAGACAATGCCGCGCTGCGCGCGCTCGACATTGTATTCGGAGGACTGCAAGAGCTTGAGGATGATGTTTTCCACATCCTCGCCCACATAGCCCGCCTCGGTCAGGGTGGTGGCATCGGCCATGGTGAAGGGCACATCGAGGATGCGGGCCAGCGTCTGCGCCAGAAGCGTCTTGCCGCAGCCGGTCGGGCCGATCAGCAGGATGTTGGATTTCGACAGCTCGATATCGTTCTTGCCCGACTGGTTGAGGCGCTTGTAGTGGTTGTGCACCGCGACCGACAGAACGCGCTTGGCGCGCGCCTGACCGATCACGTAATCGTCGAGCACCTTGCAGATGTCATGCGGCGCAGGCACGCCGTCGGTGGACTTGAGCCCGGCGCTCTTGGTTTCCTCGCGGATGATGTCCATGCACAGCTCGACACATTCATCGCAGATGAACACGGTCGGCCCCGCGATCAGCTTGCGCACCTCGTGCTGGCTCTTGCCGCAGAAGCTGCAATAGAGCGTGTTCTTGCTGTCGCCGGAATTGTTCGCCATGGCTTTCCTTTCAGCGCCGCTGCCCGCGCGGCGTCGGTCGTCTTGTCTGATGCTTCCCGCCAAGCTTAAGTCAGGGCGAAAAGCACCACAATGCGAATTTCACGATCGCCCGCGCACGGGCGATCACCGATCATTTATCGTCGGCCTCATCGGGTTTCGCGCGGTTGGCCACGATTTCGTCGATCAGGCCCCAGTCCTTGGCCTCTTCGGGCGACATGAAGTTGTCCCGCTCGAGCGCGGCCTCGACCGCCTCGATCTTCTGTCCGGTGTGGCGCACGTAGATTTCGTTCAAGCGGTCCTTGAGCTTTTGCGTCTCGCGGGCGTGGATCATGATATCGGTGGCTTGCCCCTGATAGCCGCCCGAGGGCTGGTGCACCATGATCCGGCTGTTGGGCAGCGAAAACCGCATCCCCGGCTCGCCGGCGGTGAGCAGCAGAGAACCCATGCTTGCCG
Source organism: Roseovarius sp. MBR-79 (assembly GCF_053628555.1). NCBI lineage: Bacteria > Pseudomonadati > Pseudomonadota > Alphaproteobacteria > Rhodobacterales > Roseobacteraceae > Roseovarius > Roseovarius sp. MBR-79. The sequence continues at coordinate 248,098 of NZ_JBRJGP010000002.1, read as the reverse complement.
CCTGACCGACCACGAGGGTCGAGACCTTGGGCTTGATGTATTGCATGGTGTCGTAGATCGACAGGCCGCTCGTCACAACGCCGCCGGGGCTGTTGATATACATGCTGATTTCCTTGGACGGGTTTTCCGCCTCAAGATGCAGCAATTGCGCGACAATGAGGCTCGACATGCCGTCATGCACGGGCCCGCTCAGGAAGATGATCCGTTCCTTGAGCAGGCGCGAGAAGATGTCATACGCGCGCTCGCCCCGGCTGGTCTGCTCCACGACCATCGGCACGAGGGTGTTCATATATGTCTCGAAAGGGTCTTTCATCCTGTCCCGCCTGCTGGTTCGCCCGGACCCCGAGAGGCGCGAGCCGTCAAAATACGCCGATGATACCGGCTGGTTGCTAAAGGAGTCTTAGTGGCGCGCCCCACCCCCTGCAAGGGCCGCGCGCGCGATTCGTGTGAGACAATCGCGGCTTTGGCGATTGCCGCGCGGGCCCGAAAGCCTTAAAACCGGCGCAAAAGGATGGCTGGACGATGACCTTGCCCGATATCACCGAGACCGACATGGCCCAGATGCAGGACAGCGCGGAAAAAGCCGCGGATTTCCTGCGCGCTCTTTCGCATGAGGGGCGGCTGATGATGCTGTGCCATCTGGTGCCGGGCGAGCGGTCCGTGGGTGAGCTTGAAGAGTTGCTCGGCGCGCGTCAGGCTGCGGTGTCACAGCAACTGGCGCGGCTGCGCCATGAGGGGCTTGTGCGGACGCGGCGCGACGGAAAGACCGTGTATTACAGCCTTGCCGATCCGCGCGCGCTCCGGCTTCTCGAAGTGCTCTACGAGATGTTCTGCGCCCCCGCAGGGCAGGGGCGCAAAGGTTAGGCCTCTCAGGCCGGTTCGACCGATTTGCCAACCGCGAAGGGCGCGAATTTCGCGTCAAGCTCGGTGTGGTTGACGTGGTTGGCGTAGTTCGAGATGGTCTTGACCGCCAGCGCGAGGATGATCTCGAGGATGTGCATGTCGCTGTAGCCTGCGGCCTTGAACGCCTCGGCCTCGGCCTTGGTTGGCAGGCCGCGCGTCTCCCACATGTGGTGGGTGAATTTGCGCAGCGCCTCGAGTTTCGCGTCACTGAGCGGCTTGCCATCGCGCAGAGCCTGCGTATGCGCCTCCGACAGTTTCGAGACATGCACGGCCAGCATCGAATGCGCTGCGGTGCAATAGTCACAGCCATTGCCCTCGGAAATGGTCAGGAATACGACCTCCTGTTCCGGCGGGGTGAAATTGGCCTGCTCGCGGAAATGGGCATAGCCGTGCAGATAGGTGCTCAGCAGGCCCGGATTGTTGGCCATGCCGCGATACATGTTGGGCACGAAGCCCAGCTTGGCGCGCGCGCCGTCAAGCAGGTCCTTGGCCTTGCCCGTGGCGGCGTCGTCGCTCACTTGCGGCAGATCGGTCTTGTATTCGGCAGTCATCAGCGCCTCCTTTGGTTGCGTTGCCATGTTAGTTATTGCGCTTCGAGGTGGAATGTAACCGCCGCCGCGTTCACCAGAACGTGAGCGCCGTGCGCAGGCGAGAAGCCGGGTGTGCAGTCATGCAGGGCCTCGGGGCGCGGGCACCCGTCGCCGCCCCTCACGCCACAAAAGCACGCCCGCCCCGGTGAGGATGACCGCGGCGCCGAGGATCGAGACCGCATCGGGCCAGACCCCGAAAAAGATCCCGTCATAAAGCGCCGCAAAGATCAGCGCGGTATAGAAGAACGGTGCGACAAAGCTCGCATCGCCCCGCGCCATGGCATTGACAAAGGCGGTCTGCGCCAGCGCCATCAGCAGCCCGAGTGCCACCAGCGCCGCCCATTGCGCGGGCGTGGGTGCGGCCCAGACCCAGATCACGGCGAGCGTGGCGAGGACAAGGCCGATCGCGTTGTTGACCAGCAGGATCTGCCACGGCCCCTCGCGCCCCGCGAGCCGCTTGATGAAGATAAGCTCGCCCCCCAGACAGACCGCCGCGCCAAGCGCCAGTAATGCGCCGGTCTCGATGACGCCCGAACCGGGGCGCATCAGGATTGCCGCGCCGACAAGTGCGGTCGCCGCCGCGCCCCACCGCACCGGCCCGACCTTCTCGCCCAGAAGCGGGATGGCCAGCATCATGCCGAAAACCGGGTTGAGAAAGCTGATCGCGGTGGCGTCCGACAGCGGAATGAAGGCGGCGGCCGCAAACATCAGCGTGACCCCGCCCCAGCCAAGGGCCGAGCGCTTGGCATGGGTGGCGAGGTCCGGCTGCGTGAGGCGGGGCCGGATCACCGCCGTCATGGTGGCGATGGCCAGAAAGGCAAAGAGAAACCGGCCGTGGCTGATCTGGAACGGGCTGAGCGCGGGGCCAAGCGCGCCGGTCCCGAGCGCCTTGGCCAGAAGCGTCGTGCCCGCCAGCAGCGCGGCGGCCAGAAGCGTGAGCAGGGCGGCGAGGCCGGGATTGGGGGCGCGCGGCGTGAACATGGCCGATCCATGCGTCAGCGCCGCCGTCCCTGCAAGCGGGAAACGTGCTCGCCATGCGACAAGATTTCGTGCGCCGTGCTCCAAAAACGACATCGCGTCGCGCCCCGCCAAGCCCGCGCGCGCGGCCCGTGCCAAGCCGGGGGCAGAGGAGAGCCCATGCAACCGCGTTCCGTCCCAGACTGGCTGCGCCATCCGCCCACCCCTTCGGTGCGCGGTTTCGGCTTTCTGGCGGGGTTCGAGGCAATGGCGCGCGGCATTCTCATCTCGGTCATGCCGCTCGAGATCTACCGCGCGCTCGGGGCCGCGACGCGGGTGTCCGAGATCTATTTCCTCGTGGGTCTCCTGTCGCTCGCCACCGGGCTGATGGTGCCCTATGTCACGCGCTTCGTGCCGCGCCGCCGGGTCTATGCGGGCGGCTGCGTGATGTTCGCCACCGGCGCGGGGATGGGTGCGCTTGGCGGTCCGGTGGCGATGGTCGCGGCGCTGGCGCTGGTGACGGCGGCGACGGTGACGATCTTTGTCTGTTTCAACGCCTATGTGCTCGATCATATCGCCAAGTCCGATCTGGGCCGGTGCGAGACCTCGCGCATGTTCTTCGGGGCGTTGGGCTGGACGGTGGGGCCGTGGCTGGGCGTGGTGCTGCTCGATGTCTGGCGGCCCTTGCCCTTTGGCATTTCGGCGCTGGCGGTCCTGGCGATGCTGGGCGTGTTCCAGTGGCAGAGGCTGGGCAACGGGCGGCTCATAACCCGCGCGCGTGGGCCGGCGCCCAATCCGCTGGCGTGGCTGCCGCGCTTTGCCGCGCAGCCGCGGCTTGTGGCGGGGTGGCTCTTTGCGGTGGTGCGCTCCTGCGGCTGGTGGGTCTATGTGGTCTATCTGCCGATTTTCGCGCTGGAGCGGGGATTGGGTGACTCGGTGGGCGGGATGCTGCTTTCGGTCTCCAACGGGATGCTCTTTGCCACGCCGCTGATGCTGGCCTGGATGCAGCGTCGCTCGATCCGGCAGGCGGTGCGCACGGGCTTTACCGTGGCGGGCGCGCTCTTTCTCGTCGCGGCTCTGATGGGCACCTGGCCATGGGCCGCGGTGGCGGCGCTGGCGCTCGCCTCGGTGTTTCTGGTGCTGCTCGACATCTCGGCGGGGCTGCCGTTTCTCCTGGCGGTCAAGCCCTCGGAGCGCACCGAGATGTCGGCGATCTATGCCAGTTTCCGCGATGTCTCGGGGATCGTGACGCCGGGGGTGGCCTGGGTCGTGCTGCTCGCCGCGCCGCTCTCGGGGGTGTTCGCGGTGGCGGGTGCGGGACTTCTGGGCTGCGCGCATCTGGCCGGGCGGCTGCATCCGCGCCTGGGCACCGTGCGCAGCCGCGAAATTCCGCTTCCCCAGGGGCAGGAAACCGGCTAAGGACGCCGCCATGATCACGACCTTCGCATATGCCGGGACCCGACGCCGACGCATCCGCGCCTGACGTTCCGTCCGTGATCCCGGTGCGTCCGCGCACCACCCTCAAACCCCAGATCGTTGACTTGCCCCCGCCCATGCGGCACTCAAGGGGCCTTATGTTCCTCAAAGGACCTTGCCATGATCCCGTCGATCCTGCCCACCTATAACCGCGCGCCCCTGACTTTCGTGAAGGGCGAGGGAAGCTGGCTCATCGAGGCCGACGGGCGACGCTTTCTCGATCTGGGCGCGGGCATCGCGGTCAATGCGCTCGGCCATGCCCATCCCGATCTGGTGGCGGCGCTGACCGGGCAGGCGGGCAAGCTCTGGCATACCTCGAACCTCTACAACATCCCCGCGCAGCAGGACCTTGCCGACCGGCTGGTGGCCGCCACCTTCGCCGATACGGTCTTCTTCACCAATTCCGGCACCGAGGCTTGTGAGTTGGCCATCAAGATGGCGCGCAAGCATTTCCATGATGCGGGCCAGCCCGAGCGCACCACGATCCTGACCTTCGAGGGGGCCTTTCACGGGCGTTCCTCGGCGGCCATCGCGGCGGCCGGATCGGAGAAGATGACCAAGGGCTTTGGCCCTCTCTTGCCCGGCTTCAAACACCTGCCCTGGGGCGATCACGATGCGCTCCACGCCGCGATAGACGACACGACCGCCGCCATCCTGATCGAGCCGGTGCAGGGCGAGGGCGGTATCCGCCCGCTGCCCGACCAGTGCCTCAAGGGGCTGCGCGCGCTCTGCGACGAGCATGGCCTGCTCTTGATTCTCGATGAGGTGCAATGCGGGATGGGGCGCACCGGGCGGCTCTTCGCCCATGAATGGGCCGGCATCACCCCCGATATCATGATGGTCGCCAAGGGCATCGGCGGCGGCTTTCCCCTCGGCGCCGTGCTTGCCACCGAGCGGGCAGCAGCGGCCATGGGCGCGGGCACGCATGGCTCCACCTATGGCGGCAACCCGCTGGCTTGCGCCGTGGGCTGCGCGGTGATGGCGCATGTCGCCACGCCGGAATTTCTGGCCGAGGTGAACCGCAAGGCCGCCCTTCTGCGCCAGCGCCTCGAAGGGCTGGTGGCGGCGCACCCTTCGGTCTTCGAGGAGGTGCGCGGCGCGGGCCTGATGCTCGGCCTCAAGTGCCGTGTGCCCAATTCGGACGTGGTGCAGGCCGGCTATGACGCGCTGCTCGCCACGGTCCCTGCCGCCGACAACGTGCTGCGCCTCCTGCCGCCGCTCAACATCACGGATGCGGAGATTTCCGAGGCGCTCACCCGCCTCGATGCCGCCGCCACTGCATTGCAAACGGCCTGAGTTTCTTCTGGCCTCAAATATCCCGGGGGTGCGGGGGCTGGCCCCCGCATGCGCCCCAAGACACAAGCGAACCGCATCATGACCCATTTCCTCGATATCCATACAACCCCCGCCGATGACCTGCGCGGCATCATCGACAGCGCCCGCGCCATGAAGGACGCGCGCCAAGGCCGCCCGCGCGGCGCGCCCGATGAGGAGCAGCCGCTTGGCGGTCACATGGTGGCGCTCATCTTCGAGAAGCCCTCGACGCGCACGCGCGTTTCCTTCGACGTGGGCGTGCGGCAGATGGGCGGGCAGACCATGGTGCTGTCGGGCACCGACATGCAGTTGGGCCACGGCGAGACCATCGCCGACACCGCCCGGGTGCTGTCGCGCTATGTCGATCTGATCATGATCCGCACCTTCGACGAATCCGTGTTGCTGGAAATGGCCGAGCATTCGGACGTGCCGGTGATCAACGGTCTGACCGACCGCACCCATCCCTGCCAGATCATGGCGGATGTGATGACCTACGAGGAACATCGCGGCCCCATCGCAGGACGCAAGGTGGTATGGTCGGGCGACGGCAACAATGTCTGCGCGTCATTCCTTCATGCGGCCGCGCAATTCGGGTTTGACCTCACCTTCACCGGCCCGGTGCAGCTCGACCCCGAAGCCGAGTTCATCGGCTTCGCGCGCAAGGCAGGCCGTAGCATCACCATCGAGCGCGATCCGATGAAGGCCGTCGAGGGGGCGGATATGATCGTCACCGACACCTGGGTGTCGATGCATGACAGCCAGTCCACCAAGGAGCGCCGCCACAACATGCTGCGGCCCTATCAGGTGGATGCGCGGCTGATGGCGGCGGCCAAGCCCGATGCGCTCTTCATGCACTGCCTGCCCGCGCATCGCGGCGAGGAGGTGACATCGGAGGTGATGGACGGCCCGCAATCGGTCATTTTCGATGAGGCCGAGAACCGCCTGCACGCGCAAAAGGCCGTGATGCGCTGGTGTCTGGGGGTCTGAGGCGGCGGCCGTGACGGGAGATCCTCCGGTCAAGCCGGAGGATGGTGCCGTCGGTGTCCCCCGTCACCCTCGGGCCTGACCCGAAGGTCCTGTCGGCGCTTGCATTCGCGCCGCGCACGGGCGTAGCCTGATCCGGCGGTGTTAGCGGTAGCAGGGGGGCGCATGGCACAGATTGGGATCTACGGGCTGGGCACCATGGGCAGCGCGCTCGCGTTGAACCTGGCAGAGCACGGCTTTGATGTGGCCGTCACCAACCGCGAGGTGGACTGGATTTCACCCTTCATCGAGGAGGCGGGCGATCTGGCGCCGCGATTACACCCCAGCGAACGGCTGGCGGAGTTTGTCGCGGCGCTGGGGGTGCCCCGTGTCATCCTCCTGATGATCCCCTCGGGCGCGCCGGTGGATGCGATGCTGGCGCAGATCACGCCGCTTCTGGACCCCGGCGATATCGTGATCGACGGGGGTAATGCCGATTTCCACGACACCCGCCGCCGCGCCGGGGCGCTGTCGGCGACCGGTCTGCATTTTGTCGGTCTCGGCGTCTCGGGCGGCGAGGCGGGGGCGCGGCACGGCCCCTCGATGATGATGGGCGGCAGCGCCGGGGCGTGGGCCGCGCTCGAACCGATCCTGACCGCCATCGCTGCGAGGCATGAGGAGGAGCCTTGCGTCGCGCATCTTGGCCCCGACGGGGCGGGGCATTTCGTCAAGACGGTGCATAATGGCATCGAATATGCCGACATGCAGATCATCGCCGAGATTTACGGCCTTCTGCGCAACGGTGCCGCGCTCTCGCCGCCAGATATCGCGGCGATTTTCGCAGACTGGAACGCGGGGCCGCTGCGATCCTACCTTGTCGAGATCACCGCCGAGGTGCTGGCCGCGCGCGACCCCGAGACCGGGCACCCGGTGGTGGATGTCATCAAGGACGCCGCCGGGCAGAAGGGCACCGGGCGCTGGACGGTGATCGAGGCGCTGCGGCTGGGCCAGTCGGCCAGCGTGATCGAGGCCGCCGTAGGGGCGCGCGGCTGGTCCTCGGAAAAGGAGACGCGGCAGCAAGCCGAGACGGTGCTGGGCGGCGCGGTCGGGGCGATCATCGCCAGCCCCGAGGTTCTGGCCGAGGCGTTTCTCGCGGCCAGGATGCTGGCCTATGCGCAGGGGTTCCGCGTCATGGCGGCGGCGTCCGATGACTATGGCTGGTCGCTTGACCCCGCACAGATCGCGCGGATCTGGCGGGCGGGCTGCATCATCCGTGCCGACATGCTCGACACCATCGCCGATGCCTTTGGCGCGGGCGCGCCGCGCGGCGAATTGATCCTTGTGCCCGGAATCGCCCGCGACCTGACCTTGTGGCTGCCCGCGTTGCGGCAGGTGGTGGCCGAAGCGGTCCATGCTGGCCACGCGGTGCCCGCGCTCTCGGGGGCACTGGCCTGGTATGACACGATGCGGCGCGGGCATGGCACGGCCGCGCTCATCCAGGCGCAGCGCGACCGGTTCGGACATCACGGGTTCGAGCGGTTGGGGCAGGCGGGGCGGCATCACGGGCCGTGGTGGGATTGAGGGCAGTCTTGCCCGGAATCGCGGCAGCGAAAAAAAAGGCCGAGCACTAAGCTCGGCCGAAGTCCAACAGGGAGGTATGAAAGTGATCGCGCGAGCGCCATCAAATCCATGACCTGCAAATAAAACCGGCATCCCGCCCGATCAAGGAAAATAATGCCGCAGGTGCAGCATGGCCGATATGATCTTGGCGCATGGCTTATTTTCGAAGTGCCGCCCTGGCGGGCAGGATGCGCAAAGCTTCGTCAGACTTTCAGGGTGCGACGGTAGATCACGATTTCGTCCTGCACGAAATCCCGGAACACGGAGACGCGCTTGGACTGGCGCAATTCCTCCGGATAGGCGAGAAAGACCGGCACCTCGCTCGAGGAGACATCCGGCAGGACGCGCACCAGTTGGTGAAAGTCGTGCGACAGGTAATCGGGCAGCACGCCGATGCCCAGATCGTGCAGCACCCCCTGAAGCACGCCGAAATAGTTGTTGACGGTCAGCAACGAGGAAATATCGTTCGTCATCAATTCACTGACAAGCGTGGCCCCGGCACCCACCTGGGCCGAGCGCGGGTTCTGGCAGATCAGCCGATGCGCCGAAAGCGCCTCTGGCGTGTCGGGCGCGCCATGGGAGTCCACATAGGACCGGCTGGCAAAGAGGCACATATGCACGCTCATCAGCCGCTTGCGGATAAGGTCCGCCTGAGACGGCTCCTTCATGCGGATGGCCACATCCGCCTCGCGCATGGGCAGGTCAAGCACGCGCTCCTCAAGCATGAGGTCGATCTTGAGATCGGGATATTTCGCATAGAGCTTGGGCAGGCGCGGCACCATCCACAGCGTGCCGAATCCGGTGGTGGTGGTCACGCGCAACTCGCCGAACACCTCTTCCTCGCTGTCGCGGATACGCGCGGTGGCGGCGTCGAGGCGCTTCATCATCGCGCGGGTGGCGTCAAACAGCAATTCGCCCTGTTCGGTGAGAATCAGACCGCGCGCATGACGGTGAAACAGCGTGGTGTTGAGCGAGTCCTCCAGCGCGCGAATCTGGCGCGAAACCGCCGATTGTGACAGGTGCAGCGCATCGCCCGCATGGGTGAGGCTGCCCGCGTCGGCCACTGCGTGAAAGATTCTGAGCTTGTCCCAGTCCATGAGCTAATACCTGAAAATCTGTGCCGCCCTTGACGCAATAGCAGGAAATCCCGCTTCGGCGATAGCAAGAGCACGATTTTTTTATGAATTTGCGCTTTGTAGGTCATAAATTATGACCTATTATAGTCCTATATTGGGACATAGGTCTCAGAACAGGGAGGCACGACATGACCACGCAGAAGGTATCGCTCACCGACCGGTTCGATCTGGAGAAGTCGCCGGTTCTTCTCAACGGCACGCAGGCGCTGGTGCGCCTCATGCTGATGCAGAAGGCGCGCGATCGGGCGGCGGGGCTGAACACCGCAGGCTATGTCACGGGCTATCGCGGCTCGCCTCTGGGGGCGGTGGATTTGCAGATGCGGCGCGCGGAAAAGGTGCTGACCGCGTCCGACATCCGGTTTCAGGAAGGGCTGAACGAGGATCTGGCCGCCACCGCGCTCTGGGGCACGCAACAGGCGGAACTGCGCGGCGAGGGCACGCATGACGGCGTTTTCGGCCTCTGGTATGGCAAGGGGCCGGGGGTGGACCGGTCGGGCGATGTGATGCGCCATGCCAACATGGCGGGCACCTCGCCCTACGGGGGCGTGCTGATGGCCATGGGCGATGACCACACCGGCGAAAGCTCGACCGTGTGCCACCAATCCGACTGGGCGCTCGTTGATGCCTATATGCCGGTGCTATCGCCCGCGGGCGTGCAGGAAATCCTTGATTTCGGGCTTTACGGCTTTGCGCTGTCGCGCTTCGCGGGCGTCTGGGCGGGGCTCAAGACGATGAAGGACACGGTCGAGGTCACAAGCGTCGTGGATGGCCGCCCGGACCGGATGCAGTTCGTTCTGCCCGAGATCGACATGCCCGAGGGCGGGCTGAATATCCGTCTGAACGATCACTGGATCGCGCAGGAGGCACGGATGATCGACCACAAGCGCTTTGCCGCCGAGGCGTTTTCCCATGCCAATGGCATGGACCGGCGGATGCATGGCAAGGCGGGCGCGAAGATCGGGTTCGTGGCGGCGGGCAAGAACTGGCTCGACCTCGTGCATGCGCTGTCGCTTCTGGGGATCGACGAGGCGGAATGTGCGCGGCTGGGGATCACCACCTACAAGGTCGGCCAGACCTTTCCGATGGACATGAAGGGGTTTCACGACTGGGCCGAGGGGTTGGAGCTCATCGTCGTGGTCGAGGAAAAGCGCAAGCTGATCGAGGTGCAGATCAAGGAGGCGATATTCGACGACCGGCGGGGCAGGCGCGTCTATGGCTGGTACAAGGGCGGCGCGGGCGGCATGCACCGCGAAGAGCTGTTTCCGACGCGCTATGCGCTCGATCCGGTGTGGATCGCGGAAAAGCTGGGCGCGATCCTGATCGAGGAGGGGCGCGGCACCGACCGGATCAAGGCCGGTATGGCCGAGATCAACGAGGCGAAGAAGGGCGACAATGCCGAGGAAATCGCCAGCCGTCTGCCCTATTTCTGCTCAGGCTGTCCGCACAACACCTCGACCAAACTGCCCGAGGGCAGCCGCGCCTATGCCGGTATCGGCTGTCATATCATGGCGCTCTGGATGGACCGCGGCACCAGCGGCTACACCCATATGGGCGGCGAGGGGGCCAACTGGATCGGCGAGGCACCGTTTTCCAATCGCAAACATGTGTTCCAGAACCTTGGCGACGGGACCTATAACCATTCGGGTATCCTCGCCATTCGCGCCGCGCTGGCGGCAAAAACGACCATCACCTACAAGATCCTCTATAACGATGCCGTCGCCATGACCGGCGGGCAGCCCAACGAGGGCGGCCTCAGCCCGCAGCGCATCGCGCAGGAATTGCGCGCCATGGGGGTGCAACACATCTTCGTGGTCTATGACGAAAAGGAAGAGGTGGCGCGCGAGGGCTTTCCCTCCGGGCTGGAGTTTTCCGAGCGCGCCGACCTGCCCCGCGTGCAGGACCGCTGCACGGAAATCGAGGGCGTGAGCGTCATCCTCTATATCCAGACCTGCGCCGCCGAGAAGCGCCGCCGCCGCAAGCGCGGCAAATTCCCGGACCCGGACCGCCGCGTGTTCATCAACACCGACGTGTGCGAGGGCTGCGGCGATTGCGGGGTGCAGTCGAATTGCGTCTCGATAGTGCCGGTGGAGACGGAACTGGGCCGCAAGCGGGCGATTGATCAGTCAAGCTGCAACAAGGATTTCTCCTGCCTCAAGGGGTTCTGTCCCTCGTTCGTGACGCTGGAGGGGGCAAAAATCCGCAAGGAGGCGAGCGCCGATCTGGTGCTGCCGGATCTGCCCCTGCCGAAGCTGCCCGAAATCCGTGGCACGCATAACGTGGTGATCACCGGCGTGGGCGGCACCGGCGTTGTCACCATCGGCGCGATCCTTGCGCAGGCCGCGCAGATCGACGGCAAGGGGGCGGGCATGATGGAAATGGCCGGGCTCGCGCAAAAGGGTGGCGCGGTGCATATCCATTGTCGCATCGCCAACAGCCCCGCCGATATCAGCGCCATCCGCGTGGCCACCGGCGAGGCCGATGCCCTCATCGGTGGCGATCTGGTGGTGAGCGCGGGCGCCAAGACGCTGGGCCTCACGCGGCAGGGGCGCACCGGGGCCGTGGTCAACAGCCACGAGATCATCACCGGCGAGTTTACCCGCAACACCGACTTCCGCCTGCCCGCCGAGCGGCTGACACTGGCGCTGGAGGCGCGGCTGCGCGAGGACGTTCAGCTTTTCGACGCATCAGAGCTGGCGCGCGTGGCGATGGGCGATTCGATCTATTCCAACATGATGGTCTTTGGCGCGGCCTGGCAGCGGGGCCTTGTGCCGCTGAGCCTTGAGGCGATTACCGAGGCCATCCGCCTCAACGGCGCGGCGGTGGAGGCCAATCTGCGCGCCTTCGAGGTGGGCCGTTGGGCGGCGCATGACCCGCAGGCGGCGGCGCGGCTGGTGACGCCTTCGGTGGTGGCGAAACCGAAAACGCTGGAGGAACGGATCGCCTATCGCGCCGATCACCTTGTGAAATATCAGGGCAAGCGGCTGGCGCGGCGCTATCGCAAGCTGGTTGATGGCGTGACCGATGAGGCCGTGAAAGAGGCGGTTGCCAAGGGCTATCACAAGCTCTTGGCCTACAAGGATGAATACGAGGTGGCGCGGCTGCATCTGGAGACGGAAGCGAAGGCGCGCGCCGAGTTCGGCGGCGATTTCAGGATGAAATTCCACCTCGCCCCGCCGATCCTGTCGAAAACCGGCCCCGATGGCCGCCCGCAAAAGCGCGAATACGGCCCCGGCATGATGCGGATGTTCCGCCTGCTGGCGCGGCTGAAGGGCTTGCGCGGCACTCCGCTCGATCCCTTCGCGCGCAACCCCGAGCGCCGGATGGAGCGCGCATTGATCAAGCAATACGAGGCCGACATGGCCGAGGTGCTGCCCAAACTCGATGCGCGCACCCGCGACGCGGTGATTGCGCTGGCGGAACTGCCCATGCAGATCAAGGGGTTCGGCCCGGTGAAACAGGCCAATGAGCAAAAGGCCGCGAAACGGCGCGAGGAGTTGCTGGCCGTGATCCGCGCGGGCGGGCCCGAGATGGCACGTGCGGCAGAATGACCGTCATGAAATTGTCATGTGATCTGGTCATGGGTGTCGCATAAATTTAACAGGGCAGCGACTCAGCCCGAGGGAAGGCCCATGCGCCAGGATCGTCACATCGCCCGCGACATCAGCTATTCCTTTTCCGCCCAGACCAAGGGCGGACGGGCCATGATCCGCACGATGGAGAACCTCACCGGGCGGATCGGCCTGATCAAGCGCGCGGCGGGCTACGAGCATGAGGTGGCGCAGGGCCGCGATTTCTGGGAGGTGATCGTCGAGCGCTATGGCCTCAGCCTTGATATCATCGGTGGGAGCCTTGATCTGGTGCCGCGCGAGGGGCCGCTGGTGCTGATTGCCAATCATCCCTACGGGATCCTCGACGGGCTGATGATGGGCCATATCCTGAGCCGGACGCGGGGCGATTTCCGCATCCTCGCGCATCAGATCTTCCGCCGCGCCCCCGATCTGGAGCGCGTCGTCCTGCCGATCAGTTTCGACGAGACCAAGGAGGCCGTGGCGCTCAACCTCGAGACGCGCAAGACGGCGCTCTCCTATCTGGGGCAGGGCGGGGCCATCGGCATCTTTCCCGGCGGCACGGTCAGCACGGCGGCCAAGCCCTTCTCGCGCCCGCTCGATCCCGGCTGGCGCGGCTTTACCGCGCGGATGATCGCCAAATCCAATGCCACGGTCCTGCCGGTCTTTTTCGACGGGCACACGAGCCGCCTCTTTCAGCTTGCGAGCCACCTGCATGTGACGTTGCGCATGGGGCTTCTGATCAAGGAATTCCGCAAGCGGGTGGATACGCCCGTGCGCGTGGTGATCGGCGCGCCGATCCCGCGCGCCGAACTGGTGCCCTATGCGGGCGATACCAAATCGCTCATGGCGTTCCTGCGGCAAAAGACCTATGAGTTGTCGCCAAATCCGGTCGCGGCCTCCGAGATCGGGTTCGAGTTCGACTGATTTCGCGGGTGGCCTCATGGCGGTTGGGATTTTCGATAGCGGGCTGGGTGGCCTGACGGTCTGGGATGCGGTGCACAAACGCCTGCCCGAGGTGCCCTTTGTCTATCTGGGTGACAATGCGCACGCGCCTTACGGGGTGCGCGACGCGGACGACATCTATGATCTGACCACGGCTGCGGTGGCGCGGCTGTTCGAGGAGGGGTGCGATCTGGTGATCCTTGCCTGCAATACCGCAAGTGCGGCCGCGCTGCGCCGGATGCAGGAAAGCTGGGTGCCCGAGGGCAAGCGCGTGCTGGGCGTGTTCGTGCCGCTCATCGAGGCGCTGACCGAGCGGCACTGGGGCGACAACTCCCCCCCGCGCGAGGTGGCGGTGAAGAACGTGGCGCTTTTCGCCACCCCCGCCACGGTGGCAAGCCGCGCCTTTCAGCGTGAGCTTGCGTTCCGCGCCATCGGTGTCGATGTCGAGGCGCAGGCCTGTGGTGGCGTTGTCGATGCCATCGAGGAGGGCGACATGATCCTCGCCGAGGCGCTGGTGCGGTCCCATGTCGATGCGCTCCGCCGCAAGATGCCGCACCCGGAGGCCGCCGTGCTGGGCTGCACCCATTATCCGCTGGTCGAGGACGTGTTCCGTGACGCGCTTGGCCCCGATGTGGCGGTCTATTCGCAACCGTCGCTGGTGGCGGCCAGCCTTGCCGATTACCTCGCGCGCCGCCCCGAAAAGGTGGGGCCGGGGCAGGAGGCGATGTTCCTGACCACGGGCGATCCCAGGCGCGTCTCGTCCCGCGCGACGCAGTTTCTCCGACGAGAGATCACATTCCGCCCCGCCTGACCCTGCCAAACCATCCTCTGCGAGGACCAGATGACCCATAAAATCGCCATTCTCGGGGCCTCGGGCTATACCGGGGCCGAGCTTGTCCGCCTGATCGCCACCCACCCGTCGATGGAGATTGCCGCGCTTGCCGCCAATTCCAAGGCGGGGCAAAGCATGGCGCAGGTGTTCCCGCATCTGCGCCATCTCGACCTGCCCGATCTGGTGACCATCGAAGAGATTGATTTCTCGGGTATTGACCTCTGTTTCTGCGCCCTGCCGCACAAGACCAGCCAGGAGGTGATCGCCGCCCTGCCGCGCGATCTGCGGATCGTGGACCTCTCGGCGGATTTCCGGCTGCGCGACCCGGGCGAGTATCAGAAATGGTATGGCAACCCCCATGCCGCGCCCGACTTGCAGCGCGAGGCGGTTTACGGCCTGACCGAGTTCTACCGCGCGGAAATCGCCGCCGCGCGGCTGGTGGCGGGGACGGGCTGCAATGCGGCGACGGGGCAATATATCCTGCGCCCGCTGATTGCGGCGGGGGTGATTGATCTTGACGAGATCATCCTCGATCTGAAATGCGGCGTGTCGGGGGCGGGGCGCAGCCTCAAGGAAAACCTGCTCCATGCCGAGCTCAGCGAGGGCTGGCACGCCTATGCCGTGGGCGGCACGCATCGCCACCTGGGGGAATTCGATCAGGAATTCTCGCGCGTCGCCGGTCGCCCGGTGGAGATTCAGTTCACCCCGCACCTCATTCCGGCCAATCGCGGCATCCTTGCCACCGCCTATGTGCGCGGCGCGGCGGACCGGATTCATGACACGCTCGCCGCCGCCTATGCCGACGAGCCGTTCCTGATCACCTTGCCCATGGGGGAGACCCCGAGCACGCGCCATATTCGCGGCAGCAATTTCTGCCATATCGGCGTGGTGGCCGACCGGCGCGCGGGGCGCACCATCGTCATCGCCGCGCTCGATAACCTGACAAAAGGTAGCAGCGGGCAGGCGTTGCAAAACGCCAATCTGATGTTATCTGAGCCAGAGGAGGCGGGCCTGATGCTCGCCCCCGTCTTTCCCTGATCGCCGCGAGGTCGCCCCATGAAAACCCTCAAGAAAAAGCGCCGCGTTCAGATCATCGCCATCGCGGCCATCGCCCTGATCGCGGCGACCGCGCTCATTGGCTACGGGATGCGCGACGGGATCAATTTCTTTCGCTCGCCAAGCCAGGTTGTGGCCGAGCCGCCCGCGCCGTCCGAGGTGTTCCGGATCGGCGGGCTGGTCGAGACGGGCAGCATCGTGCGCGGGCAGGGCGAAGAGGTGCGTTTTGTCGTGACCGATGGCGGGGCGTCGGTGCCGGTCGTCTATCGCGGCATCCTGCCCGATCTCTTCTCCGAAAACGAGGGCATGGTCGGCACCGGCAGCTATCGTGACGGGGTCTTCGTCGCCACCGAGATCCTGGCCAAGCATGATGAGACCTACATGCCGCGCGAGGTGATCGACGCGCTCAAGGAACAAGGCGTCTATCAGGACCCCAAGGATAGCTGAGCGGTTTCTTCTGGCCTGAAATATCCCGGGGGAATCGCCGCGTGCGGCGATGGGGGCAGCGCCCCCGCCATGCACCGCGCGCCGCGCACATCCCCCGTTAACCGCCGCATCGCCACTCTTGCCACGACACAAGGCAAGAGGTGGCAGTCATGCGCAGCATCCGGCAACTGGCCGAGGATATCGTCGCCCGCGAGGGCGGTTTCGTCGTCGACCCCGACGATCCGGGCGGGGCCACGAATTTCGGCGTGACGATCCACACGATGCGCCGTCTCGGGCTTGACCTTGACGGCAACGGGATCACCGACGCCGCGGATGTGCGCGCGCTGACCCGCGTGCGCGCCGTCGACATCTTCATCGAGCAATATTACCACCGCACCGGGATTGCCCGCCTGCCCGAGGCGCTGCGCCCGAGTGTCTTTGACATGCAGGTGAATGCGGGCGCGAACGCGGTGCGCATCCTGCAACGGCTTCTGCGCGAGATGGGCCATGCGGTCGATGTGGACGGGGTGATCGGGCCGCAGACCGTGGCGGCGGCAGAGGCCGCCGCAAACGCCGCGCCCGATCATATCGCCGATGCCTACGGGATCGCGCGGCGCAATTATTACTTCCGTCTGGCCGATACCCGCCCCTCCAGCCGCAAGTTTGCGCGCACGCGCGCGGGGGGGAAGGGCGGCTGGATCCGGCGCGCGGAAGAATTCATCTCGCCGCGCTTTCATCTGAGTGGGGCGGAATTCAGCGAGAGGGTGGCGGCATGGTAAGCGATATTCTGCGGATTCTTTTCGGCGGCGGCGGCAATATCGTGCGCGAGACGGCCGAGGTCTTCCGCGTCAATGCCGAAGCCGCGGACGCGCGCGGTGCCGAGATGCAGCGCGCCGCACTCGACCAGATGGCGGCAGAGTTTCGCGCCACCGAGCGCGGGCTGTTCGACCGGATCATCGACGGGCTGAACCGCCTGCCGCGCCCGGCGATGGCGCTTGGCACGCTGGGGCTCATGGTGGCGGCGATGGTCGATCCCTTGTGGTTCGGCGAGCGCATGGCGGGCCTCGCGCTTGTGCCCGAGCCGCTGTGGTGGCTTCTGGGGGCGATCGTCAGCTTCTATTTCGGCGCGCGCCATCAGGCCAAGGGGCAGGAGTTCCAGCGCTCGCTGGCCACCACGCTGGCGCGCGCGCCGCAGGTGGTCGAGAGCGTGGCGGCGATGCGCGCGCTGCGCGCGGACAGCCCCGGCGCGGCTGATCCGGGCGCGGATGCCGGGGCTGTGCTCGCCGCGAGCGCGCCCGCGGCGAACCCGGCGCTGGCCGAATGGCGTTTGCGGGCCGCGACAATGTGATCCGCACGGCGCACCGATTACGATTGGACCGCCCGCGAGCCTGCGCTATCATCACCGCATGATTACAGAGCTCGGTCACTTCGCCCTCATCCTGGCCTGCCTCGTGGCGGTGCTTCAATCCATCATTCCGCTCATCGGCGCGCACAAGCGATGGCAGGGCTGGATGGCCGTGGCCGAGCCTGCGGCGGTGGCACAGTTCCTGCTGACGGCGGCCTCGTTCGCGGCGCTGACCTATGCCTTCGTCATCTCGGATTTCTCGGTGCGGCTGGTGACGCTCAACAGCCATACCGACAAGCCGATGCTCTACAAGATCACCGGCGTCTGGGGCAATCACGAGGGCTCGATGCTGCTCTGGGTGCTGATCGTGGCGCTCTTTGGCGCGGCGGTGGCGTGGTTCGGGTCGAACCTGCCGCCGACGCTCAAGGCGCGGGTGCTGGCGGTTCAGGGCATGATCGGCGTGGCGTTCTTTCTCTTCATCCTGCTCACCTCCAACCCGTTCCTGCGCATGGCGGTGCCGCCCTTCAACGGGCAGGACCTCAACCCGCTCTTGCAGGATCCCGGCCTCGCCTTTCATCCGCCGTTTCTCTATCTCGGGTATGTCGGTCTTTCGATGACCTTCTCCTTTGCCGTGGCCGCCCTCATCGAGGGCCGCGTCGATGCGGCCTGGGGCCGCTGGGTGCGGCCCTGGACGCTGGCGGCATGGATTTTCCTGACCATCGGCATCGGACTTGGCTCCTGGTGGGCCTATTACGAGCTGGGCTGGGGCGGGTTCTGGTTCTGGGACCCGGTGGAAAACGCCTCGTTCATGCCCTGGCTCATCGCGGCGGCGTTGCTGCACTCGGCCATTGTGGTGGAAAAACGCGAGGCGTTGAAAAGCTGGACCATACTCATGGCGATCATCGCCTTTGGTTTCTCGATGGTCGGCGCGTTCATCACCCGCTCGGGCGTGCTGACAAGCGTTCACGCCTTCGCCACCGACCCCGAGCGCGGCGTGTTTCTGCTGGCTATTCTCGCGGTCTTCATGATGGGGGCGCTGACACTCTTTGCCGTCCGCGCGGGCGCGATGCAGGCCAAGGGTGTGTTCTCCATGGTCAGCCGGGAATCGGTGCTGGTGCTCAACAACATCCTTCTGGCGGTTTCGGCCTTTGTGGTCTTCGTCGGCACGATCTGGCCGCTGGTGGCGGAGATGGCCTTTGACCGCAAGCTGTCGGTCGGCGCACCGTTCTTCGACGCGGCCTTCTCGCCCTTCATGCTGGCGCTTGGCCTCGTCCTGCCGGTCGGCGCGATGCTGCCCTGGAAGCGCGCCAAGCTGGGGCGGATCGTGCGACCGCTGGTGCCTGCCTTCGTGCTGGCGCTGGCCATCGGCGCACTGGCCTGGGCGATGCAGTCGGGGCGTTCGACGCTGGGGCCGATCGGGCTGTTCCTTGCCGCTTGGCTGGTGATGGGGTCTGCGGTTGATCTGTGGTCGCGTACCGGACGGGGGCAGGGGCGGCTGGCACGCCTCACCCGGCTGCCGCGCGCGGATTGGGGCAAGTCGGTCGCCCATGCCGGCTTTGGCGTGACCATCGCGGGCGTCGCCGCGATGATGGCCTGGCAGACCGAGGATATCCGCGTGATGCGGGAGGGCGATACCGTCGATATCGCGGGCTACACGCTGCGGCTTGATACGGTGGAAGAGTTGGAAGGCCCGAATTTCCTCTCGACCACGGCGAATTTCACGCTGTTGCGCGAGGGAAATGTCGTGGGCACCATGCACCCGGAAAAACGGATTTATCCGGTGGCGCAGATGCCCACAACCGAGGCCGCGCTGAACAATGGTTTCCTGCGCGACATCTATATCGCCGTGGGCGATCCGCAGGAGGGCGGTGGCTGGGCGGTGCGCAGCTATTACAAGCCGCTGGCCAACTGGATCTGGGGCGGCTCGATCCTGATGGCGCTTGGCGGGTTCCTGTCGCTCAGTGACCGCCGGTTCCGGGTGGCGGCGGGCGCGCGCAAGGTGCCGCAAGGGGTGCCTGCGGAATGAGACGGCTCATTCTTGCGCTTTGCGTGATCGCCGCCCCCGCATTTGCGGTTCAGCCTGACGAGATCCTCGACGATCCCGTACTCGAGGCGCGCGCGCGCGATATCTCCTCGGGCCTGCGCTGCCTCGTGTGCCGGAACGAGAGCATCGACGATTCGAACGCGGAACTGGCGCGCGATCTGCGGCTTCTGGTGCGCGAGCGGCTGGTGGCGGGGGACACGAACGAGGAGACCGTGGCCTATATCGTGGACCGCTACGGCGAATACGTGCTGCTGAGCCCCACGGCCACCGGCACAAACCTGCTTTTGTGGCTTGCAGGGCCGATCATGTTCGGGGCGGGGCTGATCATGGCCGGGGTATACCTGCGGCGGCGCGCCACGGCCCCGGAGCCTGCCGTTGCGCGGCTCAGCGCGGAGGAAGAGGCGCGGCTGCGCGACATTCTGCGCGACTGACGCGCCGTTTCGCTTGGCCTTGGCCCTGGGCTGCGCTCTAAAGGGCGCAGGATCAGCGAAAGGCCCGCCCTTATGAAAGATTATCAGACCATCACGCTCGACATCGCCGAGGGCGTTGCCGTGCTCACGCTCAACCGGCCCGAGAAAATGAATGCCCTCAATGCGCAGATGCGCGCCGAGATCACCGATGCGATGACCCATGCGGGGCGCAGCGCGCGCGCCGTGGTGCTGACGGGCAATGGGCGGGCGTTCTGTTCGGGGCAGGACCTGACCGATGGCGGCAACGTGGCAACCCTCGATCTGGAGCGGGTGCTGCGCGAGGAATACGTGCCGATGCTGCGCGCCATCACCGATTGCCCGGTGCCGGTCATTTCGGCGGTGAACGGGCCTGCGGCGGGGGCAGGGGCCAATCTGGCGCTGGTGGCCGATGTGGTGATCGCCACCGAGAGCGCCTATTTCCTTCAGGCATTCGCGCGGATCGGCCTTGTGCCCGATGCGGGGGGCACATGGTTCCTGCCGCGCCAGATGGGACAGGCCAAGGCCATGGGGGCCGCGCTTTTCGCCGAGCCGATCAGCGCCCGGCAGGCAAGCGACTGGGGCATGATCTGGGAATGTGTCAGCGACGATGGCTTTGCCGCGCAGTGGCGCGCCCGCGCGGAGCATCTCGCCAAGGGACCGACGCAGACCTATGCCCGTGTGCGTCAGGCGATCCGCGAAAGCTGGTCCAACACGCTTGACGCGCAGCTCGATCTCGAGGCGCGTTTGCAGGGGGCCTGCGGGCAGAGCCGTGATTTCCAGGAAGGCGTCATGGCCTTTCTGGAAAAGCGCCCCCCGCAATTCGAGGGGCGTTGAGGGGCACGGACCCTATTGCCGGGTCGACGCACGCCTGAGCAGGTCGGCGGCGTTGGGGTGGTCGAGCAGCGCGCGGCTGATCTCGAATTGCAGATGCGCGCGCGCGTCATGATCGGCGCAAGGGGCGGTGCCCGTCCCGGCCTCGTCGGGCAGGGCGGAGCGGGTGCGCGGGTCGAGCAGAAGGGTTTCGGCGGCGATCCCCTCGGCATAGATGATCTGGTGGCGGTCAAACAGAAGCTGGACATAATCCACATGCCCGCCGTTCTCAAAGCGCACGGTGTCGCCGTTGACCAGATGGCGCGCGCGCACCAGCACCTCGTTCCGTCCGGCTCCCAGGGTATCATCGCGCTGATAGATGAACAGCCGGTGATCGGGGCTGACCAGCAGGTCATGCGCGTTGTTGAGGGTGCCGGCGGTGATCCTCACCGGGGCAAACTCGCCGATGGCGCGCATCGTGCTTTGCCCGATCCAGCGCAACGGCTGCGGCCCGTCACCGCGCGTGAGCACCATGTCCCCGGGTCGGAGTGCCTCGACCGGGACCTGCGCACCGGTGGCCATGGTGATCCGGGTGCCGCGCGTGAACGAGACGCAAGCCGCCTGCGCGAAGCGTTGCCGCGCGCTCGCCCGGTCGATCCCGACAAGCGCATAGCCCGTGCGCGGCGCGACATGTGCAAGCGGCATGGCGTAGACGCCGGCAACACAACCCTCGGGGTCGGTCTCGACGAAAATCAGCACCTCCACCACATTGCCGGAGGCGGGCATGAGGGTCAGGCACGAATCAAGATGAACCGCCGCGCCGGGTGTGCCAAGCTCGGAGCCTGCGTCGATGGTGAAGGGCCCGGACCCGTCCATCACCAGCGCGAGCCTGCGCGCGCGCGCGCGCGGCCCAAGTTCGTAGATGTCGTCAAGGTCAAGCTCATCGGCAAAGGACAGCGTGTCACCGAGATTGGCACCGTTGACCACGCGCAGATCGCAGGCCTCGAAGACCGGGACGGATTGGGCGGGCAGGTGGGTTGAAACGGGCATGGCGGCAGACTCTGATGACATCGTCGTGATGCCGGAAAGCTAGGATAGGATTGTGGCACCTTCGGGTCAATTCCGGCAAGAAATCCCGGCGGCGGCGGCACTGGCCATTTTCCGCCCAGGGGTGTTAACTCCGGGTGAAGAACAGAAGGGATAACGGATGGATCTGGGAATTCGGGGCAAGAGGGCGTTGGTTTGCGCCTCGTCCAAGGGGCTTGGGCTGGGCTGCGCGCGGGCGCTGGCGGCGGCGGGCGTGGATCTGGTGATGAACGCGCGGGGCGCGGAGGCGCTCGAGGCGGCAGCAGATGCCATCCGCGAGGCGTTCGGCGTCGGGGTGGTGACGGTCGCTGCCGATGTGACCTCCGAGGAGGGGCGCGCAAAGCTGCTCGAGGCGGCGGGCGATGTGGATATCCTGGTCAACAATGCGGGCGGGCCGCCGCCGGGGCTGTGGACCGACTGGGAGCGTGCGGATTTCATCAAGGCGCTTGACGCCAACATGCTGACGCCCATCGCGCTCATCAAGGCGCTGGTGCCGGGCATGATGGAACGGGGCTGGGGCCGGGTGGTCAACATCACCTCGCAATCGGTCAAGTCGCCCATCCCGATCCTGGGGCTGTCGAACGCCGCGCGCGCGGGACTGACGGGCTATGTCGCGGGCACCGCGCGGCAGGTGGCGGGCAAGGGCGTGGTGATGAACAACCTTTTGCCCGGCATCCACGCCACCGACCGGGCGGTGGCGCTCGATCAGGGCGTGGCCGCGCGCGAGGGGATCACCGTGGACGAGGCGCGCGCGCGCCGCTGCGCCACCATTCCCGCGGGCCGCTACGGCTCGGCAGAGGAATTCGGCGCGACGTGCGCCTTTCTTTGCAGCCAGCATGCGGGCTTCATCATCGGCCAGAACATCCTGCTTGACGGAGGGGCGATCAACGCCACGCTCTGAGCGGAACGGCAATGGGGGCACTCAGGAAACTTTCAAAGTTTCCTGACCGGAGTTTTGCGAAAACTCCGGTCCCGCGCGTTCAAGGCGTTTCGGTTTTTCGTTGAAAAGCCAGAACAGTCCTCTGATTTCGTGCAATGACGAACCGAAAACGTCTGTCAACACTCACGCTCACACTGCGCGAAGCTGAGCAGGATGTTCAACGTCAGCCGCCCCATGGACGTGGTGGTGTTGAAGGACTGCGTGACCGACACGAACGTCACGCCATTCCGGTCGAACACCTCGACCAGCTTCGAGAAGTCCATCAGCGACCGCGACAGGCGGTCGATCTTCCAGACGCAGCGCGCGCGTCTGAAACGTCAGGTGTTTGGCGCGTCATAAAATTTTACCGATTGATAAAAAAATGATTCGTGGAATACTGCATCCAGACCGAACGGCACCGAAACGGCACCAACAGGAGAGGATGACATGGCTGCGAATGCGCTTACGCCGGGCATTGTCACGGGGCGGCTGACGCCGCAGGACTATGCGCGGAATTTCTCGGACCTGCATCCGCCGCTCGACGCGCATGAGGCGCGGGTGGAGGCGGACCGCTGCTATTTCTGCCATGATGCGCCCTGCATCACGGCCTGCCCCACCAGCATCGACATCCCGCTTTTCATTCGCCAGATCGCCACCGGCACGGCGCAGGCGGCGGCGGTCACGATCTTCGAGCAGAACATCCTGGGCGGCATGTGCGCCCGCGTCTGCCCGACCGAAACGCTCTGCGAGGAGGCCTGTGTGCGCGAGGCGGCCGAGGGCAAGCCGGTCAGGATCGGACAGTTGCAGCGCCATGCCACCGATACGCTCATGGTGGCGGGCGGGCATCCTTTCACGCGCGCGGCCCCCACCGGTCGGCGCGTTGCGGTTGTGGGGGCGGGGCCAGCGGGCCTTGCCTGTGCGCACCGGCTGGCGATGAAGGGGCATGAGGTGGTGATCTTCGACGACCGGCCCAAGCCCGGCGGGCTGAACGAGTTCGGCATCGCCGCCTACAAGACGCCCGGGGGATTTGCCCAGGCGGAGGTGGCGTGGCTTCTGGAAATCGGCGGGATCACGCTGCGCGCGGGCACGGCGCTCGGGGGCGAGATGACGCTCGCGGCGCTGCGCGCCGAGTATGACGCGGTCTTCCTCGGGATCGGTCTTGGCGGGGTCAATGCGCTTGGCGCGCCAGGGGACGACAAGGAGGGCGTGGAGGACGCGACCGGCTTCATCGCGGAGTTGCGGCAGGCGGGCGATCTTGGCGCGCTGCCGGTGGGGCGGGACGTGGTGGTGATCGGCGGCGGCATGACGGCGATTGACGCGGCGGTGCAGGCGAAACTGCTGGGCGCGCTCAACGTGACGCTGGTCTATCGGCGCAGCCGCGAGCGGATGAACGCAAGCCGCTTCGAGCAGGATCTCGCGGCCTCGAGGGGTGTGCGGATCATCACCAATGCGCAGCCCGTCGCGGTGCATGGCAATGGCTGCGTGCGCGAGATCGAGTTCGAATATACCGATGACGATCTGACCCCCACGGGAGAGCGGTTCCGCCTTGCGGCCGATCAGGTGCTGCGCGCCATCGGCCAGACGCTCGACGGTGTCGGCCTGCCTGCGCTGGAAGGGCGCAAGATCGCGGTCACCGGGCATGGGCGCACCTCGTTGCCCGGCATCTGGGCGGGGGGCGATTGTGCGGCGGGCGGCGATGACCTGACGGTGACGGCGGTGGCCCAAGGGCGCGATGCCGCCGAGGATATCCATGCAACGCTGATGGCGGAGGGCTGAGCCATGGCCGATCTGACGACCACTTTCATCGGGATCACCTCTCCCAACCCGTTCTGGCTGGCCTCGGCACCGCCCACGGACAAGGAATACAACGTGCGCCGCGCCTTCGAGGCGGGCTGGGGCGGGGTGGTGTGGAAGACCCTCGGCGAGGACGGTCCGCCCGTCGTCAACGTCAACGGCCCGCGCTATGGCGCGGTCTGGGGCGCGGATCGGCGGCTTCTGGGGATGAACAATATCGAGCTGATCACCGACCGCCCGCTTTCCGTCAACCTCGAGGAGATCACCCGCGTCAAGCGCGACTGGCCCGACCGCGCGCTGGTGGTGAGCCTGATGGTGCCGATGAACGAGGGCGCGTGGCAGGACATTCTCAAGCGGGTCGAGGATACCGGCTGCGACGGGGTGGAGCTCAACTTCGGCTGCCCCCACGGGATGAGCGAGCGCGGCATGGGCAGCGCGGTGGGGCAGGTGCCTGACTACGTGCGGCAGGTCACCGAATGGTGCAAGACCCATTCCGACCTGCCTGTGATCGTCAAGCTCACGCCCAACATCACCGATATCCGCAAGCCCGCGCAGGCGGCGAAGGATGGCGGCGCGGATGCGGTGAGCCTGATCAACACGATCAATTCGATCACGGCCGTTGATCTCGATCTTTTCGCGCCCGAACCCACCATCGACGGCAAGGGCGCGCATGGCGGCTATTGCGGCCCGGCGGTGAAACCCATCGCGCTCAACATGGTGGCCGAGATCGCGCGCACGCCCTCGCTTGCCGGATTGCCGATCTCCGGCATCGGCGGCGTGACGACCTGGCGTGACGCCGCCGAGTTCATCGCGCTCGGTGCGGGCAATGTGCAGGTCTGCACGGCGGCGATGACTTACGGCTTCAAGGTGGTTCAGGAGATGATTTCCGGCCTGTCGCAATATCTGGACGAAAAGGGGCTGGCTTCGGTCGAGGCTTTGGTCGGGCGCGCGGTGCCGAACCTCAGCGACTGGCAGAACCTCAACCTCAACTACGTGACAAAGGCGCGGATCAACGAGGCGTCGTGCATCAAGTGCGGACGCTGCTATGCCGCCTGCGAGGATACCAGCCATCAGGCCATCGCCATGTCGCCCGAGCGGGTCTTTACCGTGAAGGACGAGGAGTGCGTGGCCTGCAACCTCTGTGTCAACGTCTGTCCGGTCGAGGGCTGCATCACCATGGTCGAGATGGCACCTGGCAGCGTCGATCCGCGCACCGGGCGCGTGGTGGCGGGACAGCACGCGGACTGGACGACGCATCCCAACAACCCTGGTACCTGCGCGGCAGAGTGAGGCCCCGAGATTTTTCGTTCGAAAAATCTCGGGTTGGCGAGAAAATTCGCACGAATTTTCTCGCCCGCGCCTCAGCAGATCACGCGCAGATGACCATCGTGGCAGATGACGAGATACTGGTCCCCGCACTCGATCAGGTGAAATCCGCGCGCACGCACCTCGGCGACAAAGGCCTCATATCCTATCTCGCGATGTACATCGCGCTTCTTGCGGCGCACGACCCCGCCTGTTTGCGCGGCCCGTGCCCCGAAAAGCCGGGAGCACCAGGCGGGGTTGACGGGGCGCGGGGCAGGGTCGAAATCTCTCATGCCCCAAGTATTGCCCCGACAAGGTTAAACGCTCGTTAACGCGTGAGCAGTTTTCGGAACATCGCCTCCAGATGGGCCTCCGCGCCTTGCCAGAGCGCGGCGCGCTCGGGCATCAGCACCGCCAGTTGCGCCTCGAAATCGGCGTAGTGCTGCGTCGTGGCCCAGATCGACACGATCAGGTGGCCCGGATCGACCGGCGCGATCCGCCCCGCGCTCACCCAATCGGCGATCAATCGGCATTTGCGATCGAAAAGCGGTTTCAGGCCGGTTTCGAGGTGCGGTGCCATGCGCGGCGCGCCTTGCAGGATCTCATTGGCAAAGAGGCGGCTTTCGCGTGGGAAATCGCGGCTCATCTGCAATTTGCGGCGGATATACCCCAGAAGTTCCTCAAGCGGTTCGCCATCCGCCTCCATCCGTTCCAAGGGCTCCAGCCATGTCAGCATCAGCCGGTTGAGCAGGGTCAGGTGAATATCCTCCTTGCCGGTGAAATAGTAGAGGATGTTGGGCTTCGAGAGGCCTGCGGCCTCGGCGATCTGGTCCAGTGTCGCGCCGCGATAGCCGTGCTGCGAGAACGTGTCGAGCGCCGCGTCGAGGATGCGCTTGCGGTTCTGGCGCTGAATACGGCTCGGGCTTTTCCGGCTGGGCTGGTCCATTCTTGCCGTAACCTTCATCAGGGGGCTCGCCCCGGGTTTGACGGATTTCTCGCGCGCCTTGACAGGCCGGGAGTGATTGGTAATCGTGACTTTACCAAATGGTAAAAAAGCGGCAAGCCAAGTCGTGAATGACAGGAGAATTGCGTCATGTCCGCAGCGGGCGAGAATCTTCGGATCAATGGAGAGCGGCTTTGGGACAGCCTCATGGAAATGGCGAAGATCGGCCCCGGCGTGGCAGGCGGCAACAACCGGCAGACCCTGACCGACGCCGATGCCGAGGGCCGCGCGCTCTTCCAGAGCTGGTGCGAGGCGGCGGGCATGACCATGGGCGTGGACGAGATGGGCACCATGTTCGCCACCCGCCCCGGCACCGACCCCGATGCGCTGCCGGTCTATGTCGGCAGCCATCTCGACACGCAGCCCACGGGCGGCAAATATGACGGGGTTCTGGGGGTTCTGGCGGGGCTGGAGATCATCCGCACGCTGAACGATCTGGATGTCAGGACGCGTCACCCCATCGTGGTGACCAACTGGACCAACGAGGAGGGCACGCGCTTTGCGCCCGCGATGCTGGCCTCCGGTGTCTTTGCGGGCGTGCTCGAGCGCGATTGGGCCTATGACCGGCTTGATGCACAGGGCAAGCGCTTCGGCGACGAGCTGGAGCGTATCGGCTGGAAAGGCCCCGAGGCGGTTGGCGCGCGGAAAATGCACGCGTTTTTCGAGCTGCATATCGAACAGGGCCCGATTCTCGAGGCCGAGGGCAAGGATGTGGGCGTGGTCACCCACGGGCAGGGGCTGCGCTGGATCGAATGCACGGTGACCGGCAAGGGCAGTCACACCGGCTCGACGCCGATGTACATGCGCCGCAACGCGGGGCGCGCGCTTGCGCGGGTGACGGAGCTTGTCCACGAGATCGCGCTGCAATATCAACCCAATGCGGTGGGGGCCATCGGTCATATCGACGTCTATCCCAACAGCCGCAACATCATCCCCGAAAAAGTTGTTTTCACGGTCGATTTCCGCTCTCACGTGCTCGAGACGCTGGAGGCCATGGTGGAGGAACTCACCGAGACAGCACCGGGGCTCTGCGCCGATATCGGGGTGAAATTCACCTCGGAACTGGTGGGCTTTTTCGATCCACCCGCCTTCGATCCCGCGCTGGTGGATCGCGTGCGCCGCGCGGCCGAGCGTCTGGGGTATTCTCACACCGACCTGATTTCCGGTGCCGGGCACGACGCGTGCTGGATCAACAAGGTCTATCCCACCACAATGGTCATGTGCCCCTGCAAGGATGGTCTGAGCCACAACGAGGCCGAGGAGATCACCCCCCGCTGGGCCACGGCCGGGGCCGAGGTGCTGTTTCACGCCGTGGTCGAGACAGCGCAGATCGTGGCATAACGACCGCGGGCGCGCATCAGGAAGAGAAGGGCGATACGCGCCCGCAGGGAGATCGGCATGAGCATCATCATCAAGAACGGCACCATCGTCACCCATGATCGCAGCTACAAGGCCGATCTGCGGATCGAGGGGGGGCAGATCGCCGAGATCGGCGAGGGCCTGACTGGCGGCACCGAGCTTGACGCCACCGGCTGCTATGTCATGCCCGGCGGCATCGACCCGCACACGCATCTGGAAATGCCGTTCATGGGCACCTATTCCAGCGACGATTTCGACAGCGGCACGCGCGCCGCGCTGGCGGGCGGCACGACGATGGTGGTGGATTTCGCGCTGCCCTCGCCCGGTCAGGGGTTGCTGGATGCCCTTCAGATGTGGGACAACAAGTCCACCCGCGCGCATTGCGACTACAGCTTTCACATGGCGGTGACATGGTGGGGAGAGCAGGTCTTTGACGAGATGAAGACCGTGATCGAGACGCGCGGCATAACAACCTTCAAGCATTTCATGGCCTACAAGGGCGCGCTCATGGTCAATGATGACGAGCTTTACGCAAGCTTTCGTCGGTTGGCGGAGCTGGGCGGCATCGCCATGGTCCATGCCGAGAACGGCGATGTGGTGGCGGAGTTGTCGGCGCGGCTTCTGGCCGAGGGCAATACCGGACCCGAGGCCCATGCCTATTCGCGCCCGCCGCAGGTGGAAGGCGAGGCGGTCAATCGCGCCATCATGGTTGCGGACATGGCGGGCGTGCCGCTCTATGTCGTGCATGTCTCCTGCGAGGAGGCGCATGAGGCGATCCGGCGCGCGCGCCAGCAGGGCAAGCGGGTCTGGGGCGAGCCGCTCATCCAGCATCTGACGCTTGACGAGAGCGAATATTTTCACCCCGACTGGGACCATGCCGCGCGCCGCGTGATGTCGCCGCCCTTCCGCAACAAGGCGCATCAGTCCAGCCTCTGGGCCGGGTTGCAGGCGGGCTCGCTTTCGGTGGTGGCCACCGATCATTGCGCCTTCACCACCGCGCAGAAGCGCTTTGGCATAGGGGATTTCACCAGGATCCCCAACGGCACCGGCGGGCTCGAGGACCGGATGCCGATGCTCTGGACGCATGGGGTCGGGACCGGGCGGCTGACGCCCGAGGAATTTGTCGCCGTGACCTCGACCAATGTGGCCAAGATCCTCAACTGCTATCCGAAAAAGGGCGCGCTCATCCCCGGCGCGGATGCCGATATCGTGGTCTGGGATCCCGATCGGGAAAAGACCATCACCGCCGCCGCGCAGGTCTCTGCCATAGATTACAACGTCTTCGAAGGGCACAAGGTCAAGGGTCTGCCGCGCTATACGATCACACGCGGGCATGTGGCGGTGACCGAAGGCGCGATGCAGAGCCGCGAGGGACACGGGCAATTCGTTGCGCGCCGGGGCAACGGCACGGTGAACCGGGCGCTGTCGCAATGGAAGGACCTGACCGCGCCGCGCCCCGTGAAGCGCAGCGGCATTCCGGCGAGCGGGGTCTGAGCATGGGGGCTGCCACGGGGCAGGCGATGACGGGGCAGGGCGCGGCGCGCGATGCGGTCGCGGCCGTGATCGCGGCGCGCAATCTTGACCTGACCTTCGAGACCGGTGACGGTCCGGTGCATGCGCTCAAGGGCGTGAGCCTTGATATCCGCAAGGGCGATTTCGTGAGCTTCATCGGCCCCTCGGGCTGCGGCAAGACCACCTTTCTTCGGTGCATCGCGGGGCTGGAGCAGCCCACCGGCGGCAGTCTCAGCGTCAACGGCATGACGCCCGATGCGGCGCGGCGCGCGCGTGCCTACGGCTATGTCTTCCAGGCGGCGGGGCTCTATCCCTGGCGGAGCATCGGGCGCAATGTCTCCCTGCCGCTCGAGATCATGGGGTTTTCGCGCGCCGAGATCAAGGAGCGGGTGGCGCGCGTGCTGGCGCTCGTCGATCTGGCAGGGTTCGAGAAGAAATTCCCCTGGCAGCTTTCGGGTGGAATGCAGCAGCGCGCCTCGATCGCCCGCGCGCTGGCCTTCGATGCCGATATCCTTCTCATGGACGAACCCTTCGGCGCGCTTGACGAGATCGTGCGCGACCATCTCAACGAACAGCTCCTGCACCTCTGGGCGCGCACCGACAAGACCATCGGCTTTGTCACCCACTCCATCCCCGAGGCGGTCTATCTGTCCACCCGCATCGTCGTGATGTCGCCACGACCGGGGCGGATCACCGATGTGATCGACAGCCCCCTGCCGCGCGAGCGCCCGCTTGATATCCGCGACACGCCCGAATTCCTCGAGGTGGCGCACCGGGTGCGCGAGGGGCTGCGCGCGGGTCATGCCTATGAAACTTGACCCCGTCCCCGTCCCCGCAACGGCCCGACCGGGAGCGGGCGCCCGCCCCCTGCCGGAACCGTCCCGCGATTTGGGCAAGGGTGCGGCCCCCTTTTTCACCGTTCGCGGTCATCGGCTCTCCAGCCTGTACCGCGAGGGCATGAAACCACGAAATCCTTTCATCGTTCTTAAAATACTCAAAAATCCGCGCTCGCCCCGCGCGGGCGGATTTGAGTATTTCTGGAACAGTGAAGCCGGGGCGGGGCGGTCATGAGACGCACGGTCCTGCCTGTCCTCGCCGTGCTCGCCGCGCTCCTGGTGATCTGGTATGCCGGGGCGGTCTGGCTCAACGCGGCCTGGGCGCAGGACCGGGCGACGCGCGCCGGGGTGGAGCTGAGCCTTGTCGAGCTTGTCGCGGACACCTGGGCTCAGGACAAGCCCAAGCTGCCCGCGCCGCATCAGGTGGCGGTGGAGTTGTGGCAGACCACCGTCGAGCAGAAGATCACCTCGCGGCGCAGCCTCATCCATCATTCCTGGGTGACGCTCTCGGCCACGCTGCTGGGCTTCGGCCTCGGCACCGCCCTTGGCATCGCGCTGGCCGTGGGCATTGTCTACAACCGGGTGATGGACATGAGCGTGATGCCCTGGGTGATCGCGAGCCAGACCATTCCGATCCTTGCCATCGCGCCCATGATCATCGTGGTGCTGAATGCGGTGGGGATATCCGGGCTTTTGCCGAAGGCGATGATTTCGATGTATCTGTCGTTCTTTCCGGTCGTCGTCGGAATGGTCAAGGGATTGCGCAGCCCTGCCGTCATGCAGATCGACCAGATGATGACCTGGAATGCCAGCGCCGCGCAGATGTTCTGGAAACTGCGGCTGCCCTCGTCGATGCCCTATCTCTTCACCTCGATGAAGGTGGCGGTGGCGGCCTCGCTGGTGGGCGCGATCGTGGGCGAATTGCCGACCGGTGCCGTGGCGGGGCTGGGGGCGAGGCTTCTGGCGGGAAGCTATTACGGCCAGACCATCCAGATATGGAGCGCGCTTTTCATGGCGGCGGCGCTGGCGGCGGGGCTTGTGGCGCTCATCGGCGCGGTGCAGCGGGTGGTGCTGCGACGGATGGGGATGGCGTGATGGTGTGGGTCGCGGCGGGTTTCACGGCATGGGCCATCGGTTTCTGGATCAATGTGCGTCTGGCGCGTCTGCCGCCGGGCCGCGCGACCGGCCTCGCGGCCCCGGTGATCTTTGGGGTGACCCTGCTGGCGATCTGGGAATGTTTCGTGCGGGGCCTCGGCGTGCCCTCCGTGATCCTGCCGCCGCCCAGTGCCATCGCCGCGCGGTTTGCGGTCTCGACCCATATCCTGTGGGCGGATTTCGTGCAGACCGCGATCAAGGGGGCGCTCACGGGCTATGTTCTGGGCTGCGGTGCGGCGTTTCTCACGGCGCTGGCGGTGGACCGCTTCGACTTTCTGCGCCGCGGCCTTCTGCCGGTGGGCAATTTCGTGGCCGCGCTGCCGATCATCGGCATGGCGCCCATACTGGTCATGTGGTTCGGCTTCGACTGGCAGTCGAAGGCGGCGGTGGTGGTGATCATGGTGTTTTTTCCCATGCTCGTGAACACCGTTCAGGGGCTTCAGGCCAGCGACCGGATGCAGCGCGACCTGATGCACACCTATGCCGCGAGCGACTGGCAAACACTTGTCAAGCTGCGCCTTCCCGCTGCGATGCCCTTTGTCTTCAACGGGCTCAAGATCACCACCACGCTGGCGCTGATCGGGGCCATTGTTGCCGAATTCTTCGGCTCGCCGATCAAGGGCATGGGGTTTCGCATCTCGACAAGTGTCGGACAGCTTGCGCTCGATCTGGTCTGGGCCGAGATTGTTGTGGCGGCGATGGCCGGTTCGGCGTTCTATGGCGGGGTCGCCCTGCTGGAGCGGTCAGTGACCTTCTGGCACCCGTCGCAGCGCGGGCGTGCAAATTAATCAAGAAACGACACAACCAACAAGGAGAGGACGATCATGAAACCGATGGGAATGACACTGGGCGCGGCGGCACTTGGCCTTTGGGCCGGGATGGCGGCGGCGGCGGATCAGGTGGTGTTGCAGCTGAAATGGGTCACGCAGGCGCAATTCGCGGGCTATTACGTGGCGCTTGATCAGGGGTTCTACGAAGAGGAGGGGCTTGACGTGACCATCAAGCCCGGCGGCCCCGATATCGCGCCCACGCAGGTGATCGCGGGCGGCGGGGCGGATGTGACCGTCGAATGGATGCCCGCGGCGCTGGCGGCGCGTGAAAAGGGCCTGCCGCTCGTCAATATCGCGCAGCCGTTCAAGTCCTCGGGCATGATGCTCACCTGCCGCAAGGACAGCGGCGTTGCCACGACGGATGATTTCGTCGGGCGGACGCTCGGGGTCTGGTTCTTCGGCAACGAGTTTCCGTTCCTGAGCTGGATGAGCCAGCTTGGCCTCTCCACCGAGGGCGGCGCGGATGGCGTGACCGTGCTCAAGCAGGGCTTCAACGTCGATCCGTTGATCCAGAATCAGGCCGCCTGCATCTCGACCATGACCTATAACGAATACTGGCAGGTGATCGACGCGGGCTTTGCCCCCGAGGACCTCGTGGTGTTCAAATACGAGGATCAGGGTGTGGCCACGCTCGAGGACGGGCTTTACGTGCTGGAACAGAACCTGGCCGACCCGGCCTTTGCCGACCGGATGGTGCGGTTCGTGCGCGCCTCGATGAAAGGATGGAAATGGGCCGAGCAGAACCCCGATGCCGCCGCCGATATCGTGCTGGAGAATGACGCGACCGGCGCGCAGACCGAGGCGCATCAGCGGCGCATGATGAGCGAGGTGGCCAAGCTCACCTCGGGCAGCAACGGCGCGCTCGATCCGGCCGCTTATGAGCGCACGGTGCAATCGCTGCTGTCGGGCGGTTCCGATCCCGTGATCACGCGCGCACCCGAAGGGGCCTGGACCCATGCGATCACCGATCTTGCGCTGAACTGAGTCGCAGCCAATCGGTCGGGGCCCGGTGCGCGCCGGGCCCTGGTTTTGACCGGGACATCTTGAATGCTGTCGATTGCGCCTTACCCTATCTGGATAAGGAGATGCTCATGACCCGCCTTATCGCCCTCTGCCTTGCCCTGCTCATATCGATGCCCGCACAGGCCCTCGACTCGAGCGCGGGAAAGATCACGGTCACACGGATGGTGGCGGGGCTGAACGAGCCTTGGGCGCTCGGGTTCCTGCCCGCAGGCGGGCTGCTCATTACCGAGCGCGGCGGGCGGCTCCTGCATGTGGACGGCAGCCGGTCGCGCGCGGTGGCGGGCGTTCCCGAGGTGGCGGCGCGCGGGCAGGGGGGCCTGCTCGATGTGCTGGTGCCACGCGATTTCGCCGCGACGCGCGAGATTTTCCTGACCTTTTCGAAGCCGCAACCGGGCGGCGCGGGCACGGCGGTGGCGCGCGCGCGCCTGACGCAGGACGGGGCGAGGCTCGAGGATGTCCGGGTGATCTTCGAACTGGCCCCCGGTTCCTCGGGCGGGCGGCATTTCGGCTCGCGGATGGTCGAGGCAGGCGACGGCACGCTTTTTGTCACGATCGGCGATCGGGGCGACGGGCCCACGGCGCAGGACCTTTCCAACCAGAACGGCACGGTGATCCGGATTGCGCGGGACGGCTCCGTGCCTGCGGACAATCCTTTCGTGAACACGTCCGGCACCCGGCCTGAAATCTGGTCTTATGGCCATCGCAACCCGCAGGGGGCGGCGCTCGACCGGGAGGGGCGGCTCTGGGTGGTCGAACACGGCGCGCGCGGCGGCGACGAGGTCAACCATGTGACGCGCGGCGCGAATTACGGCTGGCCGGTGATCTCTTACGGGCGGCATTACTCCGGCGCGCGGATCGGCGAAGGCACGCGCAAGGACGGGATGGAGCAGCCCGCGCATTACTGGGATCCGTCCATCGCGCCCTCGGGGATGATCGTCTATTCCGGCGCGCTCTGGCCCGGGTGGCGGGGCGATGTCTTTGTGGGCTCGCTCAAGTTCGGCCTGATCTCGCGGCTGGAGGGATCGCCCCTGACCGAGGCCGAGCGGCTCAGGTCGCCCGAGACCGCGCGCGTGCGCGACATCCGCGAGGCCCCCGATGGCAGCATCTGGTTTCTGAGTGTGGGCCAAGGCGCGGCCTACCGCATCACGCCCGGCTGATCTTTCTTCTGGCCTGAAATATCCCGGGGGTGCGGGGGCTGGCCCCCGCTTTGCGCCGCTTTCAGACCGAGAGCCGCGCCCCGTGCGTGCCGCGCTCGCGGTAGGGTGTGGTCTGGTAATGCGCGCGGTAGCATTTGGAGAAATGCGACGGCGAGGCAAAGCCGCAGGCGAGCGCCACGTTGATCACCGTCATGTCGGTCTGCATCAGGAGGTTGCGCGCCTTTTGCAGGCGCAATTCCATATAATAGCGTTTCGGGCTGCGGTTGAGGTAGCGCCGGAAGAGGCGCTCAAGCTGGCGCGTGGACATGCCCACCTCCCGCGCGAGGGTCGAGGGGCTGATCGGCTCTTCGATATTGGCCTCCATGGCCTGGATGACCTGGCTCAGCTTGGGGTGGCGCACGCCGATGCGGGTGGGCACCGAAAGGCGCTGCGTGTCCTGATCGGTGCGGATCGAGGAATAGATCTGCTGGTCGGCCACCGCATTGGCGAGCTTTTCGCCATGCACATCGGCGATGAGGCTGAGCATCAGGTCGATGGAGGAGGTGCCGCCCGCCGTGCTCATGCGGTTGCCGTCGATGACGAAGACCGATTTGGTGAGGTTCACCTCGTCGAATTCCTCCAGAAAGGCATCGTGGTTTTCCCAGTGGATCGTGGCGCGCTTGCCATCGAGCAGACCCGCCTTGGCAAGCACGTAGGAGGCGGTGCAAAGCCCGCCGATGCGCAAGCCCCGGCGCGCCTCGCGCCGCAGCCAGTTGAGCATCCGCTTGTTTGCCGCGCGCTGCACCTCCATGCCGCCGCAGACCAGCACGATATCGTCGCGGTTCAACTCTTCGAGCGGGGCATCCACCGTAAAGCGGACCCCGGCCGAGGACACCACCTCGCCGTCGCTGTCGCCGGTCACCAGCCAGGTATAAAGCGTCTGCCCCGAGAGCCGGTTGGCGATGCGCAGGCATTCCACGGCGGCGGCGAAACTCAGCAGCGTGAACTGATCGAGCAGCACGAAAACAAAGCGTGTCGGTGCCTTGGGGGCGTCCACCTCTATGGTTTCTGTCTCGGGTATCATGGCCTCTTTCCCCGTCGCGGCGCGTGATACCTTGCCACTGTCACGAAACGGTTGCGATTCACAAGCGAAACCGGCGCATTCGTGTCGCATTTTGACCGGGGCGGGATATGGTCTATGCTGGCGCGGTCGGCTATAGGAGAGGCCCGACCGATAGACAAAGCGGAGACTGACGATGACGGAATGGCATAAAACCGGCTGGCGCGCGAAAGAGCGGGTTCAGATGCCGGATTATCCCGATGCGGGTGCGCTGGCCCGGGTCGAGGAGCGTTTGCGCCAGTATCCGCCGCTCGTCTTTGCAGGTGAGGCGCGCCGCCTCAAGCGCGCGCTCGGGGCCGCGTCGCGGGGCGAGGCGTTCCTGCTCCAGGGCGGCGATTGCGCCGAGGCGTTCGATCAGTTCAGCGCCGACGCGATCCGCGACACGTTCAAGGTCATGCTGCAAATGGCGATGGTGCTGACCTATGGTGCCAAGGTGCCGGTGGTGAAGGTGGGCCGCATGGCGGGGCAATTCGCCAAGCCGCGCTCGGCGCCCACCGAGGTGGTGGATGGCGTGGAACTGCCCAGCTACCGGGGCGACATCATCAACGAATTGCCCTTCACCCCTGAGGCGCGCATGCCCAACCCCGAAAAGATGTTGCAGGCCTATACGCAGGCGGCGGCGACGCTGAACCTGTTGCGCGCCTTCTCGACGGGGGGTTACGCGGATGTGCATCAGGTGCATCAATGGACCCTTGGCTTCACCGAGAGCGAGAAGGCCGCGAAATACCGCGAGATGGCCAACCATATCGCCGATGCGCTCGATTTCATGAAGGCGGCGGGTGTGGACAGCGACAGTGCGCACACGCTGCGCACGGTCGATTTCTACACCTCGCATGAGGGGCTTTTGCTGGAATACGAAGAGGCGCTGTGCCGCAACGATTCGACCTCCGGCAAATGGCTGGCGGGGTCGGGCCACATGCTCTGGATCGGCGACCGCACGCGTCAGCCGGACGGCGCCCATGTGGAATTCCTGCGCGGCGTGCTCAACCCCATCGGCCTCAAGTGCGGCCCGACCACGACCGCCGAGGATCTCAAGCGTCTTTTGGCCACGCTCAACCCCGAGAACGAGGCCGGGCGGCTCACGCTCATCGCGCGTTTCGGCGCGGGCAAGGTGGGCGAGCATCTGCCGCGCCTCATCCGCACCGTGCGCGAAGAGGGGGCAAAGGTGCTTTGGGTCTGTGATCCGATGCATGGCAACACGATCAAATCGGCCTCGGGCTACAAGACCCGGCCGTTTGATGCGGTGCTGCGCGAGGTGCAGGAGTTCTTTGCCATCCACCGCGCCGAGGGCACCATTCCCGGCGGCGTGCATTTCGAGATGACCGGGCAGGACGTGACCGAATGCACCGGCGGGATGCGCGCACTGTCGGACGAGAACCTTTCGGCGCGGTATCACACGGCGTGCGATCCGCGTCTCAACGCCTCGCAATCGCTCGAACTGGCCTTTCTGGTGGCCGAGGAACTCAAGGCGGTCCGCGCGGGCGCGCGTCAGGCCGAAGCGGGCTGAGCGCGGCCCCGTTGCCCGATCAGCGCGGCCATGTCGAGAAGCCGCGCCGAGAACCCCCATTCGTTGTCATACCAGCCAAACACCCTGAGCAGACCGCCAACCGAGACCGAGGTTTGCGGCCCGCTCAGGATCACGCTTTCGGGCCTCCCCCGCAGGTCCGACGAGACCAGCGGTGCCTCTGTCCAGCCAAGCCAGTGACGGTGCCCTGCCGCGTCGCGCAGCATGGCGTTCACGGCGGCCGCGCTGACCGTGTCGCGCGTCTGCACCGTCAGGTCGATGCACGAAACCGAGGCCACCGGCACGCGGATGGCGCGTGCCTCGATCCGACCCGCAAGCGCGGGCAGGACCAGCCCGGTAAGACGCTGCGCGCTCGTGGTCGTGGGCACCATGGACAGGGCGGCGGCACGGCTGCGCTCGGGCGCGCCCCGCGGCTTGTCCACCGTGGGCTGGCTGCCGGTATAGCAATGCACCGTGGTCATCTGGCCGCTGACGATGCCATAGGTTTCATCGAGCAACTTTGCCAGCGGTGCCAGCGCGTTGGTGGTGCAGGACGCGTTCGAGATGATCCGGTGATCGCCGAGCGCGTCCTCGTTCGCGCCCAGCACCACGGTGATATCGGCCTCCTCGGATGGTCCCGACACGAGCACCGCCGCCGCGCCTGCCGCCAGCCCGCGCTCGGCCACCGCCCGCGCGCCGGCCATGCCGGTGCATTCCAGCACCAGATCGACGCCCGCGAGGTCCAGCGTGCTGAGGTCGCGCGCGGCATGGAAGGGAATCTCGCGCCCGTCGAGCACCAGCGCGCCGGGCCGCGTCCCTACGGTGCCCGGCCAGGGGCCGAAAACGCTGTCGTAGTGAAAGAGATAGGCGCAGGTCTCCAGCGGCTCGATCTCGTTGATGCAAACCAGATCGAATTCGGGCCGGTCTTGCATGAGGATCCGCAGCACCGTGCGCCCGATGCGCCCGAAGCCGTTGATGGCGATGCGAATGGGCGGGGTGGTCATGGCGCGCGCCTCCGGGCAAGATCAAACGTGGCAAGGTCAACAAGCCTGACATTGTCGCAGCGCCTCCGGCTTGACCAGAGGTGAAACAAGATTTGATCAAATTCGGGCGCTCAGAACCTGTAACCAAAGCGGGCGATATCCTCGGCGGCCATGGCGGCAAGCGTTGCTGCGTCGCGGTCGGTATAATAGGCCCGGTAATCGCCCCGCGCCGAGGCGTTGAGGCGCGGCAGGTCGATCCTGAAGCCGAGATGCTCCCAGAGGGGGGCCGCATCCTCGGCAAACCGTTCCAGCCGTATATAGAGGCGGCATCGCTCCTCTCCGTCCGCCGTGGTCATGTAATGGCGCGCGGGCGTGGCGGCCCAGGCGGCGCGCGTCATGGGGTCGTCCAGAAAGGCCGCAAAATCGACCGAGCGCGCCAGCCGCACCGCCGGATGATCGAAGCGTTGTGCGCGCGCCCATGTGTAATAGCTCACCATCCGGTCCCAGGGGTTGCGCACGAGGGTGACGGTGAACATCCCCGCGATCTCCTGCGGGCTCACGATCCCGTCGATATCGGCCAGCGTCGCATGCTTCCAGAGCCGCCCGCACGCCTGCGCCCTGAGCGGAGCCAGCCGCCCTCGCCTGCGCCGCGCCTTGGGTGTATCGCCGATCAGGATATCGCCCGCCATGGCGCGCCCCTCCAGCGCCTGCGCCAGAGAGGTGCCCCCGGTCTTGGGGATATGAACAAAGATGTAACCGCGGTCGCGCGACAGGATCATGGCCGCAGTCTAGCGCCTTGCCACCGCCGCAAAAGCCCCCATATTGCGCGCGTCGGACACGGGGGACCAAGGGATGACCGGATATCTCAAGACGGCTGTTCTCATGGCGGCGATGACCGCGCTTTTCCTCGGGATCGGCGCGCTTCTGGGCGGCGCGGGCGGCGCGATGATCGCCTTTGTCGTCGCGCTGGCGATGAATGCCTTTACGTGGTGGAAATCGGACACGCTGGTGCTCCGGATGCACAATGCCCGCCCCGCCGATGGCCCCGAGGGGGCGGCGCTCAGCCGGATGGTGCATGAGATGGCCGATGCCGCCGGGATGCCGCGCCCGGCGATCTATATCCTCGAGGGTGACCAGCCCAATGCCTTTGCCACCGGGCGCAACCCCGCCAATGCCGCCGTTGCCGCCACCACGGGCCTTTTGCGCAGCCTCAGCCGCGAGGAAATCGCCGCCGTCATGGCGCATGAGCTCGCGCATATCCGCAACCACGATACCACGATCATGACGATTACCGCGACATTTGCGGGCGCGATTTCGATGCTGGCGAATTTCGCCATGTTCTTCGGGCGCGGGCGCAACGGCATGGGCCTGATCGGCACGCTGGCGCTGATGATCCTCGCCCCCATGGCCGCGGCCCTTGTGCAGATGGCGATCAGCCGAAGCCGCGAATACGAGGCCGACCGTGTCGGGGCCGAGATCTGCGGCAACCCGCTGTGGCTGGCCTCGGCCTTGCAGAAAATCTCGGGGCTTGCCGCGCGCATCGACAATGACGCCGCCGAGCGCAACCCGGCGACGGCGCATATGTTCATCGTCAACCCGCTTCATGCCCATGCCCATGACCGCCTGTTTTCCACCCATCCCAACCCGGAAAACCGTATCCGCGCCCTGCGCGAGATGGCCGGGCAGGGGGCGCGGCGCGGTCCCTGGGCCTGAGCGCCGCACCTCCCCGCCTTGACAGTCCGCGCGGCCCGCGCCATCAGGGGCCAAAGCAACCCGCAACCGGGCGTTTCGTAGGCGCCAGACCGACGAGGAGACGGACCATGTCCCAGATTTCCCTGACATTTCCCGATGGATCAGAGCGCGCCTACCCGGCGGGCACCACCCCCGCCGAGGTGGCCGAAAGCATCGCGCCCTCGCTCGCCAAGCGGGCGATTTCC
The DNA here is from genome assembly GCF_053628555.1 of Roseovarius sp. MBR-79. Taxonomy (NCBI): domain Bacteria; kingdom Pseudomonadati; phylum Pseudomonadota; class Alphaproteobacteria; order Rhodobacterales; family Roseobacteraceae; genus Roseovarius; species Roseovarius sp. MBR-79. The sequence goes on along the minus strand of NZ_JBRJGP010000002.1, from coordinate 208,164 downwards.
GCCCATGTCGGCGGCGCGCATTGGGATCTGCAATGGCCGATCACAAGCGACGCCGAAATCAGCATCAACACGATGAAGGACGAGGCACCTGCGCTCGAACTCATCCGGCATGATCTGGCGCATATCATGGCCCGCGCGGTGCAGGAGATCTGGCCCGATGTGAAGGTGACCATCGGCCCGGTGATCCAGAACGGCTGGTATTACGATTTCGACCGGGCCGAGCCGTTCACGCCCGAAGATCTTGGCCGCATCGAGGCGAAGATGCGCGAGATCATCAACGCGCGTGACCCGGTGCGCACCGAGGTCTGGGACCGCCCCCGCGCCATCGCCCATTACGAGGGGACGAATGAACCCTACAAGGTCGAGCTGATCGAGGCCATTCCGGGCGACGAGCCGCTGCGCATGTATTGGCACGGGGGTTGGCAGGATCTCTGCCGCGGCCCGCATCTGCAAAACACGGGCCAAGTGCCCGCCGACGCCTTCAAGCTGATGAGCGTGGCGGGGGCCTATTGGCGCGGGGATTCGTCGCGCCAGATGTTGCAACGCATCTACGGTGTCGCCTTCCAGAGCCGCGACAAGCTCAAGGAATATCTCAATTTCCTTGAGGAGGCCGAGCGCCGCGACCATCGCCGCCTTGGCCGCGAGATGGACCTGTTCCACATGCAGGAAGAGGCCCCCGGCCAGGTCTTCTGGCACCCCAATGGCTGGACCATCTACACCACGCTTCAGGATTACATGCGCCGCCAGCAGGCGCGCGGCGGCTATGTCGAGGTGAACACGCCGCAGGTGGTCGACCGCAAGCTGTGGGAGGCCTCGGGCCACTGGGAAAAATACCAGGACAACATGTTCATCGTCGAGGTGGACGAGGAGCACGCCCGGGAAAAGGCCGTGAACGCACTCAAGCCCATGAACTGCCCTTGCCATGTGCAGATTTTCAATCAGGGGTTGAAGAGCTACCGCGACCTGCCCTTGCGCATGGCCGAATTCGGGGCCTGCAACCGCTATGAGCCCTCGGGCGCGCTGCATGGCATCATGCGGGTGCGCGGTTTCGTGCAGGATGACGCGCATATCTTCTGCACCGAGGATCAGATCGAGGCCGAGACCGCGCGCTTCATCGCGTTCCTCTCGAACATCTACCGCGATCTTGGCTTCCCCGAATTCGAAGTGCTGTTTTCCACCCGCCCCGACGTGCGCGCGGGTAGTGACGAGGTCTGGGACCGGGCCGAGGCGGCGCTTTTGTCGGCCACCCGTGCTGCGGGCATCGAGCCGAAGGTGAACCCCGGCGAGGGGGCGTTTTACGGCCCCAAGCTCGAATTCACCCTGACCGACGCCATCGGGCGCAAATGGCAATGCGGCACGCATCAGGTGGATTTCGTCCTGCCCGAGCGGCTGGATGCCACCTATATCGGGCAGGACGGCGCGAAACATCGCCCCGTGATGCTGCACCGCGCCTGTCTGGGGTCTTTCGAGCGCTTCATCGGGATTTTGATCGAGGAACATGCCGGGCGGCTGCCCTTCTGGCTCAGCCCCCGTCAGGTGGTGGTGGCCTCCATCGTGTCGGATGCGGACGGCTATGTGCGCGAGGTGGTGGAGATGTTGCGCGCGCGCGGTATCCGTGCCGAGGCCGATCTGCGGAATGAGAAAATCAATTACAAGGTGCGCGAACACTCGGTCGCCAAGGTGCCGGTGATCCTTGCCTGCGGGCTGCGCGAGGTCGAGGAGCGCAGCGTGTCCCTGCGCCGTCTGGGCGTCAAGGAGACGCGCAGCGCCACGCTTGACGCGGTCGCGGCAGAGCTTGCCCGAGAGGCGACACCGCCCGATATGGCGTGACGGTTTGACGGTGCGTCCGGTCCGGGCAGGGCGCATCGGGCCGGTGGGTGACAGGGCAGCATCCGCCTTGGGTGCGACAATATTCTTTGATCTGCATCAAATTCGCGCATTGCCGCTCTGCCGCTGACCTTTTAGAACCGGAAGCATCACGCGGGTGTGAGACTCAGCTTTTCTCGCCCGTCGTCAACACCAGCAGGAGGCATCCAATGGCAGACGCAGCCATTCACGGCCACGAACACGAAGATCAGCGCGGGTTCTTCACCCGGTGGTTCATGTCCACGAACCACAAGGATATCGGCATCCTCTACCTGATCGTCTCGGCGTTCGTCGGTCTCATCTCGGTCATGTTCACCGTTTACATGCGGATGGAACTTATGGAACCGGGCGTGCAATACATGTGCATGGAAGGCGCGCGCTTCATTGCCTCCGATGTCGCCGACTGCACCCCCAACGGGCATCTGTGGAACGTCATGATCACCTATCATGGCGTGCTGATGATGTTCTTCGTGGTGATTCCCGCGCTCTTCGGGGGTTTCGGCAACTATTTCATGCCGCTCCAGATCGGGGCGCCCGACATGGCGTTCCCGCGTATGAACAACCTCAGCTTCTGGCTGTTTGTCGCGGGCACCTCGCTTGGCGTCGCTTCGCTTCTGGCACCGGGCGGCAACGGTCAGCTTGGCTCGGGCGTGGGCTGGGTGCTTTATCCGCCGCTCTCGACCAGTGAGAGCGGGATGTCGATGGATCTGGCGATCTTCGCCGTCCACGTCTCGGGGGCCTCCTCGATCCTTGGCGCGATCAACATGATCACCACCTTCCTGAACATGCGCGCGCCGGGCATGACGCTCTTCAAGGTGCCGCTCTTTGCCTGGTCGATCTTCGTCACTGCCTGGCTCATCCTGCTGGCGCTGCCGGTTCTGGCGGGTGCCATCACCATGCTTCTGACGGACCGCAATTTCGGGACCACCTTCTTTGATCCGGCGGGCGGCGGTGATCCGATCCTCTATCAGCACATCCTGTGGTTCTTCGGCCACCCGGAGGTGTATATCATCATCCTGCCCGGTTTCGGCATCATCAGCCACGTGATCGCCACCTTCTCGCGCAAGCCGGTCTTCGGTTATCTGCCGATGGTCTGGGCGATGATCGCCATCGGGTTCCTGGGCTTCATCGTCTGGGCGCACCACATGTATACGGTCGGCATGAGCCTCAGCCAGCAGAGCTATTTCATGCTGGCCACAATGGTCATCGCGGTTCCGACGGGTGTGAAGGTGTTCAGCTGGATCGCGACCATGTGGGGCGGCTCGATCGAGTTCCGCACGCCGATGCTCTGGGCCTTCGGCTTCCTCTTCCTCTTCACCGTGGGTGGCGTCACCGGCATCGTGCTGAGCCAGGCCGCCGTGGACCGCGCCTATCACGACACCTACTATGTCGTGGCGCATTTCCACTACGTGATGAGCCTTGGGGCCGTGTTCGCCATCTTCGCGGGGATCTATTTCTACTTCCCCAAGATGACCGGGCGCATGATCCCGGAATGGGCAGGCAAGCTGCATTTCTGGGCGATGTTCATCGGGGCGAACCTGACCTTCTTCCCGCAGCACTTCTTGGGTCGTCAGGGCATGCCGCGCCGCTATATCGACTACCCCGAGGCGTTTGCGGTCTGGAACTGGTGGTCGTCGGTGGGCGCGTTCATTTCCTTCGCCAGCTTCGTGTTCTTCTTCGGGTTGGTGATCCACACGCTGCTTCGCGGCGCACGCGAGACGCGGCCAAACCCGTGGAACGAATATGCCGACACGCTGGAGTGGACGCTGCCCTCGCCGCCGCCGGAGCACACGTTCGAGACGCTCCCCAAGCGCGAAGACTGGGACAAGCAGCACGCGCACTGAGCCACGGCTGAGCATGACCACCAAAGGCCCCGGCAACAGCCGGGGCCTTTTGCGTCACTCCATGCGCAATATCCCGGCAAAGCGCCCCTGTGCGACGCTGCGGATCACCCCGGCAATGCGCGCGATCAGCGCGCCATGGGCCGAGCGCCGTCGCCATGCAAGCCCCACAGAGCGCGTGAGCCGGTCATCCCGAAAGGTCAGGAGTGCGACATCGCCGGTCTCGGGGCGCACCTCGGACAAGGCGTAGAGCGCGGGCAGAAAGCTTGCGCCCATGCCGAGCGCCGTCATCTGCCGCAGCGCATCAAGGCTCGTGCCCTCGTAATCCTGCCGCAGCCGCGCACCCACGTCCTCGCAGAGCGCCGCGATCTGGCTGTGCAGCAGATAGCCCGGCGGCAAGGCAAGAATATCAAGGCCGGCAAGATCACCATCGGCCACGGTGCCGCGCCCTGCCAGCGGATGATCCTGCGCCACGGCCAGCTTGAGCGGCTCGCGGAACAGCCGCGTCACCATGAGATCGCCCGAGCGCACCGGCAGTTGCGCCAATACCAGATCGTGTTTTCCCTCAAGCAACTCCTCCTGCAAGACCAGCGGTGCTGCGTCGCGGATCAAGAGCTTCACCCCCGGATGGTCGCGCCGCAACGGCCCCACCACATGCGGCAGGAAATAGGGCCCGAGCGTGGGGCTGGCGCCAAGCCGGATGGTGCCGGTCTCGCCCTCCCGGCTTGCCCGGGCCAGTGCCGCCAGCGCCTCGGTCTCGTCGAGCACGCGGCGCGCCTGCGCCAGCACCTCGCGCCCCGCCGGTGTCAGGATCGCGCCGCGCGCCCCCCGCTCCACCAGCGCCAGCCCGAGCGCCCCCTCCAGCCGCAGGATCTGCTGGCTGAGCGAGGGCTGGCTGACACCGACACGCTCGGCCGCCTTGCGGTAATGGCCGGTCTCGGTCAGCGCGAGAAAATAGCGCAACTGCCGCAGGGTGATGTCATCGCTCATGTCGCGCCTCCATTGTTTGATAGGATATGACGATCAAGTATTATCATTCAATTGTATTTTCCTCGCTCTGTCAGACCTTATCTCGGTGGCACAACAGAGGTTCACCACCACAGACGGGAGACGAGAATGATAACCCACAGAAAGATTTCCCCCCGCTCGCTTCTGGCGCGCATGGCCACGTTGCGCCGTCGCCACCGCGATGTGGATGCCCGCATCCTCGCCGAGGAAAAGCGCCCGATGCCCGACATGGCCCGGCTCAAGCGGCTCAAGCAGGAAAAGCTCGGGCTGAAAGACGCCATCGCGGTGACCCGAACCATCCTTGGTCGGATCGCCCCCGATACGGCCCGCGCGGGTTGATGCGCGCCGCCACCACTCATGGAAAGGCAAGGTCAATGCCGTTTTTCTACGTCGCGCTGATGTCCACACGATTTTTCCAAAGCGCCCGTCTCGAAGAATTGCGAGACGCCCTGACCGAGACGGCGGAGCGGTCCGCCAGAGGCCAACCGCCGCTCGACAAGGGATAAACCGGCGCTCGTTCCGGGCCTGTCGCCAATCGGGGAGAGCGACAGGCCCGGCCCCGACCCCAAATCTGCCCGCGCTCGCGCAACTTGCCCCCTCGGTCCTGCCGGGGGGGCCTTGTTGCTGCCGCTCGCCCCGCCTCATGCGTCGCTTTCCCGGTTTCCCGCGCCCCGTGCCCCGTGTTACCCAAGGCGGGCAACGCATCAGGACCGCCGCGATGAGCCATGAAATCCGCCTTGCCTTCGAGCACCCCGCCGCCCGCGCCCGCGCCACCGAGCCGGACGGCCCGCTTGACCGCATTTCCGTGCGCGATCACGTGGTCGAGGTCGAGATCGGTGCCTTTCAGGCCGAGCGCGGCACCACACAGCGGGTCTCGTTCAACATCGTGGTCGAGGTGCGCCCGCCCGACGCCCCGCTCTCGGATGATGTGGACCGCATCCTGTCCTATGACCGGGTGACCGAGGCGATTGCCCTGGCGCTTGCCGAGGAACGACTCAACCTGCTCGAGACGCTGGCCGAACGCATCGCCGCGCGTATCCTGAGCGAACCGCAGGCGATGCGCTGTTTCGTGCGCATCGAGAAGCTGGATCGCGGCCCCGGCGCGCTCGGGGTCGAGATCGTGCGCTCTGTCGCGGATCTGGCGACCCGCGCCACGCCCCTGCCGGACACCACGCCCCATCCGCATGTCGTCTACCTCACCAATGCCGCCATCGCCTCGCCCAATCTCGGGCGCTGGCTCGATCAGCTTCAGGCGCGCGCCGAGCCGGTGATCCTGTGCGTGGGTCATCCCGATGCGCCCGCCCCCCGCACGGGCCACCGCATGACACAGCGCCGCGTCGATCTGCTGGCGCTTGAACAGAACGCCTGGGTTCTGGCCGGGCGCGATGACCGCTGCGTGGTGGTCGCCACCCGGACCGAGCTTGACTGGGCCATGAAACACGGCCAGATCAGCGTCTGGGCACCCTCCAAGATCGTGCTCGACGCGGTGGATGGCCCCAGAAACGGCCCCGGGCATCCGGTCGATCTCGCCGCGTGGTTCGCGGGCCATATCGAGGCGTCGGACCTGCTCCTGATCGGCGCGCCGCCGCCCTCCGCCAGCGCCGTGCCGGTGATCCTTCAGGATATCGCGCGGTCTGGTCTCTGATGGGCTATTACCGCCCCCTGCCGCAAACCGGCCCCGCCCGCCCCGAGGGTGCCTTGTCGCTCGCGGGCGGCTGGTGCTGGTTCGATACGGTCGAGGTGCTTGCGCGCGACGCCGCTCCGCGCCTCATGCCCGCGCGCGACCTCCCCGAGGCGGTGCGGACCCGCCTCATCACGCCGCGTGCGCCCCTGGCCTCGCTCGAGATGACCGCGCCGCAGATCATGGGCATCCTCAACGTGACCCCGGACAGCTTTTCCGATGGCGGCCGGCATTTCGATCCCGCGCAGGCGCTGAGCCATGCCCGCGCCATGGCCGCAAGCGGCGCGGCCATTCTCGACGTGGGCGGCGAATCCACCCGACCGGGTGCCGCGCCGGTGCCGCTCGACGATGAAATCGCCCGCACCGCCCCGGTGATCGAAGCCATCCGCGCCGAGATCGGCCTGCCCATCTCGATCGACACCCGCAAGACAGCGGTCGCGCGTGCGGCAGTGCGGGCAGGGGCCAACATGGTCAACGATGTGGCGGGCTTTACCTTCGATCCCGCGCTCGCGCCGTTCGCCGCGCTGCACGCGCTGCCGGTCTGCGTCATGCACGCCCAGGGCACGCCCGAGACGATGCAGCAGGACCCGCGCTATGACGACGTGGTGCTTGACGTCTACGATTGGCTTGAAGCCCGTGTCGAGGCGCTGATCGCGCTTGGCATTCCACGCGCGCGCATCGCCGTCGATCCCGGCATCGGCTTTGGCAAGACGCGCGGCCACAATCTGCGGCTTTTGCAAAACCTGTCGCTCTTTCACGGTCTGGGGTGCCCCGTCCTTCTGGGGGCGTCGCGCAAGCGGTTCATCGGCGATGTGACCGGAACGCCCGTCGCCGCCGACCGCGTTCCCGGCTCGCTTGCCGTTGCGGTGCTGGCCATCGGGCAGGGGGTGCAGATCCTGCGGGTGCATGACGTGGCCGAGACCCGCGCCGCGCGCGACATGTGGCAAGCGGTGACATGCGCCCCGCAGGCTTGAGTTGTTTTGCAAACACTGTGTTGCCGATTTGGAAATTGACAGGGGCCGCGCATCGCTTACCATCGCGGCGGATTAACCGTAGTTGAGGGGGTTTCATGCGTCCGTTTTCCGCGAAGATCATGACCGCGCTGGCGCTTGCCTGTCTGGCAGCACCCGCGCTTGCGCAGGGGCCGCGCGTCTATGCCTATGACAGCAAGGCGAATTTCTGCCCTGCCGGGCTTCAACCGGTGAGCATCAACGGCACCATCTGCTGCGGCGTGCCCAATCAGGCGCAAAGCTATCAGGAGGCCATGCGCCACCCGGTGAGCACGCGCATTCACCATGTGGCCCGCAGCGCGCGCCCGCGTTACGACGATTGCCCGCCGGGGTCGAAGGGCTGCAACTGAGCGCGCGGGGCCGCTCTCAGAGCAGTCGCAGGTCCGAGGCCATCTGCCGCCCGTCGCGGCCGTCGCGAAGCTCGAACCCGACTTTCTGATTGTCGGCAAGGCCGGTGAGCCCCGACCGCTCCACCGCCGAGATATGCACGAACACGTCCTTGCCGCCGTCATCGGGGGCGATAAATCCGTAGCCCTTTGTGGTATTGAACCATTTCACGGTGCCTGTCGGCATGCCGCTCTCCTTCGTCTGCGCGTCCCCGGAAGTATGCCGGGCCATATGCGCCAGGTCGCAGGCGCATGGCCCGATGATTGCACCGCCATTGTAAAAATCAAGCGAAACCCCGTGACGGGCCGGGCGCGGCGCGCTAAGAGGGGGGCCGGATACGAGGGCTTGCGATGATCCTTTATGGACTTAAAACCTGCGATACCTGCCGCAAGGCATTGAAATCCCTTGGAGATGCTGAATTTCGCGATGTCCGCGCCGATGGGCTGCCCGAAAATGTCGCACGCGCCGCGCATGATCGGTTCGGGGCCGCGCTGGTGAACCGGCAATCGACGTCATGGCGCGGTCTCAGCGAGGCGGAGCGGGCGGGCGATCCGCTGGCGCTCATCGCCGCGCATCCCGCGCTGATGAAGCGCCCCTTGATCGAGGCGGGGGGGCGGCTCTATCTCGGCTGGGGCAAGGATGTTCAGGACGCCCTTTTGGGAGACGGATAGGCGATGCGCAGCGCGGCGATGGTTCTGGGGGTGATCGGTGGCTGTCTTGCGGTGCTCGTGGGCTTCTTCAGCTACGGCTATACCGAGGTGGTGGGCCGCTATGGCGAGGTTGAGGGGCTGCTTCATCAGGTGCGTGACCCCGCGCTCATCCGCACGGCAAGCTTCATGGCCCCTTTGCTTGCGATTGCGGGCGGGGCCATGGCCCGGATGCGCGCGCTCTGGGGCGGCGTGTTGCTGCTCGTGTCGGCGGGGCTGATGTATGTCGCGTTCGGCTTTGGCGTCTTTACCATGTTTCCCATCGGCATGACGGGACTGGCCGGGGTGCTGGCGCTGGCCGCGGGCAAACCGGATGAGCCGAAGGCGCATTTCTGAAAAGGCGGGCCGGGCCGGTGACCGGGTGATGGCCCGCCCGACCTTGTCAAGTCGGGCCGGGCGGTCTGTGCGCTTTTGCCAGGGCGTCGGGCGTCTTTAACCCTCCATCGCCTCCAACTCGTCGATCATGCCTTCGATCATCGATAGCCCCTTGTCCCAGAAAGCCGGGTCGCTGGCGTCAAGGCCGAAGGGGGCGAGCAATTCCTTGTGGTGCTTGGAGCCGCCTGCGCGCAGCATGTCGAAATATTTCTCCTCGAAGCCCTCGGGCGCGGCCTCGTAGGCCGCATAAAGCGCGTTCACGAGGCCATCGCCGAAGGCATAGGCGTAGACGTAGAAGGGCGAATGGACGAAATGCGGGATATAGGCCCAGAAGGTCTCATACCCGTCCATGAAGTCGAACGCCTCGCCCAGGCTCTCGGCCTGCACCGACATCCAGAGCGCATTGATGTCCTCGGGCGTGAGTTCCCCCTCGCGGCGCGCGGCATGCAGCTTGCACTCGAAATCGTAAAAGGCGATCTGGCGCACGACCGTGTTGATCATGTCCTCGACCTTGCCCGCCAGGAGCACCTTGCGCTCGGCTTCGGTCTTCGCCCCTGCGAGCAGACGGCGAAAGGTCAGCATCTCGCCAAAGACACTTGCCGTTTCGGCCAGGGTCAGCGGGGTGGAGGCCAGAAGCTCGCCCTGCGGGGCCGCCAGCCGCTGATGCACGCCGTGGCCCAGCTCATGCGCCAGCGTCATCACGTCGCGCGGCTTGCCCAGATAGTTGAGCATCACATAAGGGTGCGCATCGGTCACGGTGGGATGGGCAAAGGCCCCCGGCGCCTTGCCCGGCTTCACGCCCGCGTCGATCCAGCCTTTCTCGAAGAACGGCGCGGCGAGATCGGCCATTTCGGGGGCGAAACCGGCATAGGCGGCCATCACCGTCTCGCGCGCCTCCTCCCAGCCGATGAGGCGGGTTTCCTCCATCGGCAGCGGCGCATTGCGGTCCCAGACCTGCATCCGCTCAAGGCCCAGCCATTTGCGCTTGAGCTCGTAATAGCGGTGCGAGAGGCGCGGATAGGCGGCCACGACCGCGCCCCGCAGCGCCTCGACCACCTCCGGCTCGACATCGTTCGACAGGTGTCGCCCGGTCTGTGCGGTCGGCATCTTGCGCCAGCGGTCGAGCACCTCCTTTTCCTTGGCCTGCGTGTTGTGGATACGGGCGAAGGTGCGGATATTCTCGCCGAATACACGCGCGAGTTCGCGCGCGGCCGCCTCGCGTTTGCTGCGGTCATGGTCGGTCAGCAGGTTGAGCGTGCCCTCGATGGTCAGATCCTCGCCATCGACGCTGAACGAAAGCCCCGCGATGGTCTCATCGAAAAGCCGCTCCCACGCGTCGCCGACAACGCCCAGATCGTGCAGGAACTTTTCCAGCTCATCCGAGAGCTGATGCGGCTTCATCGCCCGGATACGGCGCAGCGCGGGAGCATAGCGCGCGAGATCGGCGTTCGCGGCATACATCGCGTCAAGCGCCGCCGCGTCCAGCCGGTTCAGTTCCAGCGAGAAGAACACCAGCGGCGTGGTGTAAGTCGTCACCTTCTCCTGACAATCCGAAAGGAACTTGGCCCGCGCGCCATCGGTCGTCTGCTGGTAATAGCGCAGCCCCGCATAGGACATGATCCGCCCTGCCACCCGGCTGATCGCCTCGTCGCGGTGCAGGCAGTCAAGCAATCCGGCGGCGTCGAGATCCGCCAGCTTGCCCTCGTAATCACTGGCGAAATCCGCGCAGGCACCGCGCAGCCAGTCCAGATCGCGCGCCAGTTCAGGCGCGTCGGGGCTCTGGTAGAGGTCGCTCAGGTCCCATTCCGGCAGACGGCCCAGATCCTTGCCTCCCGAGGCGGTATTGGCGTCAAAGACGGGTTTCACGGTCATGTCACGCTCCTTGTCAGTGCTTTGCCGCAGAGGTAGCGCGCGGGCGGGCGGATGTATATGCGCCGGGGTCGAGAGGCATGAAAAAATCTGCCCGAACGCGGCGAATCCCTTTAACATCCTGTGCAAAAGGGAGGATTGGATCATGTCTGACATTCTGAAGAACCCGGTTGCGGTCGGGGTTGGCGGTGGCGTCGTGGGGCTTTTGCTCGGATCGCTTCTGTCGCTCTCGGCGATCGACAGCAAGGTGCGCACCGGCGTGGAGCGCGCCATGGGACCGGTGACCGAGGCGGCGCAGGGGGACAAGGACGTGCTCGCCGGTCTGTCGGACCGTCTCGCGGCGCTGGAGACGGCGGTGACGGGCACCGCCGGGGACGCGGTTGCCGTGACCGAAGAGGCCATGGCGGCCTTTGGCGCGCGTCTCGGTGCGCTTGAAGGCCGGATCGAGGGGGTGGCCGCCGATCTTGGCGCGCGCATTTCCGAGACCGCCTCGGAGCAGGTGGCGGCGCTGCGTGGCGCGCTTGACGCGCGGCCCGCGCCGGAACCTGCCCCCGCGCCGGAGGTTGCGGCGGCCCCGTCGCACGCCGCGAACATCGAAGGGCTGAGCGACGCCGGCGCGGCGCGCGGCGTGGGGCAAACCTTTGTGCTTGCGGGCGGCGCGGTGCGGGCCTTCGTGCAGCGGCTCGACGCCGGGGCGGGCGCGGCGCGGCTCTCGGTCAATGGCGCGACCTCGGATCTTTCGGTGGGCGAAACGTTGGTGGTCAGTCACGCGGGCGGGGCCTGCCGCCTCGGGCTTGCGGGCGTCGGGGCGGACGGCGTGCGGCTTGTCTCGGATTGCGACAACGCGGGCGGGGGCGATGCGCTCGGCACGGCCTATTCTCCCGGCGAGATGGCCATTCTGGGCGACGGGCTGTTGCGGGTCTTCGTTTCGGGCGCGATCGGCGACCGGGCGCGGCTGGCGATCAACGGGCTTGAGACCGAGCTTGTCGGCGTCGGCGAGAGGCGGAGCGTCACGATCGTCGGGCGCGGCTGTTCGCTGAGCGTGACCGGGATTCGCGGCACATCCGTGCTGCTCGACGGGGGCTGCTCCTAACCGAAAAGCGCCAGCATCGCGCGCAGGTCGGCAAGGGTATCGGCTTCGGTCGGCGGCTTGTCCCGACGCCAGCGCGCGATGCGCGGAAAGCGCAGCGCCACGCCGGATTTGTGTCGCGGGCTGGCCTGTATGCCCTCGAAGGCGATTTCGAACACCTGTTCGGGGCGCACCTGCCGCACCGGGCCGAAACGGTCCAGCGTATTCTTGCGCACCCATGCGGTAATCTGGCGAAACTCGGCATCGGTCAGACCGGAATAGGCCTTGGTGAAGGGCAAGAGCGTGTCGCCGTCCCGGACCGCGAAGGTGAAATCGGTATAGAGATTGGCGCGCCGCCCGTGGCCCGCCTGCGCATAGATCATCACCGCGTCGATGGTCAGCGGATCGAGTTTCCATTTCCACCAGTCACCTCTTTTGCGGCCCGCGTGATAGGGGCCGCTGCGCCGCTTGAGCATCAGCCCCTCGGCGCGGTGGGTGCGGGCGGTGGCGCGGATGGCAACCAGATCGGTCCATGAGGTGTAGGGGATCGTCGGCGAGGGGCGCAGGGGGGCTTCGGGCGGCAGGGCGCGCACGAGGGTTTCCAGCCGTGCGCGGCGCTCGGCAAGAGGCAGGGCGCGCAGGTCGCGGCCATCCTGTTCCAAGAGGTCATAGGCCATCAGGATCACAGGGGCCTCGGTCAGCAGTTTCTTCGGCACGGTCTTGCGGGTGATCCGCTTTTGAAGCGCGGCAAAGGGCAGGGGGGCGGTGCCGTCATGCGCCAGCACCTCGCCGTCGATCACGGTGCCGTCGGGCAAGAGCCTGCGCAAATCGGCCAGTTCGGGGAAGCGGTCGGTCATCAACTCTTCGCCGCGCGACCAGATAAAGACCTGCCCGCCCCGCGCGATCACCTGTCCGCGAATGCCGTCCCATTTCCATTCCGCCAGCCAGTCATCCGGCGGCCCAAGGCTCTCGGGCGCTTCCTCCAGCCCGTAGGCAAGGCAGAAGGGATAGGGGCGCGACAGGCTGTCGCCGGGGTCATGGCTCTCGATCAGATCGGCCCATGTGGTGCTGTCGGGTGACCAGTCGCCCATCAGCCGATGCGCCAGTTCCGCCGGGTCGCGCCCGGTGGCCTGCGCCAGCGCGCGCGTCATCAGCCCGGCGCTGACGCCGACGCGGAACCCGCCGGTGATGAGCTTGTTGAAGACCAGACGTTCCAGCGGCTCTAGCCCCTCCCAGGCCGCCAGCACCTGCGCCTTGCGGGTGCTGTCATCGGCGTCTTTCAGGGCGCGCAGGTGGTCGATCCATGCGCCAAGGCTCGCGTCATGGGAGGTCGAGGGCGGCGGCAGGACAAGGGCGATGGTCTCGGCCAGATCGCCCACCACCGCATAGCTGTCCTCGAAGAGCCACAGCGGGATGCCCGCGCGTTCGGCGGCCCATTCGCGCAGGCGCGTCGTGGTGATGGCGCGTTTCGGGCGGCGGCCGGAGAAAAGCGCGATGGCCCAGAGGCGGTCAGGGTCGGGGGCGGTGCGGTAATACCCGGCCAGCGCCGCGAGTTTGGTCGTGGTGCGCGTGGTCTGGTCGAGCGTGGCGAAGAGTGCGGCGAACGCCTTCATGCCTCCTCCTCCAGCGTCTCGCCGGTGAATTCGGTGCGCAGCACGCGCGCGTCATACCCCTGATCGGAGAGCCAGCGGGCGAAGACCTCCGTATAGCCGTGGGTGACATGGATGGTCTCTGCCCCGGTTTCGGCAATGGCGCGGTTGAGACCCGCCCAGTCGGCGTGGTCGGAGAGGACAAACCCACGGTCGGCGGCGCGCCTGCGGCGCACGCCCCGCAGCCGCATCCAGCCGCTTGCCAGCGCGGTGGAGGCGGGACGGAAGCGCCGCGCCCACGGCCCCGCCAGCGCGCCCGGCGGGGCCAGAACCAGCGCGCCCTGCCAAGCGCGCAGGTCAGTCTCGGGGGTGACATGGCGGGTCTCGGGCAGGGCGAAGCCCTGTGCGCGCAGCACCGCGTTGGTGGCCTCGATGGCCCCATGCGTCAGGATCGGCGCGATGCTCGGGTCAAGCATCGCAAGCACCCGCTGCGCCTTGCCAAGCGCATAGGCGCCAAGCAGCGAAAACCGCCCCTCGGCGGCGTTGGCAGCCCACCATGCGTTGATGTCGCGCGCCACCCCGGCGGGGTCCGGCCAGTCGAAGACCGGCAGGCCGAAGGTGCATTCGGTCACGAACTGATGACAGCGCACTGGCTCGAACGGGGTCGAGAGCGGATCATGCTCCAGTTTGTAATCGCCCGACACGACCCAGACCTCGCCCGCCACCTCGACCCGGATCTGCGCCGATCCGGGGACATGGCCTGCGGGGTGGAACGAGACGCGCGCCGCGCCGATCCGGCGCATCTCGCCATAGCGGATCGTATCCAGCGTGAGTGCGCCAAGCCGGTGGCGCATCACGGGCGCGGCAATATCGGTGGCAAGATAGGCGCCATGCCCGCCGCGTGCATGATCGGCATGGCCATGGGTAATGAGCGCCCGCGCGACCGGGCGCCAGGGGTCGATGTGAAAATCGCCGGCCGGGCAATAAAGGCCGTTCGGAGTGAGCGTCAGGACCATGTTACAATCCTAGCGCGGCGCGCAGGCGGGGCCAGCCCTTGCGCCGGGGCGCGGGCGGGATATGGTGCGCAGGTAACGCAAGACGGAGGGACAGGCGATGCGGTTTGCACGATATGGTGCGCGGGGAGAGGAGCGGCCCGCGGTGCTCGACGGCGCGGGGCGGCTCAGGGATCTGTCGGGCGTGGTGCCCGATCTGGCGGGCGCGGTGCTGGGCAACCTGCCGCGCGTCGATCCCGAGACGCTGCCGCTGGTCGAGGGCGCGCCGCGCCTCGGCGTCCCGGTGGCGGGCGTGGGCAAGCTTGTCGGTATCGGCCTCAACTACAGTGATCACGCCGCCGAACTCGGGGCCGAGCCGCCGACGGAACCGGTGGTCTTTCTCAAGGCGATCACGGCGCTCAATGGTCCGAACGATCCGGTGATCCTGCCGCGCGGCGCGCAGAAGGGCGACTGGGAGGTAGAGCTTGGCATCGTCATCGGCACCCGCGCCACATACGTGACCGAGGCCGAGGCGATGGCCCATGTGGCGGGGTTCACCATCTTCAACGATGTCTCCGAGCGCGCGCTGCAACTCGAAGGTTCGGGGCAATGGACCAAGGGCAAGAGCGCGGACACGTTCGCGCCGGTCGGGCCATGGCTTGTCACGCCCGACGAGGTGGACACGCAGGCGCTCGAGCTTGTGACCGAGGTGAACGGCGCGGCCATGCAGACCGGCAACACGTCGCGCATGATCTTCGGCGTGGCCGAGATCGTCGCCTATCTCAGCACCCTGATGACGCTCGAGCCGGGCGATATCATCGCCACGGGCACGCCACCGGGGGTGGGCATGGGGCACAAGCCGCCGCGCTTCCTCAAAGACGGCGACGAGATGGTGTTGCGCATCACCGGGCTGGGCGAGCAACATGTGAGGGTGCAGGCAGGAGGCTGAGGCGGTCCGGAGCGCGCGGGCCCTCTCAGGACACCGCGCGCGCCGGTGCCATGCCCGCGCTGTCGTAGAAGTCACAGATCAGCCCGAAGAGCCGCGCCCGCATCGCGGGCGTGTCCATCAGCGTCTCGTGCCGTCCGCCGGGGACAATCTCGAACCGGACGCCGGGCCAATGGGCCATGCGGTCATGGATGCGGCGCGGATCGACGATCTCCTCGTCGCTGCCCAGAAGCGTGAGACAGGGCAGGGCGGGCGAGGGGCGGCGGGCAAGCGCGCGCATCTCCATCAGCGCCTCGTGCAGCCAGCGCAGGCTCGGGCCGCCGATGCCAAGCTCGGGATGCGCCTCGAGCTGGCGGGCCATGTAGCCCCACATCTCGCGGTCATTGGTCAGCTTGTTGGTTTCGAACGGCTCCGACAGGACGTAATGCTCTGCCCCGGTGCTGGGCGCGTAGACATGATCGAGGCAAAGCCGCCGCGCGCCCCACCCAAGCGACCAGGCGAAGGGGCGCAGCGCCGCACCCATCTGGATGCCCCACATCGGCCCGGAAAAGACGACGCTTTTGACGTCAAGCCCCGCCATGACCGCGCGCAGACCGATACAGCCGCCCATGGAATGCGCCAGCAGATGCCAGGGGCGCGGCAGATCGAGCGCCTGCGCCGCCGCGATCATCGCGGCCACGTCCTGCTGATAGTCGATGAAGTGATGGACATGACCGGCCATGGTGTCGCCGGTCAGCCGGTCGGCCAGTCCCTGCCCGCGCCAGTCCACCGCCAGCGTGGCATAGCCGTGCGCGGCAAAGTCCCGCGCCGCGCGGCCGTATTTCTCGACATATTCGGTGCGCCCCGGAAAGAGCAGCACCGTGCCCTTCGTGGCTGCCCGGTGCCAGAGACCCACGCGAATGCGCGGCCCGTCCACCGTGCGCAGCCAGAAGGCGGCCCCGTCACCGGGACCGTCCGCCACCTCGGAGAAAAGCGGCGCAGCCTCCATCAGGCGAGGACGCTGCCAAGCTTCATCGCCATGCCCATGTCGCCATCGACAGAGAGGCGCCCCGACATGAACGCCGCCGTCGGGTCGAGATCGCCCGAGAGAATCGCCTGGAACGTCTCGGTATCGGCCGAAAGGGTCACGTCGGTCTCATCGTCGGCGGCGCGCGCGCCGGAGGCGTCGAGCACGATGCCGCCCTCGCCCTCGATCACGAATTTCGCGGAGCCGTCAAAACCTTCGTCACCCATCTTTTCGTTGAGCGCCTTCACGGCGGCTGCAATCACGTCGCTCATTTCTGTGTCCTTTCACGTTTGCGATGACGGGGCTTTGCATCCCGCCAATCCGCGCTACACTAGGCACGTTATGGGAGACGTCATGAAACATCTCAACCGTATCGTCGCGGCAGGTCTGGCGGTAGTCATGTTTTCCCTACCTCTCGGGGCGCAGGAAAACCGGCTTGACGACCTCTTCGCGCAGCTTTCCGGGGCAGACCCGGCCGAGGCGCGGCGCGTTGCCGCGGAGATCGAGCTTGAACTGTCGCGCTCGGGCTCTCCGGCGATGGACCTTCTGTTGCGCCGTGGCGAGGACGCGATCGAGGCGGGCGATCTGGCCATGGCGGTCGAACATCTGAGCGCCGCCATAGATCACGCGCCGGATTTCGCCGAAGCCTGGCACCTGCGCTCCATCGCCTTTTACCGGCAGGAGCGGTATGGGCTGGCGCTTCATGACATCGAGCGGGTACTGGCACTTGAGCCGCGCCATTTCAACGCGATCTACGGGCTGGGCGTGATCCTCGACAAGATGGACCGTCCCGAATTGGCGCATGATGCCCTGATGCGCGCCCAAGCTATACATCCTCACCACGAAGAGATAGGCACGACCCTGGAACGCGTGTCGCGCAAGCTGGGTGGCGCGACGCTCTGAGCGGGCGCACAAGGCCCGGACGCACAGGCAAGAGGAACGGGGCGGATGTCCGAGCAGTCGAGAATCCTCGCGGTTCTGGGCCCGACCAATACCGGCAAGACCCATTACGCCATCGAGCGGATGCTGGGCTACCGCACCGGGATCATCGGGCTGCCGCTGCGCCTGCTGGCGCGCGAGGTCTATGACAAGATCGTGGCCGCGCGCGGCCCATCGGTGGTGGCGCTTGTCACCGGCGAGGAACGCATTGTTCCGCCGCGCGCGCAATACTGGGTCTGCACCGTCGAGGCGATGCCGGAGGGGATGGGCACGGATTTCGTCGCCATCGACGAGATCCAGCTTTGCGCGGACCCCGAGCGCGGCCATGTCTTCACCGACCGCCTGCTTCGGATGCGCGGGACACGCGAGACGCAGTTTCTGGGCAGCCATACGATGCGGCCCACCATTGCCGCGCTGGTGCCGGGGGTGGAGTTTCTGGGCCGCGAACGCATGTCGCAACTCAGCTATACCGGCCCGCGCAAGATTTCGCGCATGCCCGCGCGCAGCGCCATCGTCGGCTTTTCGGTGGAGAACGTCTATGCCATCGCCGAGTTGATCCGGCGGCAAAAGGGCGGGGCGGCGGTGGTGATGGGCGCGCTCAGCCCGCGCACGCGCAACGCGCAGGTGGCGCTTTATCAGAATGGCGATGTGGATTACCTGGTGGCGACGGACGCCATCGGCATGGGCCTCAACCTCGATATCGATCATGTGGCGTTCTCGTCGCTGACCAAGTTCGACGGGACGCGGATGCGCCCGCTTTTCCCGCATGAGCTGGGCCAGATCGCGGGCCGTGCGGGGCGGGGCATGCGCGACGGCACCTTCGGCGTGACCGGCGAGGCCCCCGATCTGGAGCCGGACCTCGCGCAGGCGATCACCGACCACCGCTTTGCCCCGGTGCGCAAGCTGGAATGGCGCAACGCGCGGCTTGCCTTCGGCTCTGCACAGGCGCTCATCGCGTCGCTGGAAGCGCGGCCCGAACATGAATTGCTTGTGCGTGCCCGCGAAGCGGACGATCTGGCCGCGCTCAAGACGCTCGCAGATGTGCCGGATGTGCGCGCGCGCGCCATGGGTGCCCCTGCCGTGCGCTTGCTGTGGGATGTCTGCCGCATTCCCGATTTTCGCGGCATCAGCGCCGCCGAGCACGCCAGCCTTCTGGAGCGCATCTTTTGCGACCTGCACGAGCTTGGCCGCGTGCCCGATGACTGGCTGGGCCAGCAGATCCACCGCATCGACCGCGTGGATGGCGATATCGACACGCTGTCGAAACGTCTCGCGCATATCCGCACCTGGACCTATGTCGCACAGCGCAAGGGATGGGTGGATGACGAAACCCATTGGCGAGAGGCGACGCGCGCTGTAGAAGACCGCCTGTCGGACGCGCTGCATGGGGCGCTGACCCAGAGATTTGTGGACCGGCGCACATCCGTGCTGATGCGCCGGCTCAAGCAGAAGGAGGCCATGGTGGCCGAAGTGAACGATCAGGGCGCGGTCAGCGTCGAAGGCGAATTCGTGGGCCGTCTCGAAGGGTTCCGCTTTATCCGTGACAAGGCCGCCGCCGGTCAGGAGGCGCGCACGCTGGAGCAGGCCAGCCTTGCCGCGCTCGCCCCGCATTTCCATCTCAAGGCGGATCGCTTCTACAACGCGCCCGATACCGAGATCGACTTTACCGAGCAGGGCGGCCTCCTGTGGGGCAAGGACGCGGTGGGCAAGCTGGTGGCCGGGGCGGACCCGATGAAGCCGCTGGCCACGGCCTTCGTGGATGACGAGGCCGGGCCGGATATCGCCGCCAAGGTGCAGCGCCGCCTGCAACATTTCATCGACCGCAAGGTGACGACGCTGTTCGAGCCGCTGACCGCGATCAGCCGCGACGAGACGCTGAGCGGCATGGCGCGCGGCTTCGGCTTTCGCCTTGTCGAGGCGATGGGGGTGATCCCGCGCGGCGACGTGGCAGAGGAGGTCAAGGCGCTCGATCAGGAGGCGCGCGGCGCGTTGCGCAAGCATGGCGTGCGCTTCGGGCAGTTCACCGTTTTTCTGCCGCTTCTGCTCAAGCCCGCGCCGACGCGGCTGCGGCTGGTGCTGTGGTCGCTCAGCACCGGGCTGGACGAGTTCCCCGAGGCCCCGCCGCCGGGCCTGGTGACCGTGCCCGCTCAGACGGGCGCGCCGCGGGGCTACTTCACCATGGCGGGTTATCGCGCGGCGGGCGAGCGGGCGATTCGCATCGACATGCTGGAGCGGCTGGCCGACATGCTGCGCAGCGCCGATACACGCGCCGGTTTCGAGGCGACGCCGGACATGCTCTCGATCACCGGCATGACGCTGGAACAGTTTGCCGGATTGATGCAGGGGCTGGGCTACCGCGCCGAGAAGGCCGAGCGTGAGAAGGTCAAGCCGGTGGATCAGGCCATGGCCGAGGCCCCCGCCGATGCCGCAACCGAGGCGGAGCCCGCGCCCGAGACCGTCGAGCAAGCGGCCGAGGCCATTCCCGACGCGGGCGTATCGCCGCTGGCGGAAGAACCGAACCCCGAGGCCGAAATTGCCGCAGAGATCAGCGAAGCCCCCGAGGCCGACCTGACACCCGGCGAGACACCCGAGGTAGCCGCGCCCGAAATCGAGGTGTTCTATACCTTCACATGGGCCCCGCGCAGCCGCCGCCCCGAGCGCCCCGCACAGGCTGAGGGCCATAACCGTGGCGAACGCGCCAAACCGGGCAAGAAGTCCGGCGGCGACCGGCCAAGGGGCGGCAAACCCGGCAAAGGCAAGCCGCGTGAGGACCGCGAGGACCGCGCCAAGAGCTTCTCGGCACGTCCCGAGAAAAAGGACCGCATCGACCCCGACAATCCCTTTGCCGCGGCGCTGATGGGACTCAGGACCAAGGGATAGGCGCGCCGCGCCCGCGTTCTTTACGGCGCGATGAACGTGACCCCGTCCATGGCGGCGATGGTCTCCATATCGGCGTCGTAGAGCGCGCTGAGGCGATCGACGAGCGCGGCATCCCAGCCGGGCACGTCAAGCTCTTCCTCGATGGCCGCCTCGTCCGCGAACTTGTCGAGAAACGCCGCCACCACGCGGCGTTTCTGCTCCTCGGTCAGGCCCGGACGGCTTGCGACATAGTCGTGAAAGCGTTTGAGCCCCGGTGCCGACATGATCTCGGGCAGCAGCGCGAATTCACCGGCAAGCGGCGTCTCGGGGTCCACCCCGGCCATCTTGCGCAACACCTCGCCCCAGATCATCGGCGTGTCTTCATTGCACCAGACCGTCAGCGCCATGTCGGGAAAGGCCGCGCGCAGCCGCGCGACCGTTTCGGACCAGCGCAGGGTCATCGGGTCGTCACCGCGCAGAAGGTCGGCCACGGTGGCGAACGGGGTATCCGGCAGCAGCGCGGGCAGAAAGGTCGCCGGGTTGCGCAGCGCCAGAAACAGCTCGATCCCGTCGCCCGCGAACATCTGCCGCAACTGCGCAAGCCGCATCTCGGCGGCGGCATAGAACCGCCCGCTGCCCACGGTCATCTTGGGCGTGCCGAAAAACCCGTGATTGGACAGCACAAGCCGCGCCGTCGCCTCATCGGCCCCGGTCACGCCGAGCACCGAGGCGCGCGCGTCCTCAGGAAGAACATTGGCTTGCGCGGTCTGGAACAATTCCCGAATCGGGCGGCGATAGCTCTCGGGAAGGGGCACGAGCGTGCCGCGCGCGCGCAGCGCCTCGAAATTGTCGCGCAGACAGGTGACGAGCCTGTCCTCATCGGTCATGTGCGCCCCGGCGTGAATGACGACCTGCATACCTCTGATGTGCCTCTTTCGGGTGATTTTGCGCCACTATAAGCCGTTTTCGGCCAAGGAAAACCGCAATCGGCGGGCGCGGCCCGCTTGCCCGCGCCCGCGAATGGCTTTAATCAGCGCGTTATCGACGTGCCGCGTTAGCTCAGCTGGTAGAGCAGCGCTCTTGTAAAGCGAAGGTCGGGGGTTCGATCCCCTCACGCGGCACCACGATCTGACGGGAAATCGCGGACAGTCCGGCGGATGACGCCTTTCCCCCGCTCCGCTCCGGCGCTAACGTCCGGCCCGACAGGCGGAGAGACGCGATGACCGAAATCATTCTGGTGCGGCACGGGCAGGCCAATAGCCACGCCACCGACGAGGCGGGCTATGACCGTCTATCGGCGCTGGGGGTGCAGCAGGCCGAATGGCTGGGGGCGCATCTGCGCGCCACCAATCCGCATTTCGATCACGTCGTCACCGGCACGCTCAACCGCCAGAGAGGCACCGCAGAGGCCATGGGCTATGCAGGGTCCGAGAGCGATGCGCGGCTTGACGAGTTGAGCTATTTCGCGCTGGCACAGGCCGTAGAGGCGCAGCACGGCATTCCCGCGCCTGTCGACGCCACCGAGTTCGCCCGCTACCTGCCGCAGGTCATCACCCATTGGGCCGAGGGCGGGCTGAGCGGCCTGCCCGAGACATTCGACACCTTCACCGCGCGGGTCGCGTCGATCATCGACGATCTGAACGGGGCCGGGGGCCGGGTTCTGGTGGTGACATCGGGCGGCGTCATCGGCATGGTGATGCGACACGCGCTGCATCTGGGAATTCCGGGACTGTCGAAGGTCATGCTTCAGGTGATGAACAGTTCGCTTCACCGGGTGCATCATGTGCACGAGATGCTGATGGTCGGCGCGTTCAACACCACGCCGCATCTCGATACGCCCGACCGCGCCCATGCACGCACATTCATCTGAGAAGGGGACAGGGATGAAACTCTATTACGCAAAAGGCACCATCGCCGTGGCCGTGGCCGTCACGCTGCACGAGGCGGGGCTGGCGTTCGAGCCGGTGCGTCTCGATTTCAGGGCGGGCGAGCAGACGCGCCCCGACTATCACGCCATCAACCCCAAGGGTCGGGTGCCCGCGCTGGTGACAGGGCACGGCATCCTGACCGAGACGGGGGCGATCCTCGATTACATCGCCGATCTCGCGCCGCTGGCGGGCCTGCGGCCCGAAGACCCGTATGAGGCCGCGACCATGCGCGCGGCGATGTATTACCTCGCCTCCACCATGCATGTGAACCACGCGCATCGCGCGCGCGGGCAACGATGGGCGAGCGAGGAAAGCTCGATTGCCGACATGAAGGCCAAGGCGGTGCAGACAATGACCGACAGCGCGAGTTTCGTCGAAACCCACATGCTGCGCGGGACTTATGTTCTGGGCGAGGCGTTTTCGCTTGCCGACCCCTATCTTTGGGTGGCCACCGGCTGGCTGGAGGGCGACGGGGTGGATCTTGCGCCCTTCCCGAAAATCCACGCCTTCCGCGCGGCGATGGCGGCGCGCACCTCTGTCGCGCGGGTTCTGGCCGACGGCATGATCTGAGGGGGCCGCATGACACATCTGTGGGTGCGCGCCGAGCAGCGCGCGAACGAGGAACGGGTGGGTCTCACACCCGAGGGCGCGGCAGCGCTGATCAGGCGGGGCTTTGCCGTGACCGTGGAGGAGAGCAGGGCGCGCGCCATTGCGATCGACGGCTACCGCGCGGCGGGTTGCGACATCGTGCCCGAAGGTGCCTGGCCCGAGGCACCGCGTGACGCGATCATCTTCGGGCTGAAGGAATTGCCCGAGGACGGCACGCCCCTGCCGCATCGCCACATCATGTTCGGCCATGCCTTCAAGGGGCAACATTCGGGCCGTCGCCTGCTGGAGCGGTTCCGCGCGGGCGGCGGGGCGCTTTACGATCTGGAATATCTGGTGGACGAGACGGGCCGCCGCGTCGCGGCCTTCGGCTATTGGGCGGGCTATGCCGGGGCGGCGGTGTCGCTGATGGCATGGGCGGCTCAAGCCGGGGGCGGGATCTGTCCGGCGGTGGCCACCTTCACCGGGCGCGAGGCCTTGCTCGCCGATCTGGCGGCACGTCTCGCACCTCTCGACCGCCGCCCCTCGGCGCTGGTCATCGGTGCGCTTGGCCGGGTTGGCACCGGGGCAAGCGATCTTTGCGCGGCGATGGGGCTCAGCGTGACCAAATGGGACATGGCCGAGACCGCCCATGGCGGGCCGTTCCCCGAAATTCTCGATCATGACATCTTCATCAACTGCATCCTCGCGCGTCCCGGCGCGCCGGTCTTTGTGCCGAAATCCGCGCTGACCGCGCCCCGGCGGCTGTCGGTGATCGGTGATGTGGCCTGCGATCCCGACAGCGATTACAACCCGGTGCCGGTCTATGACCGCGCCACCACATGGGCCGCGCCGGTGGTGCGGGTGCAGGATGCGCCGCCGCTCGACGTGATGGCGATCGACAACCTGCCGTCGCTCTTGCCGCGCGAATCCTCGGAGGATTTCGCCGCGCAATTGCTGCCGCATCTTCTGACACTAGACGCGCTGGATCAGGGCGTGTGGGGCCGTGCGCGCGCCACATTCGATACTCACGCAAAGGAGGTCTGAACCATGACAATCCATTGGTGCGGCACCGGCCTTTCGGCCATCCCCGGCCTGCGGCGGCTGATCGCGGCGGGGCATCCCGTTGCGGTCTGGAACCGCTCGGTGGACAAGGCGCGCGCGGCGGTGGGGGACCTGACCGGCGATATCCGCGGCTTTGACATGGAGGCGCTCGGCACGGCGCTGGCCCCCGGCGATGTGGTGGTCTCGATGCTGCCGGGCGACTGGCATGTGCCGCTGGCCACGCTCTGCCTTGAGCGGGGCGCGCATTTCGTGTCGTCCTCCTATATCTCGCCGGAGATGCGCGCGCTTGACG
The DNA here is from genome assembly GCF_053628555.1 of Roseovarius sp. MBR-79. Classification (NCBI taxonomy): domain Bacteria; kingdom Pseudomonadati; phylum Pseudomonadota; class Alphaproteobacteria; order Rhodobacterales; family Roseobacteraceae; genus Roseovarius; species Roseovarius sp. MBR-79. Next base: position 184,150 of record NZ_JBRJGP010000002.1, on the reverse strand, counting down.
GGGCGGCGCGCGACAAGGGGCTGTGTCTTGTCAACGAGATCGGCCTTGATCCCGGCATTGATCATCTGATGGCGCATCATCTGGTGGCCGATTACCGCGCCTCGGGCGCGTATGACGCGGGCAACGATCTGTCCTTCCTGTCCTATTGCGGCGGCGTGCCGAAACACCCCAACCCCTTCCGCTACAAGTTCAGCTGGTCGCCGCTGGGGGTGCTCAAGGCGCTGCACGCGCCCTCGCGCTCGATCCGCAATTTCTCGGAACTGACCGTGGCGCGGCCATGGGACGCGATCTCGCGCTATGATGCGCCGCTGCCCGCACCTGAGAGCTTCGAGGTCTATCCCAACCGCGATTCGCTGCCCTTCATCGCCGACTATCGCTTTGATCCTGATTGGAAGGTCCGCGATTTCGTGCGCGGCACGCTGCGGCTGAATGGCTGGGCACAGGCGTGGCGCGATGTCTTTGCAGAAATCGAGACGCTGGACGGCGCGGCGGGCGAGGCGCGGTTGCGGGAGATGTCCGAAGCCTTCTGGCAGGCGCATGCCTATGCCGAGGGCGAGCCGGATCGTGTCGTGCTCTGCGTGGACCTCAAGGCCGCGCGTGGCGGCAAGACCGTCTGGCACAAGACCTATGTGATGGACGCCTGGGGCGATGCGCGGGGCACGGCGATGGCGCGGCTCGTGTCGGTGCCGGTGTCGCTGGCGGTGGAGTCAGTGCTGGCGCGTGAAATTCCGGCGGGGGTGAGCGCCGCGCCGCATGACCCCAGGCTGGTCGCGCTCTACCTTGCGGAGGTGGACCAGCTGGCGCAGCATTTGCAGCTGGTCGATCACCTCTGAACCGCAAGGGAGCCATCATGACGACGCGCACCGGGCCGCGCAACCTGATCACCGATGTCGCCGGACTGCGCGTCGGGCAGGCCGGGAATCATGTGCTGCGCTCTGGCGCCACCGTGCTGGTGGGCGACGCGCCGTTCGTGGCGGGCGTGCATGTCATGGGCGGCGCGCCGGGCACGCGTGAGACCGATCTGCTGGCGCCTGACCGCGCGGTGCAGGCGGTGGATGCGCTGGTGCTCTCGGGCGGCTCGGCCTTCGGCCTCGATGCGGCCTCGGGCGTGGCGGATGGTTTGCGTGCCATGGGACGGGGCTTTGCCGTGGGGGAGGTGCGTGTGCCGATCGTGCCGGCCGCGATCCTGTTCGACCTGCTCAATGGCGGTGACAAGGGCTGGACCGAAAACCCCTACAAGGCGCTCGGGCGGGCGGCGCTGGCGGCGGCGGGCGAGATGTTCGAGATCGGCACGGCGGGGGCGGGGACGGGGGCCACGACGGCGACGCTCAAGGGCGGGATCGGCTCGGCCTCGGCCGTCCTGCCCTCTGGTGTCACGGTGGGCGCGCTGGTGGCGGTCAATGCGCTCGGCTCTGCCACGGTGGGTGAGGGGCCGCAGTTCTGGGCCGCGCCCTTCGAGATCGGGGGGGAATTCGGCGGACGCGGCGTGGCGCGTGTCTTTCCCGATCCGATGGCCGCGCCGACCAAGCTGTCGCTGCACGGGCATACCACCATCGGGATCGTGGCAACCGATGCCCGCCTCACGAAGGCGCAGTGCACGCGGCTGGCCGTGGCGGCGCATGACGGGCTGGCGCGCGCGCTGGTGCCGTCCCATACGCTGATGGATGGCGATGCGATCTTCGCCGCCGCGACCGGCGCGCGCGGCGCGCCGGACCTGGCCGAGGAGGTCGCACTCGGCCATGCGGCGGCCTGCGCCCTGGCGCGGGCGGTGGCGCGTGGGGTTTACGCGGCGCAACCGATGGCAGGCGATACGCTGCCCGCCTGGTCCGCGCGCTTCGGCTGATCCGGTCACAGCGCGGGGAGGCGCGGCGGCAGGCGCGCACCCGTGACGCAAAGCGCCTCTCGATAGGTGAGCACGGGGCGCGCCGCGTGGAAACGACCTGCGCAAGCGGGCAGATCCGCACCAAGGATGGCCTCGGCCACATCGCCGGGCAAGAGACTCTCGCAAGGGGCACCATCGGCGGCGTCAAGGATCTCGTGCCGCCCCATGAGCAGATGAACATAGGTGATCCGCGCGCAGGGCATGAGGCGGACGGCCTGCCCGTCGATCAGTGCCCTGGCCGGGACAAGCACCTCGGGCGCCGCGAACATCAGCTCGGCCATGGCCGAGCCGATCAGCACGCGATGCTGTTGCGACAGGCGCAGCGGTGCCCGGTTGCCGATGCTGCCGGGGGCAAACAGGACGGGCGCATTGGCCCCCAAACCCGTCCCCTCACGCCGCGCGACCCAGACCACCGGTTGCGGCCCGTGATCGCGCGTCATGACCATGTCACCGGGGCGCAGCACCTCGACAGGACGGGCACCGCGCGGCGTGGCGATCCGGGTTCCGGCAGCGAAACACACAACCTGATGGCTGTAGGCCGCGTTCTGGTCAACGGTGTGAAAACCGGGCGAGGCGCCCGCGCTGAAATTGTCCCAATACCAGCCTTCGAGATCGAAATCTGGGGTCCAGACGACATGGACAAGCTCACCCCTGTCGGTCACGCCCTCGAACACGATGATCCCGCCGTCCCCGCCGGGGGCGGCATCACTGCGGATGATCGTCGCATTCTGAATGGTGCCGCCGCCGCCATTGCCGGTCCAGCCGAGTGAATAGGTCTCGCCCGGTTCGAACAGGTTGGGGTTGGTGTCATCCGGGTGCGAGGTGACGACAAGGTTGAACGTGCCGTTCGGCGGATAGTCGAAGGTCGAGCGCCCGGGCCCGCTGTTGACATTGCGCCCGGTGGCAACCGCGAATTCGTTATCGACCGCCTCGAACATTTTGACCATGCCGCGCCGCTCCTCGCGGGCAGCTTGCTGCGTGACCTCTCAAGGAGCCGTTAAAACGGATCGCAAGACGGGCGGGAACTGCCGCGCATTTGAACGATTGAGGCCCCGCTCCCGACAGCAGAAAGCCCCGGTGTTTCCACCGGGGCCCACTGGCACGCGAAACCGTGAGCGATGGCGCGCCTGTGTTCGTTAACCGTGACACACTCGTGATACCGGACGTGATAGCCAAAGCGGCTCGCGCGGGTATGGGGAAAAAACCCGGCCCTGTCCCGTCAGGAAAACCTTACCTTCAGCCCATTGACCGGCATGACGTTACGTCACGAATGCGTTGGACGCGACCGGGCGGAGGGTTGACAGGAACGTCAAACACCGACAATGACCAGTCGCGTCAAGGAGGGCGTGCTCATGATCATGAGAGGTATTGATTATCTGGGCGAGCGCCTTTGGGGTCCTGACCGCTACCGGCGCAAATATTACAAGCTGGCCAAGTGGATCTCGGCGATCAAGGGCTTTGAGGTCTACAAACCCCAAATGATCTGGCTCCGCGACGCGGAGTTCGTCGCCGCCCGCGAGGAGGTTGAGCGGCGCGGCATCGAGGGTGTTCCGAACGACCGTTCCTACACCTTGCTTGCCTCGGCGCGCTCGGTGCGAGACATCCCCGGCGATTTCGCCGAATGCGGCGTGCGCTACGGCAAATCCTCGCGCTTTCTGCTGGGCGGGGCCGGGCCACAGAGCGCCAAGCGGTTGTTCATTTTCGATTCCTTCGAGGGCCTGTCCGATCCTGGCGCGGATGATACCAGGTCGGGCGGCGGCTCGGCCTGGGCAAAAGGCGATCTGGCCGTGGCCGAGGATATCGTGCGCCGCAACCTGTCGGATTTCGGCGACCGCGTCGTGCTCTACAAGGGCTGGATCCCTGATCGTTTCGGGGAGGTCGAGAACGAGCGTTTTTCGCTCGTTCATGTGGATGTGGACCTTTATGAGCCAACGATGGCGGCTATCGAGTTCTTCTATCCGCGCGTCAATTCCGGTGGCGTGATCCTGTGCGACGATTACGGCTCTGCCGATTGCCCCGGCGCAAAGAAGGCGATTGACGAGTTTTTCGCGGACAAGCCGGAGAACGTGATCGGTCTGACCAGCGGGCAGTCCATCGTCATCAAGCGCTGAGGCAAGCTCCGCGACCATACGGCCCAAGTAAGTGGCCCGGCTTGATTTCCCGTTTCGTTAACCAATAATTAATCGTTCGTTAACCCTCCGCCCGATAGCCTTTTCTCCAGGACAGCCAGGAGCGACGGGATGGGGATTTCCGAATTGCGGCAGGGCGGCGTGGCGGGTGATCGGGGCGCGGTCGACCGGCTCGGGCGCGATCTTGTCCAGCGCGGTGTGCTCAGCCGGGCCGATGCCGCGCGCGCGGCGCTGGTGAGACGGCAGTGCGACACCTCGCTTGACCGCGTCCTTCTGGCCGAAGGGCTGGCGCGGGAGGCGGACCTGTTGGCCGCCCATGCCCGCCACCTCAACAGCCGCAGGCTCGATGCCACGTCCCTGTCGCGCGCCGAGGTGGTCGAGACCGGGCTCGATCCGCGGATCCTGCTCAGGCACGGCACGCTGGTTCTGCGCGATGACACGGGCGCGCCGAGACTGGCCCATGACGGGGCCGAGAGCCTGCATCGGCTGCGCGGCATCCTGCCGGACGATCTGGCGCGCGCGCGGCCCATCATCGCCCCGCGCGCGGCGGTTCAGGACCGCCTGGCCGCGCTCTACCGGGACGAGTTGCGCGACATGGCCGCAGCCCGCACCCCCGAAGCGGAGAGCTGCCGCACCTGGCGGCCGCAGTCGCGCGCGCGCTTGTGGTGGATATGCGCGGCATTGGTGATGATCTGCGCGCTGTGCGTGGCATTTCCGATTGCGGTTTTCGGCGCGCTCGCGGTCTGGGCGGCGCTTACGCTCATGGTGACTGCGGGTCTCAAGGCCGCGGCTTTCGCGGCGGCCATGGCCACGCGCAACGCGCCATCGCCCACGCCCGTGGCCGGCCCCCTGCCGCGCGTCTCGATCCTCGTGCCTCTCTTCCGCGAGACGGACATCGCCCATGCCCTTGTCGCGCGCCTGTCGCGGTTGACCTATCCGAAATGCCTGCTCGACGTGATCCTCGTGCTGGAAGAGGAGGACCACCTGACCCGCGACACGCTGGCCGGCATCGATCTGCCGCCCTGGGTGCGCCCCGTGGTGGTGCCCGACGGGCAGCCCCGCACCAAGCCGCGCGCGATGAATTACGCGCTCGATTTCTGCCAGGGTGAGATCGTCGGCATCTTCGACGCCGAGGACGCGCCCGACCCCGATCAGATCACCCGCGTCGCGCGCCGGTTCCAGAGCGCACCGCGCGATCTGGTCTGCCTTCAGGGCGTGCTCGACTACTACAACCCGCGCCAGAACTGGCTCGCGCGGTGCTTTACCATCGAATACGTCACCTGGTTCCGCACACTCATGCCCGGCATGGAACAGCTTGGCCTTGCGCTGCCGCTTGGCGGCACGACGCTATATATCCGCCGCGACGTGCTCGAGGATCTGGGCGGTTGGGACGCGCATAACGTGACCGAGGATGCCGACCTTGGGTTCCGGCTTGCGCGGCACGGCTACCGGACCGGGATGATCGACACGGTAACCGAGGAAGAGGCCAATTGCCGCCCCTGGGCCTGGGTCAAGCAACGCTCGCGTTGGCTCAAGGGCTACATGATCACATGGCTGGTACACATGCGGGCACCCCGAAGGCTCCATGCGCAACTCGGGCCGCGCCGGTTCTGGGGGTTTCAGGCACATTTCGTCGCCGCCGTCTCACAGGTCCTGCTTGCGCCGGTGCTGTGGTCATTCTGGCTGGTGCTCCTCGGTCTGCCGCACCCGCTCGACCCGGTGATCCCGCGCGCGGCGCTCGCGCTCATCTGCGCGATGTTCCTGACCGCCGAGGTGCTCGGCATGTGCATTCATGCGGTCACGGTCTCGGGGCCGCGTCACCTTCACCTGTTGCCGTGGGTGCCGACGATGCATGCCTATGCGCCGCTTGCCGCCATAGCCGCCTACAAGGCGGTCTACGAGCTTGTTTTCAAGCCGTTCTTCTGGGACAAGACCGCGCATGGCCTGTCTGTGGCCGCGCGCGGGCGCCGCCGCTCAGATGGCGGATTTGACCTCACCGGAATCAAGCTTGAGCCGGGTCACGAAGGCCTTTGAGATATGGTCGCGCAGGGCCTTTGCCGCCGCCTCTCCGTCGCGCGCCTCGATGGCGCGGACAATGGCCGCGTGCTCGGCAAGCGCATCCTCGCCCCGCCCCTCCGCCGCCAGCGAGGTGGTCGCCAGAAGCGCCATGGAGCGATGCACAAGGTCAAGCTGCTGAACCAGGAACCGGTTGTGCGAGGCAAGGTGGATCTGCTTGTGAAAGCGCCGGTTGGCGCGCGACAGCTCCTGCGGGCGCCCCAGGAGCGCGCGGTCATCCTCCACCATGTCGCGCAGCACGCGCACCTCCTCGGCCGTGGCATGGCGCGCGGCAAGCTGGGCGGCCAGACCCTCCAGTTCGGCGCGCACGACGTAAAGCTCGGCCAGTTGGTTGTAGTCGAGCGAGGCCACGATCAGGCTGCGCCCGTCGCGCGTCAGCATGGATTGCGTCTCCAGCCGCTGAAGCGCCTCGCGGATCGGAGTGCGCGAGACACCGAACCGCTCGGCCAGATCGCTCTCGACAAGCCGGTCACCAGGCTTGAACATGCCCACGTCGATGGCTTCGAGGATCAGCGCATAGGCATCCGTTGTCGGGGTCTTCATCGGCAGGTCCGTCCGTAGTTGTCCGGTCAGGGACCTTACCCGCTTTGACAGGGGGTGCAAGGCTCCGGGTCGATGCGGCGCTTGCCAGCCTGCCCCATGCGCCCCATATCTCACGCATGTTCAAGGTCATGCCCATCCTTCTGGCACTGCTCTATGCGATTGCCATGTATCGCCTCTCGGTCTGGCGCACCACGCGCGAGCTTGACGCGCGCTCGACCGAACTGGCCGATCCCCGGCTCAAGGCCGTGTGCGACCGGCTGGCGCGGGCGCTCGATCTGCCGCGCGTGCGGGTGCATCTTTACGAGATAGACCCTGTGAACGGGCTTGCCGCGCCGGACGGGCGCATCTTCATCACCCGTGGCTTCTACCGGAAATTCCAGACCGGAGAGGTCAGCGCCGAGGAAATGGGTTCGGTCATCGCCCACGAGCTTGGCCATGTGGCGCTCGGGCATTCGCGGCGGCGGATGATCGACTTTTCCGGGCAGAACGCGCTGCGCACGGCGCTGGCCATGATGCTGTCGCGGTTTCTGCCAGGGGTGGGGGTGCTCATCGCCAACGGGTTGACGACGCTTCTGGCGGCGCGCCTGTCGCGCGGCGACGAATACGAGGCCGACGCCTATGCTGCGGCCCTTCTGACCAAGGCGGGGATCGGCACGGGGCCGCAAAAGTCGCTGTTCCAGAAGCTCGAGGCGCTGACCTCGGGGGCGGGCGGGGCCATGCCCGCCTGGCTGCTCAGCCACCCGAAGACCGCCGAGCGTATCGCCGCCATCGAAGCGCTCGAAACGCGCTGGCAGCAGAGCCTCAGTTGAGCCGCTTTCCCCGTCATCCTCGGGCTTGACCCGAGGACCTCCCGAGCAGAGGATCGTCCGATCAGGCCGGACGAAGGCGACGGGAAACAGCCCTGCACCGTCTTCGAAAACTTTTGATCAAATTATGCTTGGCAAATCCCCCCGCGCCGGGCTAGGCTCTGTGCATCCTCAATCAGGTGTTTTCCGATGGACCTCACACAGTTCCAGACCTTCCGCGTGGCCGCGTGCGATCTCAACGGTCGGATGCGCGGCAAGCGTCTGCCCGCCAGCTTTGCCGACAAACTCTCGGATGGCTCGGTGCGTATGCCGCTAAGCTCCTTGAACCTTGATGTTTTCGGGGCCGATATCGAAAATTCGCCGCTGGTTTTCGAAAGCGGCGACATTGACGGGCGGCTTTTTCCCACCGAACGTGGCGCGGTGCCCTTGCCCTGGCTCGAAGAGCCACAGGCCCTTGTGCCGATGGTCATGCACCACGAGGATGGCACGCCCTTCGCGGGTGATCCGCGCCACGCGCTGGCCAGCGTTCTTGCGCGCTTTGCCGCCCGGGGATGGGAGGTTTTCGCCGCCACCGAGCTTGAGTTCACGCTGGTCGATCCGTCCGGCAAGCTGTTGAAAACCGTGCGTGATCCGCGATCCGGGCGGCGCATGAAGGCCCCCGGCATCCTCAGTCTCGGGCAAATGGATGCGTTCGATGCGTTTCTCAGCGCGCTCTATTCCGCCGGGGCCGAGATGGAGATTCCGGTGGAATCGGCCATCTCGGAGGCGGGAATCGGGCAGTTCGAATTGACCCTGCGCCATCAATCGGCCCTGCGCGCCGCCGATGACACCTGGCTTTTCAAGAACCTTATCAAGGGCATGGCGCGGCGGCATGGGTTTGTCGCCAGTTTCATGGCCAAGCCGTTCCCGGATGACAGCGGCAACGGGATGCACATGCATTTCTCGGTGCTCGATACTGCGGGCCGCAACGTGTTTGACGACGGCACGGCGCGCGGCACCGATCTTCTGCTCTCTGCGGTGGCCGGATGCCTTGCGGCCATGCCGGCCTCGACACTCATTTTCGCACCGCATTCAAACAGTTACACGCGACTTGTGCCCGGTGCGCACGCCCCGACAGGGGCGGGCTGGGGTTATGAGAACCGCACCGCCGCCGTGCGCATCCCCGGCGGCCCCAATACCGCGCGGCGCATCGAGCATCGCGTCGCGGGGGGCGATATAAACCCCTACCTGACCTTCGCCGCCATTCTCGGCGCGGCGATCACCGGGATCGAGGATGGCATGACCCCGCCCGAACCGATCACCGGCAACGCCTATGAGGCAGACCTGCCGCAACTGGCCCCGGACTGGGCGACGGCGATCATCCGTTTCGATGAGAACCCCTTGATCCGGCGCATCTTTTCGCCCGATCTCATCGCCAATCTTGTGATGACCAAGCGGCAGGAGTTGCGGGACATGTCCGAGATCCCCGCACGCGACCACTGGAAGACCTATCTGGAAACGGTGTAGGCTGGCGCATCTGCCGCCCCAATAATTTGATCAAAAAGAGGCCCCATGAAAATCGGCATCCTCAAGACCGGCCACGCCCCGGATATCGTCCTGGGCGAGCTGGGCGATTATGACGCGATGTTCGCGCGCCTGCTCGACGGGCAGGGGTTCGAGTTCGCGCCCTTCAACGTGGTGGACGGAGAGTTTCCCGCAGGGCCGCACGCCGCCGATGGCTGGCTGATCACCGGCTCGAAACATGGGGCCTACGAGGATCACCCCTGGATCGCGCCGCTCGAGACGCTCATCCGCGAGATCCGCGATGCGGGAAGGCCGCTGGTGGGCGTCTGCTTTGGCCATCAGATCATCGCGCAGGCGCTTGGCGGCTCTGTGGTAAAACACGCGGGCGGCTGGCGCGTCGGGGCCACGGAGTATGAGATCGACGGCACGCCCCTCACCCTCAACGCCTGGCATCAGGATCAGGTCGTGACCGTGCCGCCCGGAGCCGAGGTGGTGGGCCGCGCCGAGGGTTGCGAGGTCGCCGCGCTGCGCTATGGCGACCGGATCTTTACGGTTCAGCCCCACCCGGAATTCGGCGCCACCATGATGGACCGATTGATCGAACATCGCGCCATCGGCGTGGTCCCCGATCCGTTGCGCGATCACGCGCGCGGCCTGCTCGACACCCCAACCGACAGCGCGGCCATGGCCGAAATCATCGCCGCCGTCCTGAAGAAAGACGCAAGCCATGGCTGATCTGAGCCAACTCACCGCCACCCTGCCGCGTGCCGCGCAGGCCTATCTGGAAAACCGCCGCCTCGACGAGGTGGAGTGCATCATCTCGGACCTGCCCGGCATCGCGCGCGGCAAGGCGGTGCCCGCGACCAAGTTCGCGCGCCAGCAGTATTTCCACCTGCCCGATTCGATCTTTTACCAGACCATCACCGGCGACTGGGGCGAGGCGGCGGGCGAGGAGGGGTTCATCGAGCGCGACATGATCCTGCGCCCCGACATGAGCACCGCCACCGCCGCGCCCTGGACCGCGGACTGGACGCTTCAGGTGATCCACGACGCCTTTGACCGAGAGGGCGCGCCGATCCCCTACAGCCCGCGCAACGTGCTGCGCCGGGTGGTCGAGCTGTATCATGCGCGCGGGATGAAGCCGGTTGTCGCCCCCGAAATGGAATTCTTCCTTGTCGCGCGCAACCTGGACCCGGCGCAAAGCATCAAGCCGATGATGGGCCGCTCGGGCCGCCCGGCGGCCGCGCGGCAGGCCTATTCGATGACGGCGGTCGATGAATTCGGTCCCGTCATTGACGATATCTACGATTTCGCCGAGGCGCAGGGTTTCGAGATCGACGGCATCACCCAGGAGGGCGGCGCGGGGCAACTCGAGATCAACCTTCGCCATGGCGACCCGATCAAGCTGGCCGACGAGGTGTTCTATTTCAAGCGGCTCATCCGCGAGGCGGCGCTGCGCCATGACTGTTTCGCCACCTTCATGGCCAAGCCGATCGCGGACGAGCCGGGCAGCGCCATGCATATCCATCACTCGATCCTCGACATCGAGACCGGGCGCAACCTTTTCGCCGGGCCGCAGGGCGGCGAGACGGATGCGTTTTTCCACTTCATCGGCGGCCTGCAAAAGCATCTGCCCTCGGCCATCGCGGTGCTGGCCCCTTATGTCAATTCCTACCGGCGCTACGTCAAGGATCACGCAGCCCCCATCAACCTGGCCTGGGGGCGCGACAACCGCACGACGGGCATTAGGGTGCCGCTTTCGGGGCCGGACTCGCGCCGGGTGGAAAACCGGATGGCGGGGATGGATTGCAACCCCTATCTGGGGATCGCGGCCAGCCTTGCCTGCGGCCTGCTCGGGATCATCAAGGAAGAATGGCCCGACAAGCAGTTCAAGGGTGACGCCTATTCCGGCGAGCCGGATATTCCCAACGTGATGGGAGATGCGCTTGACATGTTCGAGGAGGCGAAAGACCTCCACGACATCCTCGGACCCGAATTCGCCCGCGTCTACGCCATCGTGAAACGCACCGAATACGAGGAATTCCTGCAAGTCATCAGCCCGTGGGAGCGCGAGCATCTCCTGCTCAATGTCTGAGCCTGGCGGAAGGCGCTGAGTCTTGAGTATTTCCTGAACGGTGAAACGATGAACCTGCTCCATGCCAATGACCGGCGCGGGAAATATCCCGATAGCTGGTATGCGGCCACCGTCGCGCCGTTGCCGCGTTTCGCGCCGCTCAAGGGGGCTGTGCGGGCCGATGTCTGCGTGGTGGGGGGCGGTTATACCGGCCTTTCGGCGGCGCTGCATCTGGCCGAGGCGGGGTTTGACGTGGTCCTCCTCGAGGCGCAGCGCGTCGGGTTCGGTGCCTCGGGGCGCAATGGCGGGCAATTGGGCAGCGGGCAGCGCATGGAACAGACCGCGCTGGAGCGGCTGGTGGGCGCGGACGACGCCGCGCATCTGTGGCGCCTGGCCGAGGAGGCCAAGGACCTTGTGAAGTCGCTGGTCGCGCGCCACGGCATCGACTGTCACCTGAAACCGGGCGTGGCCCATGCCTGCTTCACGGCGCGCGAGGTGGCCGGGGAGCACGCCTATGCCGAGCATCTGTCCGCGCGCTATGGCTACGGGCAGATCGAGACGCTCGATGCCGAGGGTTTCGCCGCGCTCTGCCCGTCGCCCGCCTACAAGGGGGGCACGCTCGATATGGGGGCAGCACATCTGCACCCTTTGGCCTATGCGCTCGGTCTGGCGCGGGCGGCCGACGCGGCGGGGGTGCGGATTCATGAGGGCTCGGAGGTGCATGATATCCGGCGGGGGGCGCGGGTGCGCGTGGCCACCGATGCGGGCCATGTCGAGGCCGATCATCTGATCCTGGCCTGCAACGGCTATCTGGGCGGGCTTGATCGCCGGGTTGCCGCGCGGGTCATGCCGATCAACAATTTCATCGTGGCAACCGCCCCTCTGGGCGAAGACGCGCGGCGCGTGCTGACGCGCGATGTGGCCGTGGCGGATACGAAATTCGTGGTGAACTACTTTCGACTGAGCCATGACGGGCGGCTCCTGTTCGGCGGCGGCGAGAGCTATGGCTACCGGTTTCCGCGCGATATCCGGGCGACGGTGGCGAAGCCGATGCTGGAGATCTTTCCGCATCTGGCGGGCGTGCCGCTCGAATATGCCTGGGGCGGGACGCTCGCCATCACCCTGCGGCGGATGCCATGCCTGGCGCGGCTTGCGCCCAACATCCTGTCGGCCTCGGGGTATTCGGGGCACGGCGTGGGCACGGCGACATTGGCGGGGCGGCTCATGGCCAAGGCGGTGCAGGGACAGGCGGGCGGATTCGAGTGCATGGCGCGGGTGCCATGCCCGCCCTTTCCCGGTGGCGCAGCGCTGCGCAGCCCGCTTCTGGTGCTGGCGATGAGCTGGTTTGCGCTGCGCGACCGGCTGGGGTTCTGACAGGCTTTGACAAACCGTCATATTTTGGCCCTATATGTTTGGTAAATCCGAAGTCCAGTTTCAGGAAAGCCGAAAACATGACCCGAATGCCCAATGTTCACGCCGCTGATCCCATCCCCGAAACCGCCCGCGCCGAGATCGAGCGCCTTTTGTCGAGCGGCGATCTGTTCCGCTATACCGCGCCGCAAGATGCGCCGGTGACACTCCTGGAGCGCGAGTTCGCGCAGGCCATGGGAGTGCGCTATGCGCTGGCGGTCTCGTCGTGCTCGGCGGCGCTGTTCTTGTCGCTCAAGGCGCTTGGCCTGCCGCGCGGGGCAAAGGTTCTGATCCCCGGTTTCACCTTTGCCGCCGTGCCCTCTTCGGTCATCCATGCCGACTGTGTGCCGGTGCTGTGCGAGGTGGGAGAGAACTACCGGATCGATCTGGCGGATTTCGAGGCGCGGCTGGGGGGCGTCGATGCCGTTCTTGTGAGCCATATGCGCGGGCATACCTCGGACATGGATGCGATCATGTCCATGGCCGAGGCGCACGGTCTGCCGGTGATCGAGGATGCCGCGCATTCGCTGGGCACGCTCTGGCGCGGGCGGCGGATCGGCACGATCGGGCGCGTCGGCTGTTTCAGCTTCCAGTCCTACAAGCTGGTGAATGCGGGCGAGGGGGGTATCCTGATCACGGACGATGCCGATCTGGTGGCGCGGGCGGTGATCATGTCGGGGGCCTATGAGCACAACTGGGCCAAGCACATGGATGCGCCCGATGCCACGCTGGAAGGGGCGTTTGCCCGCTGGCAAAACCGGCTGCCGCTTTACAATCTGCGGCTCAACAATCTTTCGGCGGCGATCATCCGCGCGCAGATCCCCGAGATCGCGCACCGGGTGCGGGCGGGACGGGCCAATCACGATCACGTGGCGGCACGGCTTGACGCCTCTGCCTGGTTCTCGGTGCCGCGGGCGCTGGCAGGCGAGGAACGCGCGCCCGATTCGATCCAGTTCAACCTCGTCAGACTGGACGAGCGCGAGATCTCCGCTTTTGTCGAAGAGGCGGCCGCGCGTGGCATCAAGGTGCAGGTTTTCGGACAGAGCGCCGACAATGCGCGCGCATTCTGGAACTGGGGGTTTCTGCCCGGTGGGGTGCCGGACTTGCCGCGCACGCGGGCGATGCTGATGCGGGCCTGCGATGTGCGCTTGCCTGCGCGCCTGACCCGCGCCGAGTGCGACGTGATCGCCGACACGCTTCTGGTGGCGGCGGAGACGGTGACAGGCGCGCGGCGCGCCTATGGCACCTGACAAAAAAACGGGCCGTCCGCCAGATGCGGACGGCCCCGGCTTCGTGAGTGGAGCCTGGTGAAGCGGGTCCGCTTATTCGGGCTGGCCCGCTTCGATCGAGATACGCAATTCGACCTCGTCGCTGATGAACGGCACGGCCATATCGACCCCGAAATCGGAGCGCAGAAGCGTGGTGGTGGCGTCAAAGCCGATCCAGGGACGGTTGTTCATCGGGTGGGCATCGGCCTTCTTGTTCATCACCGTGTCGAGCACGACAGTCCGGGTGGTGTCCTTGATCGTCAGGTCCCCGGTGATGAGCGCGGTATTCTCGCCGGTCACTTCGATGGCCGTCGAGGTGAAGGTGACAAGATCGCCGTCTTGCGCGCCGAAGAGCTCGTCGGACATGAAATGCGCCTCGCGCTTTTCCCAGCCGGTCATCATGGACATGAGCGGCATGGAAACGGTGACCGAGGAATTGGCCGGCTCTGCCTCGTCGAACTCGATCGTGCCCTCGAAGCCCGAGAACATTCCCGTGGTGGTCGAGAAGCCGAGGTGGTCATAGGTGAAAACAACCTGACTGTGGCTCGGGTCAAGCTGGTAGGTTGCGGGCGCGGCGAGGGCAGGGGTGGTGCCAAGGGCAAGCGCGGCGGCGAGCAGGATACGGTTCATTCAGAAATCTCCAATGCAGGTCATGTCGAATTGACAGGATAAACATTGGGGCCGATCCGGGAAAGAACAATACAGCAGTTTCAAACAAACCTTGTGGATTGGCGAACATCCGCGCGGGCGCGCCGCGCCTCGACCGGATCAGGCGGCGAGCGAGAGTGCCTCGCGCAGATGACGCTCCATGCGGGCATCGCTCACCTCGAGCGACAGGATCAGGCGTCCGGCCCTGTCGCGCGCGCTGAGCATCCCGTCGCGCAGCGACAGTTCCGACAGCGCGTCGAACGGGTGCACGACACAGCGCGCCGGACGGCCGTCAAGGGCCGGATGCAGGATGCGGATCTGGTCATTCCGCCGGTCGATCTGGACAACCGGGCGCGCATCCGGGCGGCGCGCATTGTGCACTGCCAGCAATCCCGCCCAAAGCAGACACAGCGAAAACAGGAGCTTGATCAGCATCATCGCCGGGTCAGCCGCGACCGAGGGCAAGAGCCAGAGCCCGAGCGACGCCCCGATGAAGGCCCCGCCCAGAAGCCGCAAGAGCCCAGGCAGCAGCGCGCGCCCCGCATCGTCGGTCGCCGGTGCATCGGCGGTGTCGGAATATGGCGGGACGAGGAACTCTCGCTCGTAATCGGGAAGTGCGACCATGGGTATACTCCTTCAACTCTTGATCAACAGTCTGGCCCGGAAAAAAGCCGGGATTTGGGCACCGCCGTGGCCGTTCCGGGACGCGCCCGATCCGCCCTTGCAGGCAAGCGCGGGTCAAGCTATACGCCCCCAACCTTTCGCAATCGTTATGATCCGCGCAGACTCTCGTGGACGGGCCGCGAAAGGGCACCCGCCCGTCCTATGAAATGCGCCTTGACAGAAATGGAGACGACATGCCGCTTTATGAGCATGTGATGATTGCGCGTCAGGATCTTTCCAACGCGCAGGCCGAGGGCCTCATCGAACATTTTGGCACCGTCCTCGCCGATAACGGTGGCAAGGTCCTCGAATCCGAGTATTGGGGCGTCAAGACGATGGCCTACAAGATCAACAAGAACCGCAAGGGCCATTACGCCTTTCTCAGAACCGATGCCCCCTCTGCCGCCGTGCAGGAAATGGAGCGTCTGATGCGCCTGCATGACGATGTGATGCGCGTGCTGACCATCAAGGTTGACGCCCATGAAGAGGGCCCGTCGGCGCAGATGCAGAAGCGCGAGGAGCGTGGCGAGCGCGGAGACCGTGGTGACCGGGGCGACCGGAGTGACCGGGGCGACAGGGGCGACCGTCCCGAACGCCGCGAACGCCGCTGAACCATCGCGTGAGAAAAGGACGATAACTCATGGCTACCAAACCGTTTTTCCGCCGCCGCAAGGTTTGCCCCTTCTCGGGCGACAATGCCCCCGCGATCGACTACAAGGATACGCGCCTGCTGCAACGCTATATTTCCGAGCGTGGCAAGATCGTGCCGTCGCGCATCACCGCCGTTTCGGCCAAGAAACAGCGCGAACTGTCGCGGGCGATCAAACGCGCGCGCTTTCTTGCGCTGTTGCCTTACGCCGTGAAATAAGGAGTGACCCGATGCAAGTGATCCTTCTGGAACGCGTGGCCAAACTTGGCCAGATGGGCGACGTGGTCGATGTCAAACCCGGCTTTGCGCGCAATTACCTGTTGCGTCAGGGCAAGGCGCTGACCGCGTCCGAGCGCAACATCGCCGATTTCGAGGCGCGCAAGGCGCAGCTCGAAACGCAGAACCTCGAAACCCGCAAAGAGGCCGAGGCCATGGCCGAACGTCTCGGCGGGCAGCAGTTCATCGTGATTCGTCAGGCCTCTGACAGCGGTGCGCTTTACGGCTCGGTGAGCACGCGCGACGCCGCCGACGCGGCGACCGAAAACGGCTTTACCGTTGATCGCAAGCAGGTGGCGCTCACCCGCCCGATCAAGGAGCTTGGCCTGCACGATGTGACCGTGACGCTGCATCCCGAAGTCGTGGTGACGATCCATCTCAACGTCGCGCGCTCGCCCGAGGAAGCCGAGCTTCAGGCCACCGGCAAGTCCATCCAGGACGCTGCGGCCGAGGCCGAGGCCGCCGCCGATTTCGAGATTGCCGAACTCTTCGACGATCTCGGCGGGGCCGCGTCGGACGATGATTACGCGTCCGCCGAATCGGACGACGACAGAAACTGATCCCCGTGATCGACAATTGACCGCCCGCACCATGTGCGGGCGGTCAATGCATCTGATACCCGCCGGTGGCCGTTCATTCACAAGATTGTCACGCGGGTCAAATTTCAGTTATAGTGCGTCGGTCGCTCTATAATGAGGGCCATCTGCATGGACCTGATCGATCTCAGCACGATACCTGACGCGGATGACCGTTTTGTTCGCTTTCTCGACGATGTCTGTCAGTCGCTGGAATTCGATCATGCCTCCTATGCCACGTTCAATCCCATTTCCGGCGCGGTGCAGGGGTTTGCCAATTACCACCCCGATTGGGTGAACCATTACATGTCCCGTGGATTTCATCGGATTGACCCGACAATCCATGTCGGTCGCAAATCGATCGCGCCGGTGGACTGGACCAGGCTCGAGCGGACGGCCCATTTCCAGACGATCTTTGCCAATGCGCCGGATTTCGGCATGTCGGAGCGTGGGCTTACGGTTCCGGTTCGTGGTCCCTATGGCGATGTCGGCCTTTTCAGCGTCACCCGGAAGTGCCCGGAAGACCAGTGGCAGGCACTTCGCAAACATGTCATCGGCAATCTACAGATGGCTGCGGTTCACATGCATGACAATGTGATGAGTTCCAGCCTTTCGATGTCCGCTCTTCGTCTGCCGGCCCTTTCGCTGCGGGAGCGGGAGATCCTTCAATGGGTGGCCGAAGGCAAGTCGCAGCAGGATATCGGCGATATCCTGTCGATCTCGCATCGGACGGTCGAGGTTCACCTGCGCTCGGCGCGAAGCAAGCTGGGGGCGCTGACGACGCCTCAGGCCATTGGGCGCGCGGTCGGCTTTGGCATCGTGAAGCCGAGTTGAGCGAAAACCCGCCGCGGCGCGAACCTGTCCCGAAATCGTGATCAATATGCCTTCCAGATACGGGAAACCCCTAATGGAATAAATTCGCGCTTTGCGCGAACCTTGCCGGACAAGGCTAAAATGGGGATAGCACAATGATTATCGTTCTTGATGCTCTTAACAGGCATCGCTTTGGCGATGTTGAGAAAGAGATGTATCGCCTTCGGGCGCGTGTTTTTCACGACCGGTTGGGATGGGATGTGACCGTGCGCGACGGACTCGAGAAGGACGAGTTCGACGCGCTGGACCCGGCCCATGTGATCGCGCTTGATGATGACGGGAACGTCGTCGGCTGTATGCGCCTATTGCAGACCACAGGCCCGCACATGCTGGCGGATGTGTTCTCGGGACTGCTGGATGGAGAGCCACCACTCCGAAGCCCGCAGATCTGGGAGGCGACCCGCTTTTGTGTGGATACCGAACGGCTTAGCCGAGGTGGACGGGCGCGGAACTCGATTTCCTACGTGACCTCGGAGGTGATGGTCGGAGCGTTCGAATACGGGCGCAACGCCGGTGTTCTCGATGCTGTGGCAGTTATCGACCCGGTGATGAACCGGGTGATGATCCGCTCGGGCAACGCGCCGTACGATTATATCGGCAAGACGGTCGATATGGGTAAGGTTCATGCCCTTGCCGCGCTGCTTGACTGTTCCGAGGAGCGGATAGCGCGCATCCGCGCCCATGCCGGGATCGAGGGGGACGTTTTCCTGAGCGAAGAGCGCGCTCTTGCGCTGTTTGCCAAGACCAGGATGATTCGACCGGCAAAGACCGCTCTCGAAACCTATTGCGACGAGCAGGTTGCTGCCGCCACCACCAGTGAAAGGGTCGCTGCGCTGCGCCTCAAGGCCGCGCTCGCCGACAGGGTTCGTTCACACTCGGATATCAGCGCCTGATCCCCCAATCTCGCGCATCCCAACCGGGCCTTTCCCGAACCGGGTGTTGATACGAAAAGGGCCGCCCTCATTCTCCCCGGGGCGGCCCTTGCTTTGGTGCGGATATGAGCCTGTGGCTTACATCTCGTTCATGCTTTCGATGGCTTTTTCAAGCTCTTCGCGCGTGATTTCCTTGTCGTTCACCTCGGCAAGCTCGACCACGTAGTCGATGACCTTGTCCTCGAAGATCGGCGCGCGCAGTTGCTGGCGCATCTGCGGGTTCTTCTGCACGAATTCGAAGAATTCGCGCTCGTGGCCAGGGTATTGCCGCGCCTGGGTCATCACCGCCTGGGTCATCTCGGCATCGGTGACCTTCACTTCGGCCTTCTGGCCCAGATCGGCAAGCAACAGGCCAAGGCGCACGCGGCGTTCGGCAAGCTTCACCTGCTCCTCGGTCGGCTCGACCTCGTCGTGATCGTGGCCCTGCACGTCGGGATTGTCCTCGTGCCAGAGCTGGTGCGCGATCTGCTTGGCCTCGGTCTCGACCATGGTGGGGGGCAGATCGAAGCCGACCAGCGCGTCGAGCGCGTCCAGAACGTTGCGCTTGAGAATGGCGCGCGCGGCCCCGGCATATTCCTGCTCCAGCCGCTCGCGGATCTGCTCTTTCAGCGCATCGAGGCTCTCGGCCCCGTATTTCTGCGCCAACTCGTCGTTCACCTCGGCGGCGACGGGTTCCTTGACGGCCTTGACGGTGCAGTCGAACACCGCTTCCTTGCCCGCCAGATGCGGTGCCTGATAGTCGTCGGGGAAGTTGACCGTGACGGATTTTTGGTCACCCGCCTTCACGCCGACAAGCTGCTCCTCGAAGCCGGGGATAAAGCTGCCCGAGCCGAGGGTGAGCGGATAGTCTTCCGCCGCGCCGCCGTCGAACGGCTCGCCGTCGATCTTGCCGACAAAGTCGAATACGATCTGATCGCCGTCCTGTGCAGCGGCCCCGTCCTCGCGGTCGCGGAAATCCTGCGCGCTTGCGGCAAGGTTGCCAAGGGCCTCATCCACGGCGGCATCGTCGGCCTTGACGACCATGCGCTCCAGCTTGACGGCGGAAAGCTCGACGGTCGGGACCTCGGGCAGAGCCTCGTAGCTCAGCTCGATCTCGACATCGTCGCCCTCTTTCCATTCCTTGTTGGACATCTTCACATCGGGCTCGAACGCCGGACGCTCGCCCTTTTCCTCGAAATGGGCCTTCATGGCGTCATCGACGGTCTCTTGCATCGCCTCGCCAAGCATCCGCTGGCCGAACTGTTTCTTCAACAGCGGCAGCGGCACCTTGCCCTTGCGAAAGCCCTTCAGCTCGATATCCGGCTGGGCTTCTTTCAGCTTTTCGGTGACCTTGTCATCGAGGGCCTGCGCCGTCAGGATCATCCTGTAGCCGCGCTTGAGACCTTCGTTGAGGGTTTCGGTGACCTGCATGTTCGTCCTTCCATATGCATCGGGCCGCGGAGGCGTCCGCGGCGGTCAAGATCACGCGCCTTCTAGTGAGGGGCGCACTGCGCCGCAAGGGAAAACCGGCGGGACAGAGTGGGCTCAGGCCCCGCGCCAGATCCAGCCGCCACCCAGCACGCGGCTGCCGCCGGTCTCGTAGAAGACGCAGGCCTGTCCGGGCGAGACACCTTCCTCCGGGGTGAGCAAGTCCACCTCGGCCTCGGTCTCCGACAGGGGGCGCAGCACCGCCTCACGCGGCGGGCGGGTGGAGCGCACCTTGACCGACACGGGCCATTCGGGCCGCGAGGTGAGCGGTGCGACGCCCAGCCAGTTGATCTCGCGCAGGGGCACGGTGCGGGTCGACAGCAGCGCCTTGGGGCCGACGATCACGCGGCGGCCGTCCACGTCGAGGCGCACCACGTAGAGCGGCTCTTCCAGCCCGCCGATGCCAAGGCCCCGCCGCTGGCCGATGGTATAGTGAATCACCCCCTCATGCCGCCCGAGGATGCGCCCGTCGGCATGGACGATCTCGCCCGGATCGGCGGCGCCGGGGCGCAGTTTCTCGATCACGGCGGCATAATCGCCATTCGGCACGAAACAGATATCCTGGCTGTCGGGCTTGTCGGCCACGATCAGCCCGTATTTCGCCGCCAGCGCCCGCGTCTCTGCCTTGGAGGCGAGCCCCCCCAGCGGAAAGCGCAGAAAGGCCAGTTGTTCGGGCGTGGTGGAGAACAGGAAATAGGACTGGTCGCGCGCCGAATCAGCCGCCGCATGCAGTTCGGGGCCGTTCGCGCCCATCTCGCGCCGGATGTAATGCCCCGTGGCCATGCAATCGGCCTCAAGATCGCGGGCGGTTTCAAGCAGGTCCTTGAACTTCACGCGCTCGTTGCAGCGGATGCAGGGCACGGGCGTGGCCCCGGCGAGATAGCTGTCGGCAAACTCGTCGATCACGGCATTTTGAAAGATGTTCTCGTAATCCAGCACGTAATGCGGAAAACCCATTTCCTCGGCCACGCGGCGGGCGTCGTGAATGTCGATGCCCGCACAACACGCCCCCTTTTTCGCCAACGCCGCGCCGTGATCGTAAAGCTGGAGCGTGACGCCCACCACGTCATAGCCCTCTTGCGCCAGCTGCGCCGCCACCACGGACGAATCAACGCCGCCCGACATCGCCACAACCACCCGCGTCTCGGATGGCGGCTTGGCAAACCCTAGCGAATTCAGTGGCATGGTGGTGTCGAGGGACATGGAACGCTCCGGCAAGATCTGTCGAGATGTAGGAAAATCCTAAACATTTTCAAGGCTGTGCTTCATCCCCCGTTAAGCGCGTTTGCGCATTCTGAAGACCGCATCGGAAAAAGGGGTGAGAGTGATGTATCTGAAGAAAGTGGATGGGCCAAGGGCGGTCACGCTGCCGGATGGAACTGCGTTCAGCCGCGCCGATCTGCCACCACCCGAGACCACGCGTTGGGTCGCCTCGCGCAAGCTTTCGGTCGTGCACGGGATCGCCTATGGGTTGATTTCCCGCAGCGAAGCAATGCACATCTATGGGTTGAGCGACGAGGAATTGGACGGCTGGACGCGCGCGGCCAATAGGTTTGGAAAAAAGGGTTTGAAGGTCACCAAGGCAAGAGGAATTGACAACCCTTGAATGAGTTTCGAAAATGTTTCCCGGTGGTAACGCTAGATTAACCATTTCTGCTCAGTGTTGTGAACAAAGCGGCACCATTGAACGGAGACAGACCTATGCGTGTATTGCTCGTCGAGGATGACCCCACCACAACCAAGAGCATCGAGATGATGCTGACCCATGCCAATCTCAACGTCTACACGACCGATCTGGGCGAAGAGGGGATCGATCTGGCGAAGCTTTACGATTACGACCTCATTCTTCTCGATCTCGGCCTGCCGGACATGCACGGGCACGAAGTGTTGCGCCAATTGCGGCTGGCGCGGATTTCCACCCCGATCCTGATCCTGTCGGGCACGGACGACACCGAAAGCAAGCTCAAGGGGTTCGGTTTCGGCGCGGATGACTACCTTACCAAGCCGTTTCACCGCGACGAGCTTGTGGCGCGCATCCATGCCATCATCCGGCGCTCCAAGGGCCATTCGCAATCGGTGATCCGCACCGGCAAGATCAACGTCAATCTCGACGCCAAGACGGTCGATGTGGCGGGGCAGGCGGTGCATCTCACGGGCAAGGAATACCAGATGCTCGAGCTTCTGAGCCTGCGCAAGGGCACCACCTTGACCAAGGAAATGTTTCTCAACCATCTCTACGGCGGCATGGATGAGCCCGAACTCAAGATCATCGACGTGTTCATCTGCAAGCTGCGCAAGAAGCTGGTCGAGGCGACCGGCGGCGAGAACTACATCGAGACGGTCTGGGGGCGCGGCTATGTGCTACGCGATCCCGAACCTGCCGCGCGCTCCGGCGGCGCACCGCTCGCCATCGGTGCCTGAGCGCGTCTGGACCTCGCCCCGCCGCCGCCCTATCACTCGGTTGGGCGGATCACGGAGGGGCCGATGTCCGAAGAGATTTCTGTCGAGCGCCTGACCGGGGCGCAGGCAAGCGCGGAACTGGCACGGCTGGCCGCGTTGCTGGCGCGCGCCAATGCGGCCTATCACGCCGAGGACGCGCCGATCATGTCCGACGCGGCGTTCGACGCGCTCAAGGCGCGCAATGCCGCGATCGAGGCGCGCTTTCCCGCGCTCAGGCGCGCCGACAGCCCGTCCGGTCAGGTGGGCGCGGCCCCCGCGGAGGGGTTTGCCAAGACCCGCCATGCGGTGCGGATGCTCAGCCTTGCCAACGCCTTCGAGGCTGAAGAGATCACCGAATTCGATGCCCGCATCCGCCGTTATCTCGGCCTGGGCGACGACGCTCCGCTCACCTATACCTCCGAGCCCAAGATTGACGGGCTGAGCCTGAGCCTACGCTATGAGGCGGGCCGCCTCGTTCAGGCGGCCACGCGCGGCGATGGCGAGACCGGCGAGAACGTCACCGCCAATGCCCGCACCATCGCCGACATTCCCGAGGCGCTGGAAGGCGCGCCCGACCTCCTCGAGGTGCGCGGCGAGGTCTACATGAGTCACGACGATTTCGAGGCGCTCAATGCGCGGCAGGCCGAAAGGGCTGACAAGCCGTTCGCCAATCCGCGCAACGCTGCCGCCGGGTCGCTGCGCCAGCTCGACGCCACGATCACCGCCGCGCGCCCGTTGAAATTCTTCGCCTATGCCTGGGGCGAGACGTCCGCGCCGCTCGCCGAAACGCAGATGGGCGCGATCGAGCGGCTTGCCGCGCTCGGCTTCCAGACCAACCCGCTCACCGTGCTTTGCGACGGGCCCGAGGCGCTCATCGCCCATTACCGGCGCATCGAACAGGCCCGCGCCACGCTCGGCTATGATATCGACGGGGTGGTCTACAAGGTCAACGATCTGGCCTTGCAGGCGCGGCTCGGCTTTCGCTCGACCACTCCCCGCTGGGCGATTGCGCATAAATTCCCCGCTGAACTGGCCTGGACGCGGCTCGAGGCGATTGACATTCAGGTCGGCCGCACCGGCGCGCTCAGCCCCGTCGCCCGGCTCAGCCCGGTCACGGTGGGCGGTGTCGTGGTGCGCAACGCGACCCTGCATAACGAGGACTATATCGCCGGGCGCGACAACCGGGGCGGCCCGATCCGGGAGGGCAAGGACATCCGCGAGAGCGACTGGGTGCAGGTTTACCGCGCGGGCGATGTGATCCCCAAGATCGCCGACGTGGACCTTGCCAAACGTCCCGCCGGTGCCGCGCCTTACGTCTTTCCCACCACCTGCCCGGAATGCGGTTCGGACGCACGCCGCGAGCCGGGCGATTCGGTGCGCCGCTGCATGGGGGGGCTCATCTGCCCCGCGCAGGCGGTGGAGCGGCTCAAGCATTTCGTCTCCCGCGCCGCGTTTGACATCGAGGGGCTGGGCGCAAAACAGGTCGAGGCGTTCTATCGCGACGGCTGGATCACCGAGCCTGCAGAGATATTCACGCTGCGAGAGCGGTTCGGGCAGGGCCTTCAGCAATTGAAGAACCGCGAAGGTTGGGGCGAGAAGAGCGCCAGTAATCTCTTCGACGCGATTGACGAAAAGCGCACCATTCCCTTCGCGCGGCTTCTCTTCGCGCTTGGCATCCGCCATGTCGGCGAGCAGGCGAGCAGCCTTGTTGCGCGCCATTACGGCACATGGGCCGAGTTCACCGCCGCGATGGACGCGGCCCGTGATCTTCAGGGTCCCGACTGGGAGCGGCTTCTGGGCATCGACGGGGTGGGCGAGGCGATGGCGACAAGCCTTGCGCAGGCCATGACCGAGCCGCATGAACGTGCGAGCATCGAGCGTCTGACCCGCCACCTCACCATCGAGCCCGCCGCACGCCCCGATACGTCCGGCAGCCCCATCGCGGGCAAGACCCTTGTTTTCACCGGCAGTCTCGAAAAGATGACCCGCGCCGAGGCAAAGGCGCGCGCCGAAGCCATGGGTGCCAAGGTCGCGGGAAGCGTCAGCGCGCGCACCGATCTGCTGATTGCCGGACCGGGGGCGGGGTCCAAGGCCAGGAAGGCCGCGGAGATCGGCATCGAGGTGATCGACGAGGACGCCTGGCTTGCCCTCATCGGGGCCGCGTGAGCACCCGGCCCGCGATCCTTTTTCCGCTTTTCGCGGGGGTCGAGACGCTTGACGGCGTGGGGCCGAAGACCGCCAAGCATCTTGCCACGCTCGACATCACCCGCCCGCGCGATCTTCTTTTCACGCTGCCCTGGTCCGGGGTGGACCGCCGCCGCCGCGCCACCGTGCAGGGGGCCGAAATCCCCGGCGTGGTCACGGTCGAGGTGGTGGTGGGCCGACATGATGCGCCCGCGCGCCCCACGGGTCCCTACCGTGTGGTGGTCGAGGATGCCGCGACCAGCTTTCACCTGATCTTTTTCCGCGCGCGCGGCGACCATCTTCGCCGCCTTCTGCCCACGGGCGCGCGGCGCATTGTCTCGGGCAAGGTGGAGCTTTTCGACGGTATCGCGCAGATGGTGCATCCCGATCATGTCCTGCCCATCGAGGAGGCGGGCGAGATCCCCGATTTCGAGCCGGTCTATCCGCTGACCGCCGGCGTCACGCAGAGGGTGATGGCCAAGGCGGCGCAGGCGGCGCTTTTGCGCGCGCCTGACCTTGCCGAGTGGATCGACCCCGCGCAGAAGGCGCAGGCGGGCTGGCCCGACTGGAAGGAGGCACTGCGCGCGGCGCACGCCCCGTCCTCGCTGCGCGATCTGTCGCCTGCGCACCCCGCGCGCGAGCGGCTGGCCTATGACGAGATGATGGCGCATCAACTCACCCTTGCGCTTGCGCGCGCCAAGCTGCGCCGCGCCAAGGGGCGTGCGACCGTGGGAACCGGCGCGTTGCAGGCACGGGTCATCAAGGCGTTACCCTTCGCGCTGACCAACGCGCAGACCCGCGCGATTGCCGATATCGCCGCCGATATGGGCCAGCCCATGCGGATGAACCGCCTGCTTCAGGGCGATGTCGGCGCGGGCAAGACGCTGGTGGCGTTCAAGGCGCTCCTGATCGCGGTCGAGGCGGGCGGGCAGGGGGTGTTGATGGCCCCCACCGAGATCCTCGCGCGCCAGCATTTCCAGGGGCTTGCTCCGCTGGCCGAGGCGGCGGGCGTGCGGCTTGAGATCCTCACGGGGCGCGACAAGGGGGCCGCGCGCACGGCCAAACTCGGCGCGCTGGCGGCGGGCGGGATCGATATTCTCGTGGGCACCCATGCGGTCTTTCAGAAGGATGTGGAATTTGCCGACCTGCGCCTTGCCATCGTCGATGAGCAGCACCGTTTCGGTGTGCGCCAGCGGCTCGAGCTGGGCAAAAAGGGCGCGCAGGCCGATGTGCTGGTGATGACCGCGACGCCCATCCCGCGCAGCCTTGCGCTGGCGCAATATGGCGACATGGATGTGAGCGTGCTGGACGAGAAACCGCCCGGCCGGCTGCCGATCAAGACCGCGCTGGTCAACACGGGCCGGATGGACGAGGTCGTGGATCACCTGCGCCGCGCCATTGCCGAGGGGCGGCAGGCCTATTGGGTCTGCCCGCTGGTCGAGGAAAGCGAGGCGGTGGACCTCAGCAGCGCCGAAGAGCGGTATCGCCGCCTTCGCGCGGCGCTTGGCGAGGGGCGCGTGGGGCTGGTGCATGGCCAGATGCCGCCCGAGGAGAAAGACGCGGCCATGGCGCGCTTTCAGCGTGGCGAGACATCGGTGCTGGTGGCAACGACTGTGATCGAAGTGGGGGTGGATGTGCCCAATGCCTCGATCATGGTGATCGAGCGCGCCGAAAGCTTCGGTCTGGCGCAACTCCATCAGTTGCGCGGGCGGGTGGGGCGCGGCACGGCGGCCTCCACCTGCCTTCTGATGTATCAGGCACCCCTGTCCGAGGGCGGGCGGCGGCGGCTCGAGACGATGCGCGACACCGAGGACGGGTTTCGCATCGCGGAGGTCGATCTCGAGATGCGCGGCGCGGGCGATCTCATCGGCACGGCGCAGTCCGGGCTGCCGCAGTTTCGCGTGGCCGATCTCGAGGCGCAATCGGCGTTGATGGCGGTGGCACAGTCGGACGCGCGCACATTGCTGGCAGGTGACCCCGACCTTGCCTCGCCGCGCGGACAGGCGGCGCGGGTGCTCCTGTGGCTGATGGAGCGCGATCAGGCGATCCGGCTGATTTCCGTGGGATAGCGTTTTGTTCTCTTTTGTTCTCATAAAGTTCTTTACATTGGCCTGCCAATATGAGAACACTTGAGCAACATCACGGAGGAACACGCCATGTTGCACCAGATCAGGACAACCGCCGCCCGCGCCGGGGACACGCTCCTTGGCGATGCGATCGGGGCCGTTGCCCTTATGGTCACGCTTATTGGCGCGCTCTACCTGCCCGCGATGTTCTGACCGGTTTCTGCCTGCCGGTGCGCGGCTCTTGCCGGTCCCCCCTGTCCCAACACGGGGATCGTGCACTCTGCCTGTCCCAAGGGTTTCGGGTTTGCTTCATTCCGCCCGATTTATCCCCATGGGCCGCGTAACCGGCCACTGATCCGCCGCCGTTCCCCGGAACGTGCGGCGGTTTTTTTTCATCCGCCATCCTTCGGCGGATTGATCCGCTGCACCAGAACCGACCCGGTCTCGACGATCCCGCGCATCCGCTCTTCCAGCCGGATCATCTCCGACATGGCGCGTTTGAGCTTGTCGCTCTCGTCGCCCAACTCTCCCAGATCGGCAAAGACGCGTTCGGTCGTAGCGATCTGGGCCTCGGCATTGCTGACCACGGCGTGCAGATCCCCGACGAGACCTTCCAGTTCTCGCGCGCCGCTCTTTTCCTCGAGCGTGCGCACGGCACTGCGCGCCGCATCGAACCAGGCCTGCGAAAGGCGCGGTTCGGCCTTGGCGCTGAGCATGGCCGAGCGTTCAAGCCGCCGGATCCGGCTGGTGAGCCCGTCGATCCGGTCGCGTAACTCGCTCTGGATGCTGACGATATCGGCATTGACGGCAACGACGCGCGCGAGCACGGCGTCAAGCTCCTCCATCAGTTTGCAGACCCGGTCGAGAAACAGGTTCAAATCGCGCGCCAGCACGCCGAATTCGTCCGCCGTGCGAATCTCGGCCCGATGCGTCAGCCCGCCATAGGCGCGCGCGAGGTTGCTGACCACCGCGCGCAGGCCCAGAAGCGGCTCGAGCCGCGCGCGCAGGATAAGAAAGAGCAGCACCGAATGCAGCACGATCTTGCCCACCGACAGCGTCGCGGTGAGGCGCATGTCGCTCACCCATTCGGCGAAATCCGTGGCCAGATCGCGCCGCACCACCACCGAACCCAGAACATCGCCGACATCGGCCTCGGTATGGCAGGCAAGGCAGAAGGGTTCGGCCGTGATGGGCTGTTGGGCGATATTGTGCCGACGCGCAGGCCAATCGCCCTGGGGGATGCCCTCGGGGGTAAAGCCGAATCCCGCCTCGATGGAGGTGACGGTGACCGGTGAGGGGGTGATGGCGATGCGATAGCCCAGATCGCCCCAGTTGCGTTCGAGGATCGGATAGAGCGTGCGTGCCGCCACCGGCCCGCCCTCGTTGCGCATGATCGAGCGCACATCGTCGGCAATGGTGTCGGCGGCCTCTTGCACCACCTCGGGTCCCTGCACGCGAAAGCCGTAATAGACCATCCCCGCCTTGAGCGCGAATTCGAGCACCGTGACGAGCACCAGAAGCACGAAGAAATCGCGGATCATGTGGATGAGAAAGGACTGGTCGAACCGCCCGATCAGCGGGCTTTTCTCGTCGAGCGGGCCTTGGGCCATGTCAGATCCCTCGCTGTTACCAGAGCAACTAGGCACGAAAAGCGAAAGGGAAAGTGAAACGCCCCTCACCGCGCGACGCAAATGCGCGAGCGGTCTGACACAATCAGGCGCAGGAGGTCTGCGCCGCGATCTCCTCCATCGCCTCGGTGGCAGCCTCGAGCGTGAGGAGGATCGAGGCATGACGGTTCTTGTAGTCGCGCGCGGGGCGCAGCACCTCGAGCCCGTCAAAGGGCGCGGGTGGGGTGGGACCATCTGATTTCAGCATCTCGCGCAGCGCATCGCGCGCACCCCGCACCTGCGCCAGATCGCAGCCGGGGATATTGGCCCCCACCACGCTCGCCGCCGCCTGACCGAGCGCACAGGCGCGCACCTCGGCGGCATAGTCGCTGACGCGGCCCTCGGACATCGAGAGATCGACCGTCACGGTCGAGCCGCAGAGCGGCGCGCGGCGCTTGACGCTGGCCTGCGGCGCATCCAGCCGCCCGTGTCGCGGAATATCCGAGGCCAGTGCGAGGATGCGCGCGGAATAGAGCTTGATCAGGTCGGTTTCGCCGCTCATGGCTTTCCCTTTCGTCCGTTGCCCCATAAATAGACCCGACACGCCCCGATGCAAAAGGATTTCGCCATGGGATTCGACCCCGCGACACTAAAGTATGATGCGCAGGGCCTCATTCCGGCCATCGCACAGGAGGTGGAGACCGGCGAAGTGCTGATGATGGCCTGGATGAATGCCGAGGCCGTGGCACGAACGCTCGCGACGGGTCGCGTGACCTATTGGAGCCGCTCGCGCGCGGCGTTCTGGGTCAAGGGCGAAAGCTCGGGCCATGTGCAGGAGCTGGTGGAAATGCGCATCGACTGCGACCGCGATTGCCTTTTGCTCCAGGTGCGTCAGACCGGGCCTGCCTGTCACACCAACCGGCGGTCGTGTTTCTACCTCGCGGTGCGCGACGGCGCGGAAACGGAGATCATGGCGCCTGTGGCGGGCGCGTAATGAGTATTTTCAGAACGATGAAGGGCAAGGCATGGGCGCGCGACGGGGGCTTTTGATCATCCTTTCCTCGCCTTCGGGGGCGGGAAAATCGACGCTGTCGCAACGGTTGCGCGATTGGGACCCGAGCCTGCGGTTTTCGGTCTCGGCCACCACGCGCGCGCCGCGTCCGGGCGAGGTGGACGGGCAGGATTACCATTTCATGTCCGAGGACGCATTCAAGCGCGCGGTATCCGAGGGCGAGATGCTGGAGCACGCGCATGTCTTCGGCAATTTCTATGGCTCGCCCAAAGGCCCGGTGCAGGCGGCGATTGACGCGGGCCGCGACGTGCTCTTTGACATCGACTGGCAGGGCGCGCAGCAGATCCGCAACTCGGACCTCGGGCCGCATACGCTGTCGATCTTCCTCTTGCCGCCCTCGATCCGCGAATTGCATCGCCGCTTGCAGGCGCGCGGGCAGGATGCGCCCGAGGTGATCGCGCGGCGGATGCAGAAGAGCTGGGACGAGATCAGCCATTGGGACGGCTATGATTTCGTGCTGGTCAACGAAGACCTTGACGCCACCGAGGCAAAGCTGAGAACCATCATCGAGGCGACGCGCCTGCGCCGGTCGCAGCAGCCGTGGCTGACCGATCATGTGCGTGCGCTGCACGCCGAATTCGAGGGGATGCAATGACCATCTACGCCCTTGACGGCCATGCGCCGCAGTTAGATCCCGAGACCTGGGTCGCCCCTGATGCCAATATCATCGGCAAGGTGGTGCTGGAGGCCGGGGCCTCGGTCTGGTTCGGCTGCACCTTGCGCGGCGACAACGAGGTGATCCATGTGGGCGCGGGCACGAATGTGCAGGAACACACCGTGATGCATACGGATATGGGCTATCCGCTGGTGATCGGGGCGGGCTGCACCATCGGGCACAAGGTGATGCTGCATGGCTGCACGATCGGCGAGAACACCCTTGTCGGGATGGGGGCCACGGTGCTGAATGGCGCGCGGATCGGGCGGGATTGCCTGATCGGCGCAGGCGCGCTCGTGACCGAGGGCAAGGAGATCCCCGATGGCAGCCTTGTGATGGGGGCGCCGGGGCGCGTGGTGCGCGCGCTCGACGCGGCGGCGATTGCCGGTCTGCGGGCCGCCGCACAGCATTACCAGGACAACATGCGCCGGTTTCGCGCCGGGCTGCGGGCGGTCTGACGCGCGATGCAGGGATTTGGCTCGGTCCTTGCCGGTATGCCCTTCGCGGCGCTGCTCATCGGGCCGGACGAGCGCATCCATGCCGCCAATGCCGCGGCGCGCGAGATGCTGGGGCCGGGCATCGAGGGACGGCATTTCCTGACCGCGCTGCGGCAGCCCGACGTGCTTGACGCGATCGAGCAGACCGGGCGCGACGGGCAGGCGCGGCGCACCACCTATCAGACATCCGAGGGCGGGCGCGACAGCACCTTTCAGGTGCATGTGGCGCATGTGGATGCGGGGGCTTCGGCGCGCGGCGTGCTGGTTGCCTTCGAGGATCTGACCGAGCGCGAGCAGGCCGCGCAGATGCGCCGCGATTTCGTGGCCAACGTGAGCCATGAGTTGCGCACGCCGCTCACCGCGCTCATCGGGTTCATCGAGACGCTGCAAGGCCCCGCCCGCCACGATCAGGCCGCCATCGACCGGTTTCTGGCGATCATGGGCCGCGAGGCGGCTCGGATGGAGCGGCTGGTGCATGACCTGCTGTCGCTCAGCCGGGTCGAGGGCGAGGAGCGTATCCGCCCGCGCGAGCCGGTCGATCTCGCGGGGATCATCGGCACGGTGATGACGATGTTGCGCCCCCTCGCGCACGAAAGCGGCAGTGCCATGAAATTCTCGGGCGGGCAGGGGTTTGTCGTGCCCGGCAATGCCGATCAGTTGCAACAGGTCTTTACCAATCTGCTGGAGAACGCGATCAAATATGGCGGACAGGGCAACCAGGTGGAGATCACGCTGGAGCATCACGCCCGCGATGCCACCCTGCGGATGCCGGCCATCGTGGCGAGCGTGCGCGACCATGGTCCCGGCATCGACCCGCTGCACATCCCGCGCCTGACCGAGCGGTTTTACCGCGTCGATACGCATCGCTCGCGCGAGATGGGGGGGACCGGGCTTGGCCTTGCCATCGTCAAGCACATCGTCAACCGCCATCGCGGACGGCTTCGGATTGCGTCCGAGCCGGGGCAGGGCAGCACGTTTTCGGTGATCCTGCCGCGCTGGAACGGCTGAGATCGGGGATCAGCGCGGCAGGCCGTCTTCGTCCTCGGCCTGTCCGGCCAGCCAGTTGCGGAACGTCAGGAGCGCCGGATCGCGGGCATTCGCCTCGGGCCACACAAGGTAATACGCGCCGGTCATGAGCGTCTTGTCGCCCCAGGCCACGGCAAGGCGTTCCGTGGCAAGATCCTGTTCGGTCAGGTAATCCGGCAAGAGCGCCACGCCCAACCCATGCAGCGCGGCCTGCGTTATGGTTGAGAATTGATCATAGACCGTGCCGCCTGGCCGCGCCTCGGGCACGCCGTGCGCCGCAAACCATTCCGCCCAGGCATGGGGCCGGGTCTCGATATGCAGGAGCGGCAGGCGGAGCATGTCCGCCGCGTCGGCAATGGCACCGTATCGGGCAAGAAGATCGGGGGCCGCCACCGCAAGAACCGCCTCGCTCCTGAGGCGGAGCGCGGTCGTTCCCGGCCAATCCGCTTGTCCGAAATGTATCGCTGCATCAAAGCTTTGCGAGGCGAAGTTGAACGGGCGTAACCGCGTGGAAAGGTTGATCGTCACCTCCGGGTGACGCCGGGTGAAATCGGCGAGGCGCGGCACCAGCCAGCGCATCCCGAAGGTGGGCAGGATCGCAAGGCTGAGGCTGCCGCCGAGCGGATTGACCGTCAGCCGGACCGAGGCCTGGGCGATCTGCTGCAAGGCGGCCCGCACCTTTGCGGCGTAAGTGGCCGCTTCCGGTGTCAGACGGATATGCCGCCCCTGCCGCAGAAACAGGGATACGCCAAGTTGTTCCTCCAATGTTTTCAATTGCCTGCTGACCGCACTTTGTGTTTGCGCCAACTCCTCCGCCGCCGCTGTCGCGCTGCCGAGACGGTCGAGCGCCTCCAATGCGCGCAGCGCGGAAATCGAGGGGAGGAAACGACGGGGCAGAGTCATACTTGCGTAAATCTCATGATTTCATGTGAAAATATCGTTATTCCGGTCGGTTTTGCTAGTGTAGTCTGTTCGAAAGCCGTAACAATTTTCATAAGGAGGCTGCCATGAACGTGGAAGCACCGACCCTGCGCGCCAAGGATTCACCGGATCTACACTCTTTCGAGTGGAGCGATCCGTTCCGCCTTGCCGATCAACTCTCCGAAGAGGAGCGCATGATTGCCGAGAGCGCGCGCACATTCGCGCGGGAGGTCCTGCAACCGCGCGTCATCGACGCCTATCGTGAAGAACGGGTGGATCCGGACATCTTCCGTGAGATGGGGCAAATGGGCCTGCTCGGCACGACGATTCCCGAAGAATATGGCGGGCTTGGCAGCAATTACGTCAGTTACGGCCTGGTCGCGCGTGAGATCGAGCGCGTTGATTCGGGCTATCGCTCGATGATGAGCGTGCAAAGCTCGCTCGTGATGTATCCGATCTATGCCTATGGCTCGGAGGAGCAGCGGCGCAAGTACCTGCCGGGTCTGGCCAGTGGCGAGCTCATCGGCTGTTTCGGCCTGACCGAGCCGGATGCGGGCAGCGACCCTGCAGGCATGAAAACCCGTGCGGTGCGCATTGACGGTGGCTATCGTCTGACCGGATCGAAGATGTGGATTTCCAACAGCCCGATTGCCGATGTGTTCGTGGTCTGGGCCAAGTCCGAGGCACATGACGGCAAGATCCGGGGGTTTGTGCTGGAAAAGGGCATGAAGGGGCTGAGCGCGCCGAAAATCGGTGGCAAGCTGAGCTTGCGCGCCTCGGTCACGGGCGAGATCGTGATGGACGGTGTCGAGGTGCCGGACTCTGCACTTTTACCAAATGTTCAAGGGCTTAAAGGGCCTTTCGGATGTTTGAACCGGGCACGCTACGGCATCGCCTGGGGGGTGATGGGGGCCGCCGAATTCTGCTGGCACGCCGCGCGGCAATATGGCCTCGACCGCAAGCAGTTCAACCGCCCGCTGGCGCAGACGCAGCTTTTCCAGTTGAAACTCGCCAATATGCAGACCGAAATCGCGCTTGGGCTGCAAGCCTGCCTGCGCGTAGGACGCCTGATGGACGAGGCGAACGCCGCGCCCGAAATGATCAGCCTGATCAAGCGCAACAATTGCGGCAAGGCGCTGGAGATTGCCCGCCACGCCCGTGACATGCATGGCGGCAACGGAATTTCCGAGGAATTTCAGGTTATTCGCCATATGGTCAACCTTGAGACGGTCAACACCTACGAGGGCACGCATGATGTTCATGCGCTGATTCTCGGTCGGGCGCAGACCGGGCTTCAGGCATTTTTCTGATGCGCAGGCGGGGGGAGTTATCCTGAAAAAAACTCATGGGTCGGTCACGAGCAATCTATGGGGCAAGACGGCGGTAAGCGCCCCTGATGCGGCCAGCTTTCAAGGTGAGCGAAGCGTCGATCTGGCGATCATCGGCGGGGGATATACCGGGCTCTCTGCGGCGTTGGCGGCGGCGGAGCAGGGGGCCGAAGTCACGCTTCTGGAAGCCGAGACCGTGGGGCATGGCGGCTCTGGGCGCAATGTCGGGCTGGTCAATGCCGGGCTCTGGCTGCCGCCCGAGGCGGTGAACGCGCGGCTCGGGCCGGCGGCAGGCGAGCGGCTCAACGCGGCTCTCGCAGCCGCGCCTGATATGGTGTTCGATCTGATCGAGCGTCACGCAATGGCGTGCGAGCCGGTGCGCGCCGGGACCTTGCACCTTGCACATGCGCGCAACGGATTGAAAGATCTGGAAAACAGGGCGGCGCAACTTGCAGCGCGAGGGGCACCCGTGCGCCTTCTGGACGCCGCAGAGACGGCGCGGCGCACCGGGTCTGACCGCTTCCATGGCGCGCTTTATGATCCGCGCGCGGGGACGATTCAGCCGCTTGGTTACGCGCGCGGACTTGCCCGGGCGGCGCAGGACGCGGGCGCGCGGCTGCATGAGAAAAGCCCGGTCGTTGCGGTGCAGCAAGTGGGGGGGCAATGGATCCTGCGCACGAGCGGCGGCAAGCTGCGTGCGCGTTCCCTGATCGTCGCCACCAATGCCTATCATCAGCCGATCGACCAGACCCCGGTTCCGAAGGTGCCGATCGTCCAGTATTTCCAGATCGCCACAGAGCCGCTCGGGGATAATCTTGCCGGCGATATTCTCATGAATGGAGAGGGGTGTTGGGATACCGGACTGATCATGACCTCGCTGCGTCGTGATCGTGCCGGGCGGCTGATCCTCGGCGGCATGGGCGGAGGCGGGCGCATCCATGAGGATTGGGCGCGGCGCAAGCTGGCGCAACTCTATCCACGTTTGCGGGGTGCCGGGATCGAGCACACCTGGTCCGGGCGCATCGCGATGACCGGGGACCACCTTCCCAGAATTCGTAGGTTCGGCCCCAATGCCTTTGCAATATATGGATATTCCGGGAGAGGGATCGGGCCGGGAACGGTCTTTGGCCGCGCCGTGGCGCACGCGCTCATCGAGCAGAGCGAAACCGCCTTGCCGGTGCCCGTGATTGAGGGCCACCACGAACCTTTCGTGCGCCTCAAGACCCTGTTCTATGAGACAGGCGCGCGGCTGGCCCATTTCGCCGCCGCCCGCTCATGACATTTTCGCACAGGACCTGTGACCGGGTCCCGGCTTGGCGATGCGCGCGCGCGCGCCTATCTGCCTGCGAAACAAACCGGAGCGCCCCATGGCCCTGACCGATACCGACGCGCGCTTTACCCAAGGCAATCTTTTCCGGCATGTCACCGTCATGTCGGTCACGTCGAGCCTGGGCATTGCGGCGATTTTTGCCGTCGACCTGATTGATGTGCTCTTCATCTCGATGCTGGGCCAGGCCGAGCTTGCGGCGGCGGCGGGCTATGCCGGGGTGGTGATGTTCTTTGCCAGCGCGATGAATATCGGCCTGTCGATCGCGGCGGGCGCACTCGTGGCGCGGGGCCTGGGACAGGGCAACAAGCGTCTGGCCGCCGAACACGCGGCCAGCACGGCTGTGGTGGCGGTGGCGTTCGGTGCCCTGCTGCCGCTTCTGGCCTTGCCGAATATTCATGCCATTCTCGGGTTGCTCGGGGCCGAAGGAGAGGTGGCAGACCTTGCCGCGCGCTATCTCTGGATCATCCTGCCGACCACGGCACTCTCGGGATTGGCGATGGTGGCCGTGGCGGTGTTGCGCGCCCATGGCGACGCGCGGGACGCGATGACGCCATCGCTGCTTGGGGCTCTGGTCAACGGCGTGGCCGATCCGATCCTGATCTTCGCAGTCGGGCTTGGCCTGGACGGGGCGGCGATTGCGACGGTCCTGGCGCGTCTGGCCACGGCTACGATGGCCTTGTGGTTGGCGCAGAAGGGTCATCGGGGGTTCTGCTGGCCCGATCTGCCCTGTCTGCGGCGCGACCTGAAAGACGCGCTCGGCATCGCGCTGCCCGCGATGCTGGCCACGGTGGCGACACCCGTCGGCACGGCCATCGTCACGCGCGAGATGGCGCGCCACGGCTCGGACGCGGTGGCGGGCATGGCGGTGATCAACCGGCTGGTGCCGTTTGTTTCCGCGGTGATTCTGGCGCTGTCGGGTGCGCTCGGGCCGATCTTCGCGCAGAATTTCGGGGCAGGGCGGATGGACCGCGTTCTGGGCACATTCCGGGAGGGGCTGCGCTTTCTGACAGTTTACGTTCTGGGTGTCTCGGCACTTCTGTTCCTTGTGCGAGAGCCGGTCGCCGATCTGTTTGATGCGACCGGCAAGATGCGGGATTTGCTATATCTTTTCATGGGCCCGCTGGCGCTGGCGATGATCTTCAACGGGGTGATCTTCGTCTCCAATGCGGCCTTCAACAATCTCGGACATCCGGGATATTCGACCGTGGTCAACTGGGGGCGCAACACGCTTGGCACCTGGCCGTTTGCGGTTGGCTTCGGGATGATCTGGGGGGCCGAGGGGGTGCTTGTGGGGCAGGCTGTTGGCGGGGCCTTGTTCGCGGTGGTCGGTCTGTGGCTGGGGCTTCGGGTGATCGAGGCCCCGTGTCGCGACCCGCTTGGCGCGCATCATACATGCCCGGATCAGCGGATGCAGGTCGTCTCGCATCGCAGTTACCGGTGACAGGCAGCACACATGAATTGCGCATAATCAGTATTATGTAATATTAATGCCTGCCACGAAGACGCGTCCTGTTCGGAATATCGCGCCAAATCAGATAATTGAACGGTTGAGTTCAAAACGCGGCTTTGACGTGACTTTCCCGCCTCCGGCTCTCGACAGAAACCCGCCAAGAGGTTTATTCCCATGGGTAAAGGAGCGTTTCGCATGCCATCCATTCTGATTCTCAACGGCCCGAACCTCAACCTGCTCGGCACGCGTCAGCCAGAGGTCTATGGCCGCACGACACTGGCGGACATCGAGACCATGTGCCGTTCCCATGCAGAGATGCTGGGTATCGACCTCGACTTCGCGCAGAGCAACCATGAAGGCGCGCTGGTCGATGCCATTCAAGACGCGCGCGGGCGTCATGGCGGTCTCATCCTGAATGCCGGGGCCTATACCCACACCTCGATCGCGTTGATGGATGCGATCAGCTCGGCCGAGGTGCCGACGATCGAGCTGCACCTGTCCAATGTCCACGCGCGCGAGAGCTTTCGCCACATCTCTTATATATCCAAGGTTGCGCTTGGTGTGATCTGCGGCTTCGGCGCGCAGGGATATATCCTGGCCATCGACGCGATGCGCGGCCATCTGGAGCGGGCCGGATGATCGAGCCTGCGGCTGTTACCCGGCTGCTCGACGCCACGACCATGGAGGAGTTGTGGGACATCCACACCCGCACCATGGCCGATTACGGCTTTGACCGGCTGCTTTACGGCTGCACACAGTTCCGCACCTCGACCTCGCTCGGGAATCCGGATGATTTCATCGTCCTCACCAATCATGCGCCCGCCTATATCGAAGGTTTTGTGCATGGCGGGCTCTATTTCCACGCTCCGATGGTGCGCTGGTCGCTGGAGCATGACGGGGCGTGTTCCTGGTCGCTTCTGGCACCGCGCTTTGTCGCGAACGATTTCACCTGTGAAGAGCGTGCGGTGATTGATTTCAACCGCAAGCACGATGTCACGGCGGGCTATTCGATCAGCTTCAAATCGCTGCGCCCGCGCATGAAGGCGGCGATTGCGCTGACGGCGCGCGCGTGCATGACGCAGGCGGAGGTCGACGCGCTCTGGCAGGCGCATGGCGCGACGATCCTTGCGCTCAACAATATCGCGCATCGCTGCATCCTCTCCCTGCCCTACGATTCGCCCAAACGCCCGCTTACCGAGCGGCAGCGCGAGGTGCTGGGCTGGGTCGGCGATGGCAAAGCGGTGCAGGACATTGCGATTCTCATGGGGCTGACGCCTGCCACGGTGGAAAAGCATCTGCGCCTTGCCCGCCACGCGCTTTCGGTCGAAACCACGGCTCAGGCTGTTCTGAAAGCAGCATTTCAGAACCAGATTTTCGTCCTCGACCGGTAATTTTATTTCAAAATCAAATGAATCATCTGCGGTAAGGATTTCCTTACTTCCTTTACGCTAGGTAAAAGGGCACACTATCAATGTTCCGTGAGTGGTGGCTTTTAAGCTTGGGACATTGGGGAAAGGCTCATCTCTCTGGTTTTTCGAGGGGCCAATCCCCACCGGTTCTGCCGGATGCCGGCTGCATCTCTTTATAGTCAAGAGAGGCAGTCGGCGCTTCTGACCGTCGTTTCATCCCCATTTTGCGACCGGTTCAGGCGGTGCGCTCCTTCGGGAGCGCACCGCGCCTTTCCTGCTCCGAGCGTTCGCAAATAAAAAAGGCCCCCGAAACCGGGAGCCTTTCGCGCAAAGCGCCGTATCTGTCAGCCCTGGGCAACCTTGGCCACTTCGGCGGCGAAATCTTCCTGCTTCTTCTCGATGCCTTCGCCGACCTCGAGCCGCACAAAACCGCTGATCGCCGTGCCTGCCTCCTTGGCCGCCGCCTCGACCGTCAGATCGGGGTTCATGACGAAGGCCTGACCGAGCAGGGTCGAGTCGGCCATGAACTTCTTCATCCGGCCCACGATCATCTTTTCGATCACCGCGTCGGGCTTGCCCGATTCGCGCGCGATGTCGATCTGAACCTGACGCTCCTTCTCGACCAGCGCCGGATCAAGCGCCGCCTCGTCAAGGGCGGCAGGGTTCGAGGCGGCGATATGCATGGCGACCTGACGGGCAAATCCCTCGTCGCCATCAAAGGCCACAAGAACGCCGATCTTGCCCATGCCCTCGGCCGCGGCATTGTGGACATAGGACACGACGCCCGCGCCCTCGACCCGCGCCATGCGGCGCAACGACATGTTCTCGCCGATCTTGGCGATCTTGTCGGTGATCGTGTCGGCAACGGTCTTGCCGCCGATTTCGGCAGCATTCAGCGCCTCGAGATCGGAGACACCAAGGGCGACCCCGGCAACATCGGCGACCATCGTCTGGAATTCGGCGTTCTTGCCGACGAAATCGGTCTCGGAATTGATCTCGACCGCGACGCCGACGCCGCCATCGACGCGCACGGCGACAAGGCCCTCGGCGGCGGTGCGCCCGGATTTCTTGGCCGCCTTCGACAGGCCCTTGGTGCGCAGCCAGTCCACGGCCGCCTCCATGTCGCCGCCCGTTTCGGTCAGCGCCTTTTTCGCGTCCATCATGCCTGCGCCCGTGCTGTCGCGCAGTTCCTTCACCATTGCAGCAGTGATCGCCATCGGGGATCTCCTCAAAGTCTAGCGGGTCTCAGGGGGCGAGATAGCCCTGCCCCCATGACGGTTTCGTGACGGCTCAGCCCTCGGCCGGCTCGGTGATCTGTTCGGCCAGAACGTCCTCGACCGGGGCCTCCTCGAGCGCGCCCACATCCACACCGGCAGCGCCAAGCTGGGCGGACATGCCGTCAAGCGCGGCGCGGCTCACGAGATCGCAGTAAAGTGCTATGGCGCGGGCGGCGTCATCGTTGCCGGGGATGATGTAATCCACGCCCGAGGGCGAGCAGTTGGTATCGACCACGGCGACGACCGGGATACCCAGCTTGTTGGCCTCGGAAATCGCCAGCGCCTCTTTCTTGACGTCGATCACGAACAGAAGGTCCGGCACGCCACCCATCTCGCGGATGCCGCCAAGGCTGGCCTGAAGCTTGGCCTGGTCGCGCTCGATGCCAAGACGCTCTTTCTTGGTCAGGCCCTCGGCACCGGTTTCAAGCGCCTCGTCGATCTCACGCAGGCGCTGGATGGATTTCGAAACGGTCTGCCAGTTGGTCAGCGTGCCACCCAGCCAGCGGTGGTTCATGTAATATTGAGCGCATTTCTCGGCCGCCTCGGCAATCGGCTGCGCCGCCTGCCGCTTGGTGCCGACAAAGAGGATACGGCCGTTCTTGGCCACGGTCTCGCGGATGACGTTGAGCGCCGCGTCGAGCATCGGCACGGTCTGCGTCAGGTCAATGATGTGGATGCCGTTGCGCGCGCCGTAGATGAATTCGCCCATGCGGGGATTCCAGCGTTGCGTCTGGTGGCCGAAGTGAACGCCAGCTTCCAGAAGCTGACGCAGATTGAACTCGGGAAGAGCCATTTTCGTTTCCTTTTCCGGTTTGCGCCTTGGCACGGGATGAGAAGCGGATGCTTCAACCGGTGGACCGTTCGGGGATGTCTCCCCCGAGGGCCCGCCCATGCCTGCGGATTTACAATGCCGCGCGTATAGCGCCCTGCGCGGACGGGTGCAAGCGATATGCAGCCCGCGCGATTCGGTCATTGTGGCGTGGGTTTTTCGTGCCTAGATAGCGGCGTGGCCGCGCGATGGATTTGACATGAATACGCCTTTCGACGAATTGACCCCGGAGCCAAGGAAACCCAAGCGCCTGTCAGGACTACGCGCCAGCTTCCTCACGGGCATCGTGGTGATCGCGCCCGTGGGGCTCACGCTCTGGCTGATCTGGACGGTGGCGGGCTGGGTGGATGGCATGGTGCTGCCGCTCATCCCCGAGGGCTACAAGCCCGAGCAATATATCGGCATCAACCTGCGCGGGGTCGGTGTCATCATCTTCCTGATCTTCACGATTGTGGTGGGCTGGATCGCCAAGGGGCTGATCGGGCGCTCGCTGATCGTTTTCGCGGAATCGCTTGTCAACCGGATGCCGGTGGTCCGGTCGATCTATTCGGGCGTCAAGCAGATCGCCGAAACGGTGTTCGCGCAATCCGAGCGCAGCTTCGAGAAGGCCTGTCTGGTGCAGTATCCGCGCAAGGATATCTGGGCCATCGGCTTTATCTCGACCGAGGCGCGCGGTGAGATCAACGAGAAGGCGCAGACCGCCAGCGACCTGCTGAGTGTCTTCGTGCCGACCACGCCCAACCCGACCTCGGGCTTCTTGCTCTATTTCCCGCGCGAAGACGTGATCATGCTCGACATGAGCATCGAGGACGCGGCCAAGCTGGTGATTTCGGCGGGGCTCGTCTATCCGCCGGATCGCAAACCCGAGGATGACGCCACGCGTCGCCGCGCCTGATCCCCCTGCCCCCCCGTATCAGGCGAATTTCGCCTGACGCGCCGCGCGCAACCGCGCGAAATCCTCGCCCGCGTGATAGCTTGAGCGCGTGAGCGGCGTGGCCGAAACCATCAGGAACCCCTTGCCATAGGCCGCCTTTTCGTAGGCGGCGAATTCATCGGGATGCACGAAACGTGCCACCGCATGATGCTTGGGCGTGGGTTGCAGATATTGCCCGATGGTCAGAAAATCGACATCCGCCGCGCGCATGTCGTCCATCACCTGATGCACGCCCTGCCGCTCTTCTCCGAGGCCGACCATGATGCCCGACTTGGTGAACATTGTCGGATCAAGCTCCTTGACCCGCTGCAACAGGCGCAAACTGTGAAAATAGCGCGCGCCGGGGCGGACCGATGGATAAAGACCGGGCACGGTTTCGAGGTTGTGGTTGAACACATCCGGTCTGGCCGCAACCACGGTTTCAAGCACGCTGTCGGCGCAATGCAGGAAATCGGGGGTGAGAATCTCGATGGTTGTTCCCGGCGCGCGGTGGCGGATGGCGCGAATGGTCTGGGCGAAATGCTCTGCCCCGCCATCCTCCAGGTCGTCGCGGTCCACGCTGGTCACCACAACATGTTTGAGCCCCAGCTTCTGCACCGCGTCGGCCACGCGCCCCGGCTCGAACGCATCGAGCGTTTGCGGCTTGCCGGTGGCGACGTTGCAAAAGGTGCAGCCGCGCGTGCAGATCTCGCCCATGATCATCATGGTGGCGTGCCCCTGCCCCCAGCATTCGCCCGCATTGGGACAGCCTGCCTCCTCGCAGACCGTCACCAGCTTGTGCTCGCGCATGATCCGGCGCGTCTCGAAATAGCCCTTCGATGTCGGGGCCTTGACCCGGATCCAGTCGGGCTTTTTCGGTTGGGCATTGTCGGGGCGGTGCGCCTTTTCGGGGTGCCGGCCGCCGGGCAGTTTGAGATCGCGCACGATATTTTCCCCGCGAATGGATTGGTAACCTTTGCAAAGTATAAGCGACAGCGGTGGAGAGTGCCAGTGAGGCGTTGCCGCATCCCGGTATGCGCCTGTGTAAACGGTGCCACCGCTGTCACGAGTGTCCCGGTGTTCGGCGGCCCGCGGCGTCCACGTCGCGGGCCGTGCCCGTGGCGGCCAGACCGGCCGCGCGCAGGATCTCGGCCAGATCGTCGAACCATTGCGCGGGCTCCGCGCCCGCGCGGCGCACCAGCGCGATGCGGCGCGCGGGTTCGGGGGCCGCAAAGCGGCGCAGTTCCAGCCCCGGTGCCGCCCGCGCCTCGGTCTCCGCCGCCATTTCAGGAATGAGCGTGAGGCCGAACCCGGCGGCCACCAGCCGCGCCAGCGTGCCGAGCGACGAGGCCCCGGTGTCGATCTGCGCATGTCCCCTGCCCCGCCCGCAGACCTCGAGCGCCTGATCGGTCAGGCAATGCCCGTCCTCCAGCAGAAGAATCGGGCTTGACCCAAGGGCGCGCGGATCGAGCGCGTCCAGCGCGTCGCCAAGGGCTGCAAGCCGCGCCGCGCTGCCCGCCAGAAGGAACCGGTCCTCGAAGAGCGCCACCGCCTCCAGCCCCTCGCAGGGCAAGGGCAGCGCCATGAGCGCCGCGTCGATCCGTCCTGCGCGCAGATCGGCGGCCAGATCCTCGGTGCGCGCCTCGCGCACCCGCACGTCAAGCAGGATGTCGCGCGCGCGCAGCCGCGCCAGCGCGCCGGGCAGGATATAGGGCGCGATGGTCGGGATGATGCCAAGCGCAAGTTCGCCCGCCAGCCCGTCGCGCCAGCGCGCGGTCTCCTCCAGCGCCTGCATTTCCGCATGCACCCGCACGGCATGGGCCAGCACCCTTCGGCCAAAGGGCGTCAGCGCGATGTCACGGGCGCGTCGCTCCACCACCGGCGCGCCGAGCGTCGCCTCAAGCTCGCGGATCTGCACCGACAGGGCGGGCTGCGAGACATGCACCGCCTCCGCGGCCCGCCCGAAATTGCGGTGTTGGGCCAGAGCCCTGAAATAGCCAAGTTGCCGCAGCGTGATGTTCATCGCGCCATGATCGGGCGTGCGCTGTCTGCGTGCAAGGGCGATCAGCCGATCATGTCCGCCTGGGCGCCCAGCCTCTCGTAATGACGCTTGAGCCGGTGGAGCGCGATGCGCAGCACGATCTTGCCCGAGCGCGCGGACCAGCCCATCTTGCGCTCTGCCGTCTCCAGCCCCTGAAGATAACAGCAGCACCGCAGCACAACATCCCCCAGCCCCGGCCCCAGATCCCGCAGCGCGCCGATGAGCCGCGCGCGCGCCGCCTCGGCCCCGTAGCCGGACGCGACGGGCACGGTCCCGTCCTCATCCACATGGGTCAGGAAATGATCCCAGTTCTGCGCCATGCGCGGGGCCATCTGCGCCAGTTCGAAATCCTCGCGCAGCCGCTCGCCCGCGCGCACCAGATCGGCGCCGAGAAACGGTGTGCCGTCCTTGTCGCGCCGCCGTGCCAGCGCGGCAAGCGGCGTGTCGCTCGGGGCAAGGCTATGCGGGCGCGCCTC
Source organism: Roseovarius sp. MBR-79 (assembly GCF_053628555.1). Lineage (NCBI taxonomy): Bacteria > Pseudomonadati > Pseudomonadota > Alphaproteobacteria > Rhodobacterales > Roseobacteraceae > Roseovarius > Roseovarius sp. MBR-79. Next base: position 140,856 of record NZ_JBRJGP010000002.1, on the reverse strand, counting down.
GGTCCCGTCCTCGGTCAGGATCACCGCCGGTTCCCGCAGACCGATGGCGACGTTTTCCTCCTCGGCCAGCAATTCGCCAAGGGCTGCGCGGCCTTTGGCGGTGATGTGATAGCGCGAGATGCGCCCCGGCGCGTCGCAGGCGATCCAGGCCTTGAGCGCCAGCGCCTCGGCCACATCGCGGTCCACCACGGCGGTGCGGGTGGTGCCGGTTTCGGTCTCGCGCACCACGACGGCCTTGTCCATCTCGGAGGCCACCGCCAGCAACGCGCCGCGCTCGCACAGCCGCCGCAGCACGCGCCGCGCCTCCTGCCGGAGCCGCGCCACGCTCAACGGGATTTCGGAATGGGTATCGGGTTGACGGGTCATGCAGCGTTCCTTGGCTGAAGAACCGGCCTGCCTTGCCGCGCCGCCCCCCTTCCCAAGCCGCCGCAGCGCCTCGTCCACAAGCAGATCATCCCTGCGTGTCTCGAAGGCGCGGATCTGGCGCAGGACGGTCGAGGCATGTTTCCCCGAGCGTCTGGCAAGATCGCGTATCGACGCGCCACTCTCGGTATGGGCGAGATAATGGCGCGCCGCTTCGGGCACCCAGGCGGGCACCTTCGGCTGGGTCGGTTTGGTGGTAAGCTGTTGTTGCATCACAATTCCCCAGAGTTCGGCCTGCGGCGGCTCAGACACGCCGCCCAGGTTATCCACAAGGTTATCCACATGGCGACTGCAACTTAAGCGGGCAATGATTACCGGTTCGTTAACTGTTTCCGTAAAATCAACCTTCGTTTACAAATCGTAAACAATTCACAGGACCGCCGTGCGCCGGTGCGCAGCGTGACGCAACACCGCACACACCCGTGCAAGGCTTCCCTCACATGATCCCTGTGGAGGCACGAGAATGCATGATATCCGCGCAAGACTTGTCCGGCTGCGCCGCCCGCCGCTCATGGTGCGCGCCGCGCGCATCGGGGCCGAGCACTATGACCGTGCCCGCGTTCTGCCGCATCTTCTCGGGGTGCAATCGCCGCCCGCACCGGCCCCGGCCTTGGAGCGGCTCATCGAGATCGAGGCAGCCGAGGAGCAGGACCGCAAGACGCGCGCCGCCCATTACAGCGCCGCGCGTCATGTCACGATATTGATTGCCCTGATGGCTGAGGCACGGAGCCTGGCCGACGCGCCCGCGCCTCAGCCAAAGGCGTCGCGCATCCCGGCCTTGCGCTGCGCCACATAGTCGGCCAGCGCCTCGCCGATGCCCGGGTCAAGCGCGGGCTGCTGGTAATCGGCCAGCAGTTTCTTGACCCGCGCATTGGCCAGCGCCATCGTGTCGCGCCCGCCCTCCTCGGACCATGTCTCATAGGGTTTGTAATCGAGCAGGTCCGAGCGCCAGAAGGCCGACTTGAAATTGGCCTGCGTATGCGCGCAGCCAAGGTAATGCCCGCCCGGCCCCACCTCGCGGATCGCGTCCATTGCCTGACCGTTCTCGTCCATGTGAACGCCAAGCGCCAGATGGTGCAGCGCGCCAAGCTGGTCGGCATCCATGACGAATTTCTCGAAGGACGACACCAGCCCCCCCTCCAGCCAGCCACAGGAATGCAGCATGAAATTGACCCCCGCGAGCAGCCCCATGTTGAGGCTGTTGGAGGTCTCGTAGGCCGCTTGCGCGTCGGGCAGCTTGGAGCCGGTGAACGCCCCCGCCGAGCGATAGGGCAGCCCCAGCCGGCGCACCAACTGCCCCGCGCCATAAGTGATGTGCGCGGCCTCGGGCGTCCCGAACGTGGGCGCGCCGCTGTTCATGTCGATCGAGGTGACGAACGCGCCCGCGATCACCGGCGCGCCGGGGCGCACAAGCTGGCTGTAGGCGATGCCCGCGAGCACCTCGGCCAGCACCTGCGTGAGCGTCCCCGCCACCGTGGTCGGTGCCATGGCACCGCCGACGATGAAGGGCGAGATGATGCTGGCCTGATTGTTGGCGGCGTAGACCTCCAATGACCCCATCATGACATCGTCAAAGGTCATCGGCGAGTTGACGTTGATGAGGCTGGTCATCACCGTGTTCTGTTGCACGAACGCCTCGCCAAAGAGGATCGAGGCCATGTCCACGCTGTCCTGCGCGCGGCTGGGTTCTGTCACCGATCCCATGAACGGCTTGTCCGACAGCGTCATATGCGCCAGCAGCATGTCGAGATGGCGCTTGTTCACCGGAATATCGGTGGGCTCGCAGACCGTGCCGCCGGAATGGTGCAGCCATTTGGACATGTAGCCAAGGCGCACGAAGTTGCGGAAATCCTCGATGGTGGCGTAGCGGCGGCCCTTCTCCATGTCATGCACGAAGGGCGGGCCGTAGACCGGGGCCAGAACGAGGTTGCGCCCGCCGATCTCGACATTGCGCGCGGGGTTGCGGGCGTGCTGGGTAAAGCTGGACGGGGCCGTGGCGCAAAGCTTTCGGGCCAGACCGCGCGGGATGCGCACGCGCTCGCCCTGCACATCGGCCCCCGCCTGCCGCCAGCGTTCGAGCGCGGCGGGGTTCTGCACGAAGTTGACGCCGATCTCTTCGAGCACGGTATCGGCGTTCCACTCGATGATCTCGAGCGCCTCTTGGGTCAGCACCTCGAAATTGGGGATATTGCGCTCGATATAGTGCGCGGTCTCGACGCTCACGGCGGTGCGCTCGGCCCGTCGCGCGGCCCCGCCGCCGCCCCGTGCCCGTCTGCCTTGCGTTGCTGCCTCTGCCATGAAAGCCCCCTTTGCTGAGCCGGACCCCGAGTCGAAGACGCCCGCGCACGGGCGGGCTTTGACGGGTTCTAACCCGCCTGACGAGCGTCTCAGTGGCCGATAGCGGCGCGTGCGACGTGAAAACGACATGTGACCGAAACACCATGACCGGAAGGTTTTTCTCCCCCGCAGTGGTAAAAGAGAATGGAGCGGCGCGCCTCCTTGTCCTAGATACGCACGGATATGAATGTGGTGCTGCAAAGACGGCGCCTGCGATCCGGGGACACTCCATGACATGTTTTTCCAAGACTCTGCGCATTGGCGCGGCCCTGGCACTCGGCGCGCTTGCCGGCCCCGCACTGGCCACCAATGGCTATTTCGCCAATGGCTATGGCGGTCAGTCCAAGGGCATGGCGGGTGTGGGCGTCGCCGTCCCGACCGGCGTTCTGGGCATGGCGCAAAACCCGGCCACCGGCGTCAAGGTCGGCAACAGCGCGGCGCTCTGCCTGACTTTTTTCGCACCGGACCGGGACGTGACCATCGCCCCCGGCGGGCCGCTCATACCGGGCAAGTTCAAGTCGCAGAACGATGTTTTCGTCATCCCCTGCGGCGGGGCCAATTTCGAGTTGGGGTCGCGTGCCACTCTTGGGCTTTTTGTCTTCGGCAATGGCGGCATGAATACCGAGTTCGACACGAATTTCTTTGCGGGCTTCGGCGCGGGGTCTGCGCCGCTTGGCGTCAATCTCGAGCAGGCATTCATCACGGCGAACCTCGCCTATCAGGTCACGGACCGGCTGAGTCTCGGCATCTCGCCCATTCTGGCCGTGCAGCGGTTCAAGGCCGAGGGGCTTGAGGCTTTCGACAATCCCGGGTTTTCGGCAGCCCCCGGTCAGGTGACGAATCGCGGCCATGACTGGTCTACCGGGGGCGGCGTCAATCTCGGGCTGCTTTACGAGGCAAGCGAGGCCTGGACCCTGGGCGCGGCCTATCGCAGCCGTATCCAGATGTCGCGCTTTGACAAATACAGCGGGCTATTTGCCGATGGCGGCGATTTTGACATTCCTGCCATGCTGACGCTTGGTGCGGCCTATACGCCCGCCGCCCTGCCGGACTGGACCTTTACAGGCGAGTATCAACGCATTTTCTATGGCGAGGTTGACAGCATCGCCAACCCGAGCGCGCCGCCGGGTGGCCCGCTTGGCGCGCCCGGTGGCCTTGGTTTCGGCTGGGAGGATGTCGATATCCTGAGGCTGGCCGCGATCTGGCGCAAATCCGACCGGCTCACGCTGCGCGGCGGCGTGAGCTATTCGACCGATTTCATCTCGAACGATGGCGAAGTGGTGATCAACACCATCGCCCCCGGCACGCCTCAATGGCACATCTCGGTCGGTGGCAGTTATGCGCTCAATGACCGCTGGGAGGCGACAGTCGCCTATACCCATGCCGTCTCCAACAGCTTCAGCGGGTCGAACCCGGCGCTGACCGGCGCGCCCCAGAACGTCAAGATCCGGATGCACCAGAACGAGGTCGTCACGGGCCTGAGCTATCGCTGGTAGGCCACACTTGCGCAGGCCCGTCCCGCACATTATTGGGCGGGACATGAGCCAGATCATTCATGACCGCCTTCTCATCATCGACTTCGGCAGCCAGGTGACGCAGCTGATTGCGCGTCGCCTGCGCGAGTTGAACGTCTATTGCGAAATCCATCCCTATCAGAAGGTGGATGAAGCGCTGTTGAAGAACATCGCCCCGCGCGCGGTGATCTTCTCGGGCGGACCTGACAGCGTGACGCGAGAGGGATCGCCCCGGCCGCCCCGCGCGGTCTATGATCTCGGTGTGCCGATCCTCGGGATCTGCTACGGCCAGCAGGTGATGATGCAGGACCTTGGCGGCAAGGTGGAGGCCGGAGAGCACGCCACCGCCGAATTCGGCCGCGCCTTCGTCACCCCCACCGGGGTGCAGAGCGATTTCACGGGCGGTTGGTTTGCCGACGGCGCGCGCGAGCAGGTCTGGATGAGCCATGGCGATCATGTCTCTGAAATCGCTCCGGGGTTCGAGGTTCTGGGCACCTCGCCCGGCGCCCCCTTCGCCATCACCGCCGACCGCGACCGCCGCTTTTACGCGGTGCAGTTTCACCCCGAGGTCCACCACACCCCGAACGGCGCGCGGCTTTACGAGAATTTCGTGCGTCTGGCCGGGTTCAAGGGCGACTGGACCATGGGTGCCTATCGCGAAGAGGCGATTGCGAAAATCCGTGCGCAAGTTGGCGACCGCCGCGTGATCTGCGGGCTGTCGGGGGGCGTTGATTCGTCGGTCGCCGCCGTGCTGATCCACGAGGCGATCGGCGATCAACTGACCTGTGTCTTCGTCGATCACGGTCTCTTGCGGCAGGGCGAGGCCGAAGAGGTCGTCGCCATGTTCCGCGACAACTACAACATTCCGCTGATCCATGCCGACGAGGCAGAGCTTTTTCTGGGTGAGCTTGACGGCGTAAGTGACCCGGAAACCAAGAGAAAAATTATCGGCCGTCTCTTCATCGACGTGTTCCAGAAATACGCCGGGCAGATCGACGGCGCGGAATTTCTGGCGCAGGGCACGCTTTATCCGGACGTGATCGAAAGCGTGTCGTTCTCGGGCGGCCCCTCGGTCACGATCAAATCGCACCACAATGTCGGCGGCCTGCCGGAAAAGATGGGCCTGAAACTCGTGGAGCCGCTGCGCGAACTCTTCAAGGACGAGGTGCGCGCCCTCGGCCGCGAATTGGGCCTGCCCGCCTCTTTCATCGGGCGTCACCCTTTCCCCGGCCCCGGCCTTGCCATCCGTTGCCCCGGCGAGATAACGCGCGAAAAGCTTGCGATCCTGCGCAAGGCCGATGCTGTGTTCATCGACCAGATTCGCAAGCATGGGCTTTACGACGAGATCTGGCAGGCCTTCGTCGCCATCCTGCCGGTGCGCACCGTGGGCGTGATGGGCGACGGGCGCACCTATGATTTCGCCTGCGCGCTGCGCGCGGTCACAAGCGTGGACGGGATGACCGCCGATTACTACCCATTCACGCATGAATTTCTGGGCGAAACCGCGACCCGCATCATCAACGAGGTCAAGGGCATCAACCGCGTGACCTATGACATCACCTCCAAACCGCCGGGGACGATCGAATGGGAGTGATCCGCCTGACCGGGCGGATGACCTGCGCACCCCATGAGATCGACATCGCCCGCGCTGCCCTGCCCGAACACATCCGTCTGAGCCGCGCCGAGGCCGGGTGCCTCTCGTTCGACGTGACCGAGACCGCGCCGGGCGCGTTCACCGTCAGCGAGAGCTTTGCCGACCGCGCCGCTTTCGACGCCCACCAGACACGCACCCGTGCCAGCGACTGGTGGCGCGCGACCGGCCATATGCAGCGCGAATTTACCGTGACCGAAGGATGACAGCCCCCCTGCCCGCGCCGCAGACGCTGCGCGCCGCGCTCTGGATGCTGGGGGCGGTGGCGTCTTTCTCGTCCATGGCGGTCGCGGGGCGCGCGGTCAGTCTCGATCACGACACGTTCGAGATCATGCTTTACCGCTCCATCGTGGGCTTTCTGATCGTGATGATCGTGGCGCGCGCGACCGGGCACCTGGGCGAGGTGCGCCGCGACCGTCTCGGCCTCCACGCGCTTCGAAATCTGAGCCATTTCACCGGTCAGAACCTGTGGTTTCTGGCGATCACGCTCATTCCGCTGGCGCAGGTCTTCGCGCTCGAATTCACCTCGCCGCTCTGGGTGCTGGTGCTGTCGCCCCTGGTGCTTGGCGAACGGATGACGCGCATCCGGGTGCTGGCGGCGACGCTCGGCTTTGTCGGCATCCTGATGGTCACACGGCCCAGCCCCGAGACGCTCGGCCTCGGACAATTGGCCGCCGCCTGTGCGGCCCTCGGCTTTGCCGGGTCGATCCTTGCCACGAAGCGCCTCACGCGTCACGAGAGCCTCACCTCGATCCTGTTCTGGATGACGCTCATGCAGATCGGGCTTGGCCTGCTTTGTGCGGGCTATGACGGCGACATCGCCCTGCCCTCGGCCACCGCCCTGCCCTGGCTTGTGCTCATTGGGGTGGCGGGGCTGGTGGCGCATCTGTGCCTGACCACGGCGTTGTCGCTGGCACCTGCCACGGTGGTGGTGCCGGTGGATTTCCTGCGCCTGCCGCTCATCGCGGTCATCGCGCTTTTCCTCTACGGCGAGACGGTCGAAATCTGGGTGATCCTGGGCGCTGTCGTGATCTTTGGCGCGAATTACCTCAACCTTTGGCACGAAACCCGCCATAAGTGATCACGAACCCGTGATCTCGCGTCAAAACTGTGTCGCCGGCGCAACCCCTTGAGGAGTGGGAATTTGTGACGCGGCGTCAAAGATTGACCGAAGGGGGTGTGACGGTAATGTGACCTCAAATCTTCTGGAGGAGAGGGACAAATGAAAACACAACTTCTGGCAGCCACCGCGCTTGCCATGACGGCATCCTTTGCCCATGCGGGCGGGATCGAACGGCGCGGCGATCCGTCGATGATCCTGTTCGAGAAAAGCAAGAACTACCTCGAATTCACGGCGGTGCATGTGGATCCTTCGGTATCCGGCTCGCCTCGGCCCGGTATCCCGACGGCAGCGCCCGGCAACATCCAGCAAAGCTATCGCTCCTTCGCCGGTGCCTACAAGCACGACCTGAACGATCGCGTCACGCTCGCCTTCGTCATGGACGAGCCGGTGGGGGCCGACGTGAACTATAACGGGCCATCCGCCTTCGCGGGCGGCGCATTCTTCGGCACCTCGAACGCCTCGGTCGAGTCGGTCGCCTTCAACGCGCTTGCGCGCTACAAGGCCACCGATCGTTTCAGCGTCTATGGCGGGCTGCGCTATGTCGGCCTTTCGGGCAGTCTCTTCGTTCTGTCGCCCGCGACCGGGGGCAACCCGCTTGCCGGACCGGGGCCCTATTCCCTGAGCGTCGACAAGGATTGGCAGGTCGGCTATCTGCTCGGCGCGGCATATGAAATCCCCGATATCGCCCTGCGCGTCGCGCTGACCTACGAGTCCAAGACCGAACACGATTTCAAGGACAACAACGGCGCAGCATTCCAGGTCGAGCTGCCGCAATCCGTCACGCTGCACGCGCAGACAGGAATTGCCGCCAACACGCTGCTCTTCGGCTCCGTCCGCTGGCGTGAGTGGACAAAATTCGCCGTTCAACCTCTGGACTTCTTCCAGTTCGTTCCGGGTGTGGGGGCGGTCAATGTTCCCATCGCAAGCGAGCCCGAGGATATCTGGACCTATGAGCTTGGCATCGGACGCAAGTTCTCGGACACATGGTCGGGTGCGTTCATTCTCGGGTATGAGAAGGATCAAGATGAACAAGTCGGCAACCTTTCGGGGAAAGACGGCTATTTCAGCTACGGGCTGGCCGCGACCTACGAAAATGAAAACATCAAGATCACAACCGGTATTCGCTATTTCGACATCGGCGATGCAAATTCCTCGGTGACGGCGTTTTCGGATAACGATGCCTGGGCCTTTGGCACAAGGGTTGGTTTCAAGTTCTGACGCCGCCCCTCGGACACAGACCAGCCCCGCCCCTCATCCGGGCGGGGTTTTTCTTTGGCCTCTTGCCAAATCCGGGCGAAACCAGCAGGTAAGGCGCGGTAAAAGGAGCCACCGATGATCTACCCAACCCCCCGGCATTGGCACGACGCCCCGCAAAAGCGGGTGCTTTTCTATGGCATGTCGGGGCTGGGCAAGACCCATGTCTCGCAGATGCTGCGCGATGCGGGGGGGTGGTTTCACTACTCGATAGATTACCGCATCGGCACCCGCTACATGGGCGAATTCATCACCGACAACGCCAAGGCGCACGCCATGCAGGTGCCCTTCCTGCGCGAGTTGCTCTTGACGGATTCGATTTACATCGGCTCCAACATCACGTTCCACAACCTTGCACCGGTCTCGACCTATCTCGGCAAACCGGGCGCGGGTGCCAAGGGCGGGATGCCGATCGCCGACTATCGCCGGAGGCAGGAACAGTTCCGGCAGGCCGAAATCAGCGCCCTGATGGACACCGGCTATTTCATCGAGCGCAGCCAGCGGCTCTATGGCTATCCGCATTTCGTCTGCGACACGGGCGGGTCGATCTGCGAATGGGCGGATGGTGACGATCCCGCCGATCCGATCCTGACGGAGCTTTCACGCCACTGCCTGCTGGTCTATATCGAGGGGTCCGAGGCGCATACCGCCGAGTTGATCCGCCGCTTTGACCGCGCCCCCAAGCCGATGGCCTATCAGCCCGAATTCCTGTCCCGTGTCTGGGAGGAATATCTATTCAAAAACAAAATCTCAGAGGCCGAAGTTGATCCGGATGCCTTCATCCGCTGGACCTATGCGCAGGCGCTCGCGCATCGCCAGCCGCGCTATGAGCGCATGGCGAAATGGGGCGTTCGGGTGAGCGCCGACGAGATCGCCGCCGCCTCTGACGCCGCCCGGTTCGAGGCGCTGATCGCCACCGCCATCGACCGCCGCACCGCCTGAAACCACCGAGAGACGCCCATGCCCATCAAGATCCCCGCCAACCTGCCCGCCTATGACGTGCTCAAGCGCGAAGGCGTGATGGTGATGGATCCCGACCACGCCGCGCGGCAGGACATCCGCCCGCTGCGCATCGGCCTCTTGAACCTCATGCCCAAGAAAATCCAGACCGAGAACCAGTTTGCGCGGCTGATCGGGGCCACCCCCTTGCAGATCGACTTCGATCTCATCCGCATGACCGAGCACCAGACCAAGAACACCGCCGCCGAGCATATGGAAAGCTTTTACCGCCCCTTCTCGGAGGTCGCGGAAGCGGGCGACAAGTATGATGGCCTCATCATCACCGGCGCGCCGATCGAGCATCTCGATTTCGACGCCGTGACCTATTGGGACGAGTTGGCCCGCGTGTTCGAGTGGACCCAGAGCCATGTCCACTCCACCTTTGGCGTCTGCTGGGGCGGCATGGCGATGATCAACCATTTCCACGGCGTGAAAAAGCACATGCTGCAAGCCAAGGCCTTTGGCTGTTTCCGGCACCGCAACCGCGCGCCCGCATCGCCCTATCTGCGAGGCTTTTCGGATGATTGCGTGATCCCCGTCAGTCGCTGGACCGAGATGAAGCGCGCCGAGATAGAGGCCGTGCCGGGGTTGACGATCCTGCTCGACAGCGACGAGGTCGGCCCCTGCCTGGTCGAGGATCAGGGCCGCCGCGCGCTCTATATCTTCAACCATTTCGAATATGACAGCGACACGCTGAAACAGGAATATGACCGCGATGTCGCGGCGGGAACGCCGATCAACGTGCCCTGCAACTACTATCCCGATGACGATCCCGCGCAGCCGCCGCTCAATCGCTGGCGCAGCCACGCACATCTTCTCTATGGCAACTGGATTTCCGAGATTTACGAGACAACCCCATATGACAGCACGAAAATCGGGGTGGAAACGACCGATCTGCGGATCTGAGCGGTGAAGCTGATCCTGTTCCTTGCCCTCCTTGCCGGTCTGGCCGTTTTCGTGTTGTGGAAGGCGCGCGCGCATGAGGGCCGCGCCGAGGCGGCCTTTCCCCCCGAGGGGCGCATCATCGAGGTGAACGGGCATCGCGTCCATGCCGTGATCATGGGGGACGGGCCGGACATCGTGCTGATCCACGGCGCCTCGGGCAATACGCGCGACCTGACCTTCGATCTCGCCCCGCGCCTTGCCGCGCGTTACCGGGTGATCGTGCTTGACCGGCCGGGCCTTGGCCATACCGACCGGATCGACGGGGATGGTGCGTCGATCACCGAACAGGCCGCGCTGCTTCAGGCCGCTGCCGCCGCCCTCGGGGCCGAGCGGCCCATCGTCCTGGGTCACAGCTATGGCGGCGCGGTAGCGCTTGCCTGGGCCGTGACCCGGCCCGAGCATGTCGCGGCGCTGGTCATCCTGGCCGGGGCCTCGCACCCGTGGCAGAGCGCGCTGCCGCTGGAATACCGCCTGCTCTCGCATCCTCTGGTCGGTCCCCTGCTTGCGCCGGTCCTCACGGCAGTCGTTCCCGATACCTATGTCGAGCGCGCGGTTGCGGGCATTTTCGCGCCGCAGGTGGTGCCCGAGGGCTATATCGCCCATGTCGGGGCCGCCCTCACCCTGCGCCGCGACACCCTGCGTGAAAACGCCCTGCAACGCGCCAACCTGCTGAGCGAAATCGAGGCCCTGCACCCGCTTTATGCGAAAATCACTGCGCCGACCGAGATCGTGCATGGCGACCGCGACACGACCGTGGGTCTTGCCATCCATGCCGAGAGACTGGCGGAGGACATCCCCGAGGCGCGGCTCACCGTTCTGCCGGGTGTCGGGCACATGCCGCATCACGCCGCCCCCGATCAGGTGACCGCCGCCATCGACCGCGCCGCCGCGCACGCCGGATTGCGCCCCGCCCCCTGAGCGGCCATAGTTGCCCGACAAAACGACCGGAGCCGCCCATGGACCTGCCCTTTGACGGCGCGATCAGCGCCTTTTACGAGACCGAAGCGCCCGGGGCGATCCGCAAGGCCATCGCGCGCGCCGACAAGGACGATATTCTCGACCCCGGCTTTCCCTATTCCGAACGGATGCAGCGCAAAGCCTATGAAAAAGCCTTTGACAAGCTCCAGATCGAGCTTGTGAAGCTTCAGCATTGGGTGAGGGAAAGCGGCGCGCGCGTGGCGCTGGTCTTCGAGGGACGCGATGCGGCGGGCAAGGGCGGCACGATCACGCGGCTCACGCAGAACCTCAACCCGCGCGGCGCACGTGTCGTGGCGCTCCCCAAGCCCTCGGATCAGGAGGCGACGCAATGGTATTTCCAGCGCTATATCGCCCATCTGCCCGCCGCGGGGCAAATCGTGCTCTTTGACCGAAGCTGGTATAATCGCGGCGTGGTGGAGCCGGTCTTCGGCTTCTGCACCGAGGCGCAGCGCGAGCACTTCTTCGCGCAGGTCCCCGATTTCGAGCGGATGCTGGTCGAGGAGGGAATCCACCTCGTCAAATTCTGGCTCAATGTGGGCCGCGCCGAGCAGTTGCGCCGCTTCATGGACCGCGAACGCGACCCGCTCAAGCAATGGAAACTGAGCTGGATCGACGTCGAGGGCCTCAAACGCTGGGACGCCTACAGCGCCGCCATCGCCGAGACCCTGACCCGGAGCCACACGGCGCACGCGCCCTGGAGCGTGGTGCGCTCGGACGACAAGCGGCGCGCGCATCTTTCGGTCATGCGGCACCTTCTGGCCGGGATCGACTATGCGCGCAAGGATGCCAAGGCCGTCGACGCCCCCGATCCGGCCATCACCGGCGGCCCCGAAATCTGGTGCCCCTGACGGTGCTTACGCGGCCTCGCAGATCAGCCGGTAGAGATGCCATGTCGCATGGCCCAGAAGCGGCAGCACGAGGAAGAGCCCGAGAAAGGCAGGCAGCAGCGCCACAAAGGTCAGCGCCGCGATCATCACCGCCCAGACCAGCATCGGCACCGGGTTTTCCGTCACCACGGAAAAGCTTGTCAGCATCGCGGTGACGAAATCCACCTCCCGATCCAGCAAAAGCGGCAGTGCGATCACCGTGATCGCATAGATCAGCAGCGCGAAACAGGCACCCACCCCCGTGCCCACCACCAACATGCTCAGCCCCTGCGATGTGAAATAAACGTCGAAGGACGAGGAGATGTTGGTCATCGTCGAGAGTCCCAGAAACAGCGCAAAGATCATGTGGGCCAGAAAGAACCAGAACAGGAACACCATGATGATGATCGCGCAGATGGAGGGCAGTTGCCGCCGCCTTTGATGCGCGATGACGCCGAGGATCTCCCCCATCACCAACGGCTCGCCCGCGCTCAGCCTGCGGCTCACCTCGTATAGGCCCACGGCGGCGAAGGGCCCGACCAGGGGAAATCCGACGGCGGCGAAAACCAGCCAATAGCTTTTGCCCGTCGCCCACGTGACGCCCGCAAGGAAAAGACCGACCGCCACATAGACCCCGGCAAAAAGCAGCGCGTAACCCGGCGCACGGGCCATGTCCGCCCATCCCCGGCGCAGCGCCTCGGCCAGCATGGCAAGGCTGACCTCGCCCATCTCCGGCACGCCCTGGGGCCGTGTCCTGTTCATGCCTCACCTCCCGGTTTTTCCGACACGTTAGCCAAGGTGCGGGCTCGCGCAAAGATAGAACTCGGATTCAGCTTATCCCGTCCCTTTCGGCGGGATCGAATAGGTCAGGTTTGCCCGCGCCACCGGCTCGACCGTGCCTTCCGAATGGATCAGCACATCGCCGATGGCCAGCACGCGCCCCACCTTCAACAAGCGACACTCGGCAATGAGATCAACCCCCGCCGCAGGCTTGCGCAAGAAATCCACGGACGCATTCGTCGTGACCGCCAGCGCCTCCGGGCCGATCATGGCAAGAAGCGCAAGATAGACCGCCACATCCGCCAGCGCAAAGATCGACGGCCCCGACACCGTGCCGCCGGGGCGCAAATGCCGCTCTCCGACGACAAGGCGCACCTTGATGCGCCGCGCGCCCACGTCCTCTATCGCGAAATCCGCCGCCACCTGCGGAAATTCCCGCGCCAGAAATTCGGTCAGCTCATCCGCCGTCATCTTCACGTCCATTCCTTTCCTCCGCCCTGTTGCGCGGTTAGAGTGGCCCCAACCACAGGAGGGAAACAAGATGTCAATTCTCGACCGCACCGATGAGGGGGCCATCGCGCGCCTTACGCTCAACTCGCCCGGCAATCTCAACGCACTTTCGGACGCCATGCTCGCCGCCCTCAGGGAGGAATTCGCGCGCTTGGCCGAGGACCCCACCATCCGCGTCGTCACGCTGCGCGGCACCGGCAAGGCGTTCTGCGCGGGCCACGACCTCAAGGAAATGCAGGCCGCACGCCAGTCAGAGGACAAGGGCCGTGCCTATTTCGCCGATCTCTTCGCGCGCTGCACGAGCGTCATGACGGCGATTCGCGACCTGCCGCAACCGGTCATCGCCGCGCCCCACGGCATCGCCACCGCTGCGGGCTGTCAGCTTGTGGCGTCCTGTGACATGGCGGTGGCGGCGCAGGGCACGCGCTTTGGCGTCAATGGCGTCAATATCGGCCTCTTCTGCTCCACGCCCATGGTGGCACTCTCGCGCAACGTGCCGCGCAAGCAGGCCTTCGAGATGCTGACCACCGGGGCCTTCATCGACACTGAGCGCGCGCAGGCGCTGGGCCTCATCAACCGCACCGTGCCCGAGGACCGGCTTGACGACGAGGTTATGGCACTGGCCGAAACCGTCGCTGCCAAGCTTGGCTCGGCGGTGCGGATCGGCAAGCGCGCCTTCTACGAACAGCTGGAGATGGGGCTCGATGACGCCTATGCCCATACCAGCGCGGTGATGGTCGAGAACATGCTCGAGCCGGACACCGATGAGGGAATCACCGCCTTTCTTGCCAAGCGCGCGCCCGAATGGAAGCAATGACGCCCCTTTCCAATCCCCGCCGGGTCCCCTAGATCGGGCGGCATGACACAGGTTCTCAATATCGTCGGTGGCGGCATGGCAGGCGCCGAGGCCGCTTGGCAGGCCGCCAATCTGGGGGTGGATGTGGTGATCCACGAAATGCGCCCCAAGGTGGCAACCTTCGCGCATCGCACCGGCGATCTGGCCGAGATGGTCTGCTCCAACTCGTTCCGCTCGGACGATGACGAACAGAACGCCGTGGGCCTTCTGCATTGGGAGATGCGCGCGGCGGGCGGGATCATCATGGCGATGGCTGACCGCCACCGCCTACCCGCAGGTGGCGCGCTTGCCGTGGACCGCGATGCCTTTTCCGGGGCGGTGACCGAGCGGCTGCGCGCGCATCCGAAGATCACCGTGCAAGGCTCTGAAATAACGTCACTTCCAGAAGATGGCCACTGGATTTTCGCAACCGGGCCGCTGACCTCGGACGCGCTCGGGGCCGCCATCGCGCGCGAGACCGGGCGCGAGGCGCTTGCCTTTTTCGACGCCATCGCCCCCATCGTGCATTTCGACAGCATCGACATGTCCAAGGCCTGGATGCAGTCGCGCTACGACAAGGGCGAGACCGAGGCAGAGCGCACCGCCTATATCAACTGCCCGATGGACCGCGCCCAATACGAGGCCTTCATCGACGCGCTTCTGGCAGCGGAAAAGACGGAATTTCACGAGGGCGAGACGGCGGGCTATTTCGACGGCTGCCTGCCCATCGAGGTCATGGCCGAACGCGGCCGCGAGACGCTGCGCCACGGCCCGATGAAGCCCGTGGGCCTCACCAACCCGCATCAGCCCGATATCAAGGCCCACGCTGTTGTTCAGTTGCGCCGCGACAATGCGCTCGGCACGCTCTACAATATCGTGGGGTTTCAAACCAAGATGAAGTATGGCGCTCAAACATCTGTTTTCAAAATGATTCCCGGACTGGAGAATGCCAGTTTCGCGCGACTTGGCGGGATCCACCGCAACACGTTTCTCAATTCCCCCACGCTTCTCGACCGGCAGATGCGCCTGCGCACGCGACCCCATATCCGCTTTGCCGGTCAGATCACCGGGGTCGAGGGGTATGTGGAATCCGCCGCCATGGGGCTTGTCGCGGGGCGGCTGGCCGCCGCCGAAATCCTCGGCCACTCCTTGCCCGAGGTGCCACAGGACAGCGCCATGGGTGCGCTCCTGCATCACATCACCGGCGGCGCGGAGGCCAAGACCTTTCAGCCGATGAACGTGAATTTCGGCCTCTTCCGACCCGTGGAGGGCCTCAAGGGCGGGCGGCGCGGTCGCGTGCATCGCTACAAGGCCTATACGGACCGCGCCAAGGCGGCCTGGACCGGCTGGCTGATGGATCAAGACATGAGCGTTGCCACGTAAACCCTTGTCATCATGTTCATAACACGGTTTGCCCCCTCGCCAACCGGCCTGCTGCATCTGGGCCACGCCTTCTCGGCGATGCTGGCACATGATATGGCCCGCGCGGCGGGCGGGCGGTTTCTTTTGCGGATCGACGACCTTGACCAATCGCGTTGCCGCGCCGAATGGGAGGCGCGGATCCTTGACGATCTGCACTGGCTCGGCCTCGGCTGGCCCGCGCCCGTGCTGCGCCAATCGGCCCGCCTGCCGCGCTACCGCGCCGCTTTGCAAGCGCTCTGGGATCGCGGCCTGCTCTACCCCTGCACCTGCACCCGCGCCGATATCCGCGCCGCAGCCTCCGCCCCCCAGGAGGGCGCGCCGATGCATGGCCCCGACGGGCTGGTCTATCCCGGCACCTGCCGCCCCACGCGGCCGCCAGCAGGGACGATGCCGACGGATCTGGCATTGCGGCTCGACATGGAACGCGCATCAAGATCGATCAACAAGCCTATGATATACAAAGATAACGACTGCAAGATTACAGTGCATGACCTGACCGGAAATGTCGGTGACGTGGTCCTCGCGCGCCGCGACATGGGCGCGTCCTACCACCTTGCGGTGGTGCTCGACGATGCCGACCAACACGTCACCCATGTGATCCGGGGCGAAGATCTCCGCGAGGCCACGCAAATTCACATCCTGCTTCAGCGTCTCCTCGGTCTGCCCACACCCGCCTATCACCATCACCGCCTGATCCGGGACGAGACCGGCAAGCGCCTTGCCAAGCGTGACGACGCCCGCGCCATCGCCACCTATCGCGCCGAAGGAGCCAGCCCGCGCGACATCCGCGCCATGCTGGGCCTGTAAGGCTTCATCGTTCCAGAAATACTCGAAATCCGACCGGGCCAGTCATTCCACGTTCTGAACCTGTTCGCGCATCTGGTCGATCACCGTCTTGAGATCAAGGCCAATGGCCGTAAGCCCCGCATTCTGCGCCTTCGAACAGAGCGTGTTGGCCTCGCGCATGAATTCCTGGCTGAGAAAATCGAGCTTGCGCCCCACGGGCGAGCCCTGCGCCAGCAACCCCCGCGCAGCACTCACATGGGCGCGCAACCGGTCCAGTTCCTCGGTCACGTCAAGCCGCACCGCCATCAGCGCCAGTTCCTGCGCAATCCGTTCCGGCGCGATCTCGGCGGGCTGCTCCATCACCCGGGCGAACGCCGCGCGATGGCTCTCGGCAATCGCCCCGGCACGGGAGACGAGCGCGCCGTCCGCAGCCTCGGTCAGCGCCCCGATCCGCGCGATCTGCCCGGTCAGGACCTGCGCCAGCGCGGCCCCTTCGGTTGCGCGCATGGCGTTGAAATCCAGAAGTAACAGCTCGAAATCGGCCAGCAGGACCTCGGCAAGGTCCTCCTCCTCGGCGACCATGGCACCCGGCTCCAATATGCCGCGCAGCGCCAGGACCTGGGCCGCCGTTGCAGGCGCCAGCGTCAGGCCGCGAAGATCGGCCCGCCGCTCGGTCTCGGCCAGCGCGGCCAGGGCCGCGTCCAGCGCCGCCTCGTTGAGCAACAGCCCCTCCGCCGCTGCCGTCTGAAACCGCAGGTTCACCGTCACGTTGCCGCGCACCAGATATTTGCCCGCCGCCGCGCGAATACCCGCCTCAAGCCCCGCGACCTCGGGCAGGCGCAACCGAAGATCGAGCCCCTTGCCATTGACGCCGCGCATCTCCCACACCCAGCAGGCGCTCCCGTGGGCACCCGACCGGGTGGCAAAGGCAGTCATCGAACGCAGCATGAGAGGCCCCTTTCAAAGGTTGCAACCGCCCCTTCCTACCCGGCGCGCGTCTCGCAGGCAACGCGGCAAGGGTTAACCAGATGCGGTGAATTTTAGATACATGCGCCATAAATTGTGCGAATCTCACCCCGTCGCCCGCCCCGGCAAGCGGGTTTTTACCGGACCCGCGCAGATATGGGCGCGGGCATCGGGTTTGCAGGAGGGTAGCCGCATGTGGGACGATCAGAGAGACACGAACGGTGCCGATGCGCCCGAGGCACCCTGCATGGAAACCCACCTGCGCGCCTTCCACGCGCATTGGGACGCCTGCCGCAATGGCCGCGACGTGCCCAGCCGCGTCGATATCGACCCGCGCCGGATCGAGCCGCTTCTTGCCAATGCCTTTATCGCGGAGCGCATCGCGCCGGGGGTGGTGCGGTTGCGCATTGCCGGGATGCATCTGAACGATCTCATGGGCATGGAGGTGCGCGGCATGCCGCTGTGCAGCTTCATCGCCCCCGCCGCGCGCGCGGCCTTCGCGCTCCATCTTGTCGATCTTTTCGACGGTCCGGCGCGTTTGCGCCTCCGGCTTCAGAGCGGTGCCGGGCCGGGATGCCCCGCGCTCTCGGGCACCATGATGCTCCTGCCGCTTCGCAGCGATCTCGGCGACGTCTCGCGCGCGCTCGGCTGCCTTGTGACCCATGGCGCGATCGGTCGCCCCGCGCGCCGCTTCACCATAGAGAGCGCGCAGGTCATGCCGCTCACGAAACCGGCGCAGCCGGTGCCATTCCCGCCGCCATTCTCAGTGATCGAGGGCAGGCAAGCTGCCTCGCGTCCGACGACCGCGCCGCGCGCGCATCTGCGTCTGGTGACCTGAGCCTGCGCCTCAACTGGTCTCGACGATCACAAGATCGCGTTCGGACGCGCCCCGCGCGTGATCGAGCGCCTGCTGATATTCCGGACTATTGTAACAGGCCTCTGCCGCCTCGAGAGAGGGAAACCGTGCCACCACGTTACGGGCCCGGTCGCGCCCCTCCAGCTGCACATAGCGCCCGCCGCGCGCGATGAACTCACCGCCATGTTTGGCAATCGCCGGTCCGGCAAGCGCGGCATACCGGCCATAGGCCTCGGCATCGGTGACGGTGACATGGGCAATCCAGAGGGCAGGCATGGGCAGGTCCTTTCGGGGATCAGACGCCGTCGACGATGACAAGGTCGCGACTGCTGGACGACAGTGCAAGGGGCAGGATGCGGCGATAGGCATCGGAATTGTAAAATGCGAGCGCGGCGTCGCGGTCGGGAAACGCGATGATCACATGACGGTCGGGACAATTGCCCTCGACAACCACCTGCGCGCCGCCCTTGACAAGGAAGCGCCCACCGAATTTCTCGGCAAGCGCAACGGTCTGTGCGGCATAGGCTTGGTAATCCTGCGCATCGTTGATCGTTATCCGGCCGATGATATACGCACTCATTCCCTCTCCTTTCAGGAGACGAGCACCGCCTCCGCCGCCTTGATCGCCGCTTCTGCGCCAGCGATATCGCTGCCGCCGCCCTGCGCCATGTCGGGTCGGCCGCCACCACCCTTGCCGCCGAGCGCGGGCACCGCCGCGCGCACCAGATCGACTGCCGAAATGCGGGCCACCAGATCGCCGGTCACGCCGGCCGCCACCGCTACCTTGCCGCCGGTATCGGCAATAAGCAAGATCGCAGCGCTGCCGAGCCGCGCTTTCATCTCGTCAATGAGCGGAGGAAGATCGCGCCCCTCCACGCCTGACAGCACCTGTGCGAGGAAGGTCACGCCGCCCACCTCGCGCGGCTCGGAGGCCGCCCGCTGCCCCGCGCCGCCCGCCACGGCCAGTTCGCGGCGCAGTTGCGCCACCTCATTGGCCAGCGCGCGACGCTCCTCCATCAGCATGCGCACACGCTCCGGCACATCCTCTGGGCGTGCCCGGAGATCGGCGGCCACGGTCCCGAGCCGTGCCGCCTGCCCGCTCAGATAGTCGACGGCCGCAGCCCCGGTCAGCGCCTCGATCCGCCGCACGCCGGCGCTCGACGCGCTTTCTCCGACGATGACGAATGTGCCGATCTCACCGGTCTGGCGCACATGCGTGCCCCCGCAGAGTTCGATCGAATAGGTCGCGCCATTGCCCCCCTTGCCCGAGCCGTCCAGCGTGCCCATGGACACGACCCGCACCTCGTCGCCATATTTTTCGCCAAAAAGGGCCTGCGCGCCGATGGCGCGGGCATCGTCCGGCGTCATGATCCGCGTGGTGACAGGGCTGTTCTGGCGGATGAACGCGTTCACCTCCGCCTCGACGCGGCTCCGTTCCGCATCGTCGAGCGCCTTGGCATGGCTGAAGTCAAAGCGCAGGCGGTCTGCCGCGTTGAGAGAGCCACGCTGCGCGACATGATCGCCAAGCGCCCGGCGCAGCGCCTCGTGCAGAAGATGCGTGGCCGAATGGTTGGCGCGGATGGCGCTGCGGCGGGCCGGGTCCACGGAAAGGCGCGCCGCCTGCCCGGCGGTGATCTCGCCCGCCTCGATCACCGCGAGATGCGCAGAAACGCCTGCGATCTTCTTCGTGTCCGTCACACGCGCGCGGCCCGTCGCGGTCTCGATCACGCCGGTATCGCCCACCTGCCCCCCGGCTTCGGCGTAAAACGGCGTCTGGTTGACCACAACCTGAACGACCCTGCCCTCGACCGCGCTCTGCGCCGTTGCTCCCTCCTGCACCAGCGCCAGGATCTGGGCCTCGGCGCTCTCGGTGTCATAGCCGAGGAATTCGGTCACCCCCTTCTCCTCGGCGATGTCGAACCAGACCGCTTGATCTGCGGTCTCTCCCGTGCCGACCCAGGCCGCACGGGCCTTGGCCTTTTGCGCGGACATGGCCTTGTCGAACCCGTCGATATCGACGCTTCGCCCCTTCTCGCGCAAGGCGTCCTGCGTCAGATCGAGCGGGAAGCCATAGGTATCGTAGAGCTTGAAGGCCGCGGCACCGGGTAATGCTGCCGTCTCGGGAAGGGTCGCCAATTCCTCGTCGAGGAGTTTCAAACCGCGCTCGAGGGTCTGGCGAAAACGCGTCTCCTCCAGCCGCAAAGTCTCTTCGATCAGGGCCTGTGCGCGGCCGAGTTCGGGGAAAGCCTGCCCCATCTTCGCGACAAGCGCGGGGACCAGCCGATGCATCACCGGATCCTTTGTCCCGAGCATATGCGCGTGACGCATGGCGCGGCGCATGATCCGGCGCAGCACATATCCGCGCCCCTCGTTCGAGGGCATGACCCCGTCGGCGATGAGAAAGGAGGTGGACCGAAGGTGATCGGCGATCACCCTGTGATGCACACGCCCCGGCCCGTCCGGGTCCTGGCTGGTGGCATGGGCGCTCGCCTCGATGAGGCTGCGCATGAGGTCGGTATCGTAATTGTCATGCTTGCCCTGCAAGAGCGCGCCGATCCGCTCCAGCCCCATGCCCGTATCGATCGACTGCATGTCGAGGGCGCGCATCGAGCCGTCCTCGAAGCGTTCGTTCTGCATGAACACAAGGTTCCAGATCTCGATGAACCGGTCACCGTCCTCATCGGCGCTGCCCGGGGGACCACCCCAGATATCGGGCCCGTGATCATAGAAAATCTCGGTGCAGGGGCCACAGGGGCCGGTCGGACCCATCGACCAGAAATTGTCATCCGTGGCGATGCGGATGATCCGCTCATCGGGCAGGCCCGCGTATTTCTTCCAGATCTCCGCCGCCTCCTCATCGGTGTGGTAGACGGTCACCAGAAGCTTCGACTTGTCGATCCCGAAATCGCGGGTCAGCAAATCCCAGGCAAAGGGGATCGCCTGCTCCTTGAAATAGTCACCAAAGCTGAAATTTCCAAGCATTTCAAAGAAGGTATGGTGCCGCGCGGTATAGCCCACATTGTCGAGATCGTTGTGCTTGCCGCCGGCACGCACGCATTTCTGGCTGGTGGTGGCGCGCACATAATCGCGATGCTCGACCCCGGTGAAGCAGTTCTTGAACTGCACCATCCCGGAGTTGGTGAACATCAGCGTCGGATCGTTATGCGGCACCAGAGTCGAGCTTTCGACCACGCGATGGTCCTGGCGCTCGAAGAAATTCAGAAAGGTGGAGCGGATTTCGTTCAGCGTTGGCATGAGCACGGGCTTCTTGCTGGAAATTGGACTGCGATTGACACGCTTTAGCCGCGCAAACGCCCCGTGTCCACCATCGAACCTGCGACCTCACCCCTCCATGACGTCGGTCGGGTCATCTGCGGACATGCTGAAGTCGAGCCCATGGGCAGCCCTGATCTTGTCCTCGATCTCGAGAGCGATTTGAGGATTGTCCTTGAGGTAAGTCTTGGCATTCTCTCGCCCCTGACCGACCCGTTGATCGCCATAGCTGAACCAGCTTCCGGATTTCTCGACCACGCCCGCCTTGACGCCCATGTCGATCAATTCCCCGGTCTTCGAAATGCCCTCGCCATACATGATGTCGAACTCCACCTGCTTGAAGGGCGGTGCCACCTTGTTCTTGACCACTTTCACGCGGGTGGCGTTGCCCACCACTTCGTCGCGATCCTTGATCGCGCCGATCCGGCGTATGTCAAGGCGCACCGAGCTGTAGAACTTGAGCGCATTGCCGCCCGTCGTCGTTTCCGGGCTTCCGAACATGACGCCGATCTTCATGCGGATCTGGTTGATGAAGATCACGGTGCACTTGGTGCGGCTGATGGATCCGGTCAGTTTTCGCATGGCTTGGCTCATGAGGCGCGCATGCACACCCACGCTCGAATCACCCATCTCGCCCTCAAGCTCCGACTTGGGGGTCAACGCGGCGACCGAGTCGACCACGATGAGACTGACCGCGCCGGATCGCACCAGAGTATCAACGATCTCGAGGGCCTGCTCGCCGGTATCAGGTTGCGAGATAAGCAATTCATCGAGATCCACCCCAAGCTTGCGCGCGTAGATCGGATCGAGGGCATGTTCGGCATCCACAAAGGCGCAAACCCCCCCTTTTTTCTGCTCCTCAGCCACGCAATGAAGTGTCAGCGTCGTCTTGCCCGAGCTTTCCGGCCCGTAAATCTCGACGACGCGCCCCTTGGGAATGCCGCCTATCCCGAGCGCGATGTCGAGACCGATGGACCCGGTCGATGTGGACTCAATATCGGCAATCGGATTGTCGCCGCCCATCCGCATGATCGAGCCCTTGCCGAATTGGCGCTCGATCTGCGCGAGAGCGCTGTCGAGGGCCTTCTGCTTGTCGGCGCTGCGTTTGTTGTCCATCGAGAGAAGATCCGCCATTGCCATGAATTCCATCCCTTATTTCACAGGCCACCCTTGGCGGCAATGCCGCGCAAGGTTCACTCTATGTTCCGCATCCAGTTATGAGCACAAAATGTGAACATTGCAACATGCAATCTCGTGGTGACACTCTGGACGCAATTGCTTAACACAAGGTTACCCTCCACCCGGTGCCGTGAAAGTTCCGTCATGCTGATCTTTGCCAGACAAAAACTCGTGTTTCTGTCGGTGCCCAAGACCGGCAGCACGGCATATGCGCGTGCCCTGGCCGAGCACGCAGCGCTTGTCGTCAGCGCGCCACCCGAACTCAAGCATGCGCCCGTGTTCCGCTACAACCGGTTTTTCCGGGAGATGGTGGAGCGCTTCGTGGGTTCTGATGTAACGATCGTCGCCGTCATGCGCGAACCTGCGGACTGGCTCGGAAGCTGGTATCGTTATCGCAGCCGCGAAGCGCTCCGCGGTCATCCGAACAGCACCTACGGCATGGACTTCGACGCCTTCGTCGAGGCCTATTGCGATCCCGAACCACCGGATTTTGCCCGGGTCGGCAGTCAGGCGAAATTTCTCGAACCACAACGGAACGGCACGCGGGTGACGCATCTCTTTCGATACGAGGACCAGCGCTCTTTGCAGGGGTTTCTCGCAGAGCGACTCGGGGTGGCCGTCGCACCCGAGCCAACCAATCGCTCGCCAGATCGCACCATTTGTCTCGCGCCCGGTACACGCGATCTTCTGCACAGGACATATGCCTCTGATTTTGCGCTTCACGCCAGCATCAAAGCGGATGGCACCTACGACCTGCCGAGACCTGCGCGGCGCAAAAGCCCATGATCACGGCACATCGTTTTCGCTCCCTGACGGAAGCTTTGCCGCCATTCGCTCGACGGTTGCGGCCAATTCGTCAAGGGAGAACGGTTTCGGCAGGAACACGGAGTGGGCAATGCGCGACCGGCTGTCTCCGACGGTCTCTTCGGCATAGCCCGAAATGAACACGACACGCACCTCAGGACGCCGCGCCAGCGCCTTTGTGACCCAGCTCGGACCATCCATTCCCGGCATGACAACATCCGTGACGAACACATCCACGTGGCAAGACTGATCCCGGAGCAGTTCGAGTGCCTCTTCGGCCGATCCTGCCTCGATCACGGTGAACCCCCGCAGCTGCAAGGCGCGACTGGCAAAGGCGCGCACGGGAACCTCATCCTCGACGAGCAGGACAACACCGCCGTTCGAGGGGCCGCGCACACGCGACTCGACGGGCGTGGTGGCAATCTCCACCGCGTGGTCATGCGCAGGGAAAAGAAGTTGGAACGTGGTGCCCTCATGCTCGACGCTGTCGACAAAGATGAATCCACCGGTCTGCTTGACGATCCCGTAGGCTGTGGAGAGGCCGAGGCCTGTTCCCTTGCCGACTTTCTTCGTGGTGAAGAACGGCTCGAAAACATGCTCCAACTTGTCTTTCGCGATTCCCTGCCCCGTATCGATGACCTCGACCGAAACGTAGTTTCCCGGAGCGATCTGGGCGCGATCACGATTGAGCGGAGTCTTGATGGTGCGATTGCGGGTCACGATCCTGATTTCACCCCCATCAGGCATGGCGTCCCGTGCATTGACAACGAGATTCATGACGACCTGTTCGAACTGGCGTTTATCGGCACGTATGGCGGACAATCCCGGGGCATGGTCGAGCGTCAGGGACACCTGTTCGCCCACGAGACGGTTGAGCAGGTGCGTCAGGTCGGAGAGCGTATCGCGCAGGTCCAGGATTTCGGGTCTGAGGGTCTGCTTGCGCGAGAAGGCCAGCAACTGGCCAACAAGCGACGCCGCCCGGTTGACGTTCTGGGTGATCTGCATGAGATCGGCATATTCCGGATCGCCGGGATCACGGTCGAGCAACAAGAGGTCGCAATGTCCGGAAATCGCTGTCAGAAGATTATTGAAATCATGCGCGATACCGCCGGCAAGTTGCCCGATGGCCTGCATTTTCTGGCTTTGAACGAATTGGGCCTGGAGTGACTTCAGCTCCGTGGCGTCGCTCAGAACGGCGATGAGAACAACCTCGGCACCATCGAGGGCGCGCCGAAGGGCGACCTGTACAAACGCTTCCCGGTCCGCGCGTCGCACCCTCAGAAACTCCGGCTTGACCGTGCCACGCCCGGCGGCGGCATCGGCGACCCAATCGGAGACAGGCCGACCGAGCCCCTCGAGCACCTCCGTCAGCCGGAAGGGATCGTCACTGCCTTGCCCGATCAGCGCGCGCGCGGGCGGATTGGCACGCAGAACCATGCCGTCGCCCCCGAGCTTCAGCAGGGGCACCGGCAGGACGTCAAATAGCGCCCAATCGTCGGGTGTGGCGAGCGGATCCTCGGCAATCGGCACAAGAAAGACCTCGCGCCGACCGGCCAGACCGGAGCGTTCCGCATAGATGCAGCGCAGCGGGCCACCCGGCGTCGGGATGTCGCAAGCGGTTCCGGGCTGCGGCGGCAGGGGGAAGATCGCGTCCAGTGACGTGATCCGCTCTCCGATCAGGTCGCGCGCGGCCGGGTTCATGAACAAGACGGTATTGTTACGGCCGAGGGTCAGCATCGGCAGCGGGTGGACATCGCTGCCGTGGGGGGGACGATCCGATGTCGGCTCGATCCGCCACACGAAGCGCCCGGTGCCCGCGCGGTGCGCGCTGATGCGCAAATGGCCGGCGCGCGTCACGATATCCTCCACCGCCGAGCCGGACGCAGTGGCGCGACTCTCGATCCGGAAGAGCAACGGGCCGGGATTGGCCAGATGATCGCGCAAGAGCGCGGCAAGACTGGTTTGCCCTTCGCCCGCGAACAGGTTCCGGGCGGCGCGCCCGATATGGATCACACGCCCCCCTGCCCCGGTCATCACGACGGGCGCGGGATCCTCTTCGATCACCCCGTAAGAGGGAACAGGCATCGGCGCATGATCTGCGGCCCTTTGATGCGATATCCGCAGCCAGAGCGCCGACAGAAACATAATCGAGGCTGCAAGTCCCAGCATCAGGCGCAGGTTCCTGTCACCGGTCAACAACGCGGCAAGCCCAAGGATCACTGCAGCGAGCACGATCACCGGCGCGCGAGCCCGCAGCGACGCGCCACCGAGTTTGCCATCCTCAGCGGGAAGACCGAACAACGCCACCCGACGCCCCTTTCATGCGAGACACTGTCGGCCTGATATTGTGAGCCAAGTTTTAAGAACGACTTAACGGCAGCCCGAAACTCACGTCAAGATTGATTGAAATACGAAACATCATGCAAAAGATGTGCCAGAAAAAACCCGTCGCCCAGCCCGGATATTGGCCAACGACGCATCTCACGGATCCCGAACGCCGCGTCACCGCTTGAAAATCGCTCGATAACATGTTCGTTTTCTTCCATAAAAACAGAGCATGTCGTGTAGATGAGCACGCCCGACGGGGCAAGCAAACTGGTCGCCTGTGCCAGGATGTCTGCCTGCAGGCCCACAAGCTCGTACAGTCGTTCTGGCGTGAGCGTCCATTTCGCCTCCGGGGCACGACGCCATGTGCCGGACCCCGAACACGGCACGTCGCAAAGAATCGCATCGAATGGACCGGCCGCCGCGAGGTCAGAGGTCTCGCACAGCTGGACGCTAATGCCGGCCCGCTCCGCGCGCGCGGGCAGGTCGGCCATCCGCTGCGGCGCGGCATCATGGGCAAACCACGTGGCGTCCAGCCGGGCGGCAAGCGCCAGCACCTTGCCGCCACCGCCCGCGCAATAATCGAGGACCCGCGCGCCCTGCGGCAGGCTGATCGCCTCCATCGCGGCCTGACTGCTTGCGTCCTGAAACTCGACCAGACCATCCCGGTAAAGCAGGGATTGAGATATTTTTCTAAATCCCTCAGTGACATGCAATCCAAAGTTGATATTGTCAACGGGACGCGTCACGACGCCGTCTCCGGCAAGCCCCGCCTGCGCCGCCGCGCGCGTGATCCGTCGCGCATTCACCCGGAGCGTGATGGGCGCACGATGACGCAGCGCCTCGGCGGCGGCGGTGGCGTCCGGCCCGAGCGCCCCCTCGAAATGCGGCCAGAGCCAGTCCGGCAAGTCGCGCGCTTCTGCCTCGGTGGGGGGGCGGCCACCCTGCCGCTCCTCCGCCGTGAGAGGCGCGGGCGCGTGACCGTCACCCGTAAAAAACATTTCCGGATCAATATTTTGCGCCCTGAAGCTGCCAAGCATGAGCGCGCGGCCATCCTTCCCGCCGCCAAGCGCCGCAAAGGAGCGCAGACATCGCAGCGCATCGAAGACGTGATCGCGCACCGCCGCCCGGTCGCCCGATCCGGCATAGCGCGCGGACCGGGCCCAATTGGTAAGCGCTCGCTCGGCCGGCGCGCCCGAAAGGATCGAGTCAAGCACCTCGATCGCTGCGGAGACGCGCGCGCCGGGGGTCATGCGACAACCTTGGAATCGTAAGACAAGCGATTGAGAAAGCTATCCAATCCTGTAATTCGGGCTCTCACGAGTGATCTGCACATCATGCACATGGCTTTCCTTCAGTCCCGCTCCGGTGATCCGCACAAAGCGGCAGTTGGTGCGCATTTCCTCGACCGTTGCGCAACCGGTATAGCCCATGGCGGCGCGCAGCCCGCCGACAAGCTGGTGCAACACGGTGCCCGCGCCGCCCTTGTAGGGCACTTGTCCCTCGATCCCCTCGGGCACAAGCTTGTCGCTGGCCGCGTCCTTCTGGAAATAGCGGTCCGCCGAGCCGCGCGCCATCGCCCCGAGCGAGCCCATGCCGCGATAGGCCTTGAAGGTGCGGCCCTGGTAGAGGATCACCTCGCCGGGGCTTTCATCCGTGCCCGCAAGCATGGAGCCGACCATCGCGCAGGAGGCCCCCGCCGCGATGGCCTTGGCGAAATCGCCCGAGAACTTGATGCCGCCATCGGCGATCACCGGCACATCGCCCGCCGCGCGCGCGCTGTCCATGATCGCGGTGAGTTGGGGCACGCCCACGCCCGCGACGATCCGCGTGGTGCAGATACTGCCCGGTCCGATCCCGACCTTGACCGCATCGGCCCCCGCGTCGATCAGCGCGCGCGTGGCCTCGGCGGTGGCCACATTGCCCGCCACGATCTGCACCTCGTTGGAGAGCGTCTTGGCCCGCTCGACGGCGCGTGCCACGCCTTCGGAATGGCCATGCGCCGTGTCGATCACCACCATGTCGACGCCCGCCTCAACAAGCGCCGCGGTGCGCTCGAACCCGGCATCGCCCACGGTCGAGGCCGCCGCCACCCGCAGCCGCCCGAGCCGGTCCTTGCAGGCGGTGGGGTTGAGCACGGCCTGTTCGGTATCGCGCAGCGTCAGAAGCCCGGTGAGCTTGCCCTGCCCGTCCGTCACCAGCAATTTCTCGATCCGGCGCGCCTTCATCAGCGATTTTGCCTCGTCGCGGTCGGCAGGTTCCTGAAGAATCGCGAGATTGTCCGAGGTCATCATGACGCGCACCGGTGTCCTGTCATCCTCGGCAAAACGCATGTCGCGGTTGGTCACGATGCCGACGACGCGGCCAGTCTCGTCCACCACCGGAAATCCGGTGACATTGTAGCGCTCCTGCAAGGCCTTGGCGTCGGCCAGCGTCTGATCGGGGCGCAAGGTGATCGGGTTGTAGACGATGCCGGATTCAAACCGCTTGACGCGGCGCACCGCGCGGGATTGTTCCTCGACCGAAAGATTGCGGTGGATCACCCCCATGCCGCCCGCTTGCGCCATGCAGATCGCCATGCGCGCCTCGGTCACGGTGTCCATGGCGGAACTCAGCAGCGGAATGTTCAGATGGATCGATTGCGTGACACGGGTGCGGGTATCCGCCGTCGCAGGCAGGACCGAGGATGCCGCAGGCACCAGCAGCACGTCATCAAAGGTGAGCGCCTCGCGAATCTCCATTCCGGTTCTCCATGGATGTCTCGTTTGGCGGGTCCCTATCGCACGGATCGGCAACAGGCGAAAGGGCGTTCTGGCCATCCTGCGACTGTGTGCCCGGCACCGGATCATAACCACAGCCGCCCAGGGGATTGCACCGCGCAATGCGTTTGAGCGCAAGCCAGCCACCGTGCCAGGCGCCATGCGTCTCAAGCGCATCGAGCGCATATTGGCTGCATGTCGGCTGATAGCGGCAATGCCAGCCTATCCAGGGGGACAGGATCAGACGATATGCCCTTACAGGTAAAGAGAAAATCCGCGCAAGCGGGGTCATGCTCCCGGCCCCAGACGGCGCAGGGCATAGCCGAGATCCCGGCGCAGGTCGTCGTAGGGGCGTATGGCGGTCGCGTCGGCGCGCCCGATAAGCACGTAATCCCATCCCGGCAGGCCGCCCGTGGGAAGCAGTTCACGCGCGATGGCGCGCAAGCGGCGCTTGGCGCGGTTGCGGGTGACGGCGTTGCCCACCTTCTTCGAGCAGGTAAACCCTACCCGGATCAAGGCGCTGTCGTCGCGCCGGTCGCGCGCCTGAACCATCATCGTGCCGGTGCCCTGACGACGCGCCCGCGCGCAGGCCAGAAAATCGGCACGCTTGCGCATCACATCGACTGACGGCAAATAAGATGACGCCACCGGAAGCGTTCTCCCTGCGTGACTGTCAGGGGCCTCCGGCGGCGTCGAAATCATCGGCAAAAGCTGGCGCTTACGCGCTCAGCACCTTGCGGCCACGAGCGCGGCGGGCATTGAGAACCTTGCGGCCCCCCTTGGTGGCCATGCGCGCGCGGAACCCGTGACGGTGCTTGCGCACAAGGTTCGAGGGTTGAAAGGTGCGTTTCATCGCTCCGTCTCCGGTCCTGGGCGGGCGGCGGCGTGGAATCGCGCCCTGCCCGAATTGATCTGAAGCCCGGTCTATAGAGAGGGCGCGCGGCCAAGTCAAACCCCCGCCAGGTGTTTTCACCGGATTTCTGCGGCGAATAGCCATGTTACAGGAAACGGCCCGCGCTTCACCCCGGATCACCCCCTCGTGAGGCCACTGGCAAGACCCCGCTGGACCGTGCATCTAGGGGATGCGATTGTCAGAACCGGGGATCCCATGGACCAAAGCTCGACACCCGCGCCCGCGCGGCGCAAGACCGGCCTCATGCGGCACCTGCCGCTGATGGCCATTCTCATCGTGGCGGTGATCGGCGCGGTCACGCTGCGCGACTACATCACCTTCGACACGCTGCGCGATAACCGCGAGGCGCTGATGGCGTTCCGCAATGACAATATAGTGCTGATGGCGCTGGCCTTCATCGCCACCTATTTCCTCATCGTTGCCTTCTCGCTGCCCGGCGCGGCGGTGGCCTCGGTCACGGGCGGATTCCTGTTCGGCCTGGCGCTTGGCACGATGCTCAACGTGACCGCGGCCTCGCTCGGGGCGATGGCGATCTTTCTGGCGGCCCGCTGGGGACTGGGGCGCAGCATGGCCGCCCGGATAGATGCCTCCGAGGGCACGCTCAAGCGTCTTAAATCCGGCCTGCACGACAATGAAATCAGTGTGCTTTTCCTGATGCGGCTGGTGCCGGCAGTGCCCTTCTTCGTGGCCAATATCCTGCCCGCGCTCGTCGGCGTGCGCTTTGTCAACTTCGCCATCACCACGGTTCTGGGGATCATCCCCGGCGCAATCGTCTTTACCTGGATCGGCGTGGGCCTCGGCGAGGTGTTCGACCGGGGCGAGAGCCCCGATCTTTCCCTCTTGTGGGAACCTCACATCATCGGCCCCATTCTCGGGCTGGCGGCGCTATCGGCGCTGCCGATGGTGATCAAGTATTTTCGCGGTAAAAGGGACATCTGAACATGCAGAAACTGAATGCGGACCTGCTGGTCATCGGGGCCGGCTCGGGCGGACTGTCCGTCGCGGCGGGCGCGGTGCAGATGGGGGCAAGCGTCATCCTGCTCGAAGGGCACAAGATGGGCGGCGATTGCCTCAATTTCGGTTGCGTCCCCTCCAAGGCGCTGATTGCCAGCGGCAAGGCGGCCCATGCGCAGGCCCATGCCGCACAATATGGCGTGGCCGATGTGGTGCCGCAGGTGGATTATGCCGCCGCCAAGGATCATGTCGCGGGCGTCATCGCGCAGATCGAACCGGTGGACAGCGTCGAGCGGTTCGAGGGCCTCGGCGTGCGGGTGATCCGCGACTATGGCGCTTTCCTCTCACCGACCGAGGTTCAGGCGGGCGATCATGTCATTACCGCGCGGCGCATCGTCATCGCCACCGGATCCTCGCCACTGGTGCCGCCGATTCCCGGCCTCGATTCGGTCCCCTATGAGACCAACGAGACGATATTCGAGCTGCGCGAGCGGCCCGACCACCTGCTCATCATCGGCGGCGGTCCCATCGGCATGGAGATGGCGCAGGCGCATCGGCGTCTGGGATGCGCTGTCACGGTGATCGAGGGGGCAAAGGTCCTCGGTCAGGACGACCCTGAAATGGCCCAGGTCGTCATCGACCAATTCAAGGCCGAGGGGATCGTCATCGAGGACGGGGCCATGGCCGCGGAAATTCGCGGCAAGGCCGGGGCGATCGAGGTCGAAGCCAAGGACGGGCGCGTCTTTCGCGGCACGCATCTGCTCATGGCCGTTGGGCGAAAGGCCAATACCGATCGCCTCAACCTCGAGGCCGCCGGGATCGAGACCACGAAACGCGGCATCAAGGTGGATGCGTCGATGCGCACCACCAATCGCCGCGTCTATGCCATCGGCGATGTGGCGGGCGGGCTGCAATTCACCCATGTCGCGGGCTATCAGGCAGGGCTGATCATCCGTCAGGCGCTGCTGTCGCTGCCCGCAAAAAACCGCACCGATCACATCCCCTGGGCCACCTATACCGATCCCGAACTGGCGCAGGTCGGCCTCACCGAGGCGCAGGCGCGCGAGGACCATGGCGGGAATCTCGAGGTGGTGCGCTTTCCCTACAACCACAACGACCGCGCCATCGCCGAGCGCAAGACCGAAGGCCTTATCAAGGTCATGGTGGTTCGCGGGCGGCCCATCGGCGTGTCCATCGCGGGCGCGCAGGCGGGCGAGCTGATCAATCTCTGGGCCTTCATCCTCGCCAACCGGCTCAAGATGAAGCATGTGGCGAACATGGTCGCCCCCTACCCCACGCTTGGCGAAATCAACAAGCGCGCGGCGGGGGCCTATTTCTCGCCAAAGCTGTTCGAGAGCCCTATGGTGAAACGGGTGGTCGGCCTCATTCAACGCTGGCTGCCCTGACCGGGGCTTGGGAGGGCGCGCGTGTTAAGATCGCTTTCGGGGCGTTTCCTGATCCTCACGGCCATCTTCGTGATGCTGGCCGAGGTGCTGATTTTCGTGCCCTCCATCGCGCGGTTCCGTGAGCAATTCCTGCTCGACCGGCTGGAACGCGCGCAGATCGCGTCGCTCGTGCTTCTGGCCGCGGGCGAGGTGACGCCGGAGCTTCAGGAAGAGCTGTTGCGCAATGCCGAGGTGTTCAACGTCGTGCTCGCCCGTGACGAGGCCCGCCAGCTTGTGCTTTCCTCGCCCGTGCCCGCGCCCGTGACCGGCACCTTCGATCTGCGCAACGCCCCCGCCCTAACGCTCATCGGCGACGCCATGCACCGGCTCAGGACGCCCGAGCCGGAGGTGATCCGCGTCATCGGCGCGCCGGTGCGGATGGGCGGGCTGCTGATCGAGGTCACACTGGAAACCAGCGCCCTGCGTGCGGCGATGGTCGATTACGGGTTGCGAATCCTTTGGTTGTCGCTGGTGATCTCGGTCTTTACCGCGACCCTTCTTTTTGTTGTGGTGCAATGCTTTCTGGTGCGCCCGATCCGGCGCGTGGTGCGCAACATGCGCGACTATGCCGCCGATCCCGAGGATGCGCGCCTCGTGATCAAACCGAGATCCACCATCACCGAGTTGCGCGAAGCCGAAGAAAGCCTGCAAACACTCCAGACCCAGCTCACCGCCGCGCTCAAGCAAAAAGAGCATCTTGCCCAGCTTGGCGGTGCCGTGGCCAAGGTCAGCCACGATCTGCGCAACATCCTGACCTCGGCGCAGCTTTTCACCGACCGGCTCGAGATGAGCGAGGATCCGGGCGTCAAGCGCATGGCCCCGAAGCTGGTCAATTCGCTGACCCGCGCGGTGCATCTGTGCGAGGCGACGCTGGCCTATGGCAAGGCCGAGGAACCCGCCCCGACCCTTGCCCGCCACCGCCTGCGCGACCTTGTGGCCGATGTGATCGACAGCGAACGCATGGCTGCGGAGGGCCTTGATCTGCGCCTCGCGAATGCCGTTCCCGATGAATTGGTCCTGCTGGCCGATGGCGAGCAACTTCACCGGGTGATGTCCAATCTCATACGCAATGCCCGGCAGGCGATCACGCGCAGCGGCACGCCGGGAGAGATCACCGTCAGCGCCGCCGAGGATGCCCGCGAGTGGATCATCCGCGTGGCCGACACCGGCCCCGGCCTGCCGCCCAAGGCGCGCGAGCACCTTTTCAAGCCGTTTCAGGGCGGGGTGAGCAAGGGTGGCACCGGTCTTGGCCTGACCATCGCCGCCGAACTGATGCGCGGCCATGGCGGCACCCTGATGCTGGAAAAAAGCGACGAGAGCGGCACGTCCTTCTGCATCACACTGCCCAAGGGAAATTTCGCGGCGGTGTCATAAATCTGTCCCCTGCCCCTTGCATCACCCGGCGGCAAAGTCTAAACGCTGCTCCAACGGACCGATAGCTCAGCTGGATAGAGTACTTGACTACGAATCAAGGGGTCGGGGGTTCGAATCCTCCTCGGTCCGCCAAGCGCCATTGAAATCATGAGATAAAGTGGCGACTCTGGCGAAATACCCTGTACAAAGCCGCACTTGTCAGAATTCTTTGTGCGGACTGTGTCGGCAGGATCAGGGACGTCCCGCGACCAGTGCGGGCAACTGCGTGGTAATGTTCTCCATCAACACAAGAGCGCACTCCACCGTCTCGCCCGTCATCGCAATCTGAAGCTGCCCCGCAGGCACGGCTTGATCCCACGCGAAATTTGCCGTGAGAAAGTCCAGCACGGCGCGCTTGTAGTCCGTGTCGGGGTTTTGCAGGTGATCGCCTTTTGTCTCCAGCACCACGACACGCCCCGCGCCCGCCTTGCCGCCCGCAGCAAAGATGAAGTCAGGATAGATCCGCCTGCGTTTCCAGCCTTGAAGGCTCATGCCGTAACCAGCCTTTGCCACGTTCCTGTGCCACCACTTAACCGTGCTGTCGCCGTCCAAGTGAACGGCCACATTCTGTTCCTCGTCGTTCAACTCGTTTCGGAAGACCGGGCAAAACAGGCTGCGCTCCATGGGCCCGCCAGTGCCATTCTTCAAATCCGGCGCGTCTGCCGGTTCGGTCGTCGGCATGTGGTCAGGCATCGGCCAGTTGTTGCCGTCCAGACGCAGACGGAACTGAATGTGCCCCGCCCTCACGCCATTGCGAAACACGGTCTCGGCGCGGGCATCGCGCTCCTTGGTCAAGGCCAGCCGCAGAGCATCTATGATGACACCGGATGCGGCCCCCAGCTTTGCCGCGTCGAATCCCCGCACTTGCAGCCCCGCGACCAGATCGGCCACGATCCCGCGCGCCACGAACGGGTTGGGCACCAGATCGGAAATCGCCCGCACCGCGTAGGACGGGTCAAAGCGCAGCGCCTCCGCCGCAGCGGCCAGAACCTCGTCTTTGAAGAATTTGTCTTCTCCGGCGTCGGTCAGGGCTATGCGTTGCATCTGCCCGGCGGCCCGCGTCGGGTTGTCGGGAATCTCTGCGACAACGGACGCGGGCGCATAGTCCCGCCAGTCGATAGCCGCAAGGATATCGGTCTCGTAGTCGAGGTCGCGCTGATCCTCGCCGTCAACCCGCAGCACCTTTGGCAGATAGATTTTCAGGCTTTTGAATTCCGCGCGCCGCTCGATCTTGCGTGCCTCGCCGGAATTGCCCGTGGCCCCGCCGGGCGGCATTTCGATCACCAGATCGGCCAGGCCGTCGCGTTCAAGCCCGGTCTTGATCGCCCCCACCACGTCGCGCGTCGCCGCGTGATGCGTGACCACATAGCATTCATCCAGCGCCGCCACGCCGGTTTTCAGCGCATAGGGCTGGCGCAGGATGCGCCCCACAAGCTGCGTCATGGCCGATTGGTTCGACGCCGCCGCCAGCGAACAGAGCACATAGGCAAAGGGGC
Source organism: Roseovarius sp. MBR-79 (assembly GCF_053628555.1). Classification (NCBI taxonomy): domain Bacteria; kingdom Pseudomonadati; phylum Pseudomonadota; class Alphaproteobacteria; order Rhodobacterales; family Roseobacteraceae; genus Roseovarius; species Roseovarius sp. MBR-79. The sequence goes on along the minus strand of NZ_JBRJGP010000002.1, from coordinate 106,050 downwards.
AATCCCAGCCCTCTTGCAGCGCCGCCTTGGTCACGATCACCCGCACCCGGTTCTGACGCGACAGAAGGTCCTGGTTCTCGGGTTGCTTCAAATCGTTCTGTTCGGCGGTCTTGATCGCAATTTCCGCCTCATCCAGCCCGGACGCCAACAGCCACTCCTTCACGTCTTCGGCGTGGATGTGCTGGCCGTCGCGCTGATCTCTGCCTGTCCGTTCCACCTGCACCAGCATGATGGGCCGGATATAGCCCAGCGCGCCCCGGTCAGCGCCATAGGCGGTTGCCTCGGCTTGCAGGATGTTGAGCCGGTCCAGCGCCGCCGTCAGCGTGCCGCGCCAGTCGGTGCCTTGCCGGGGGTCGAGGTTCAGCGGCATCTTGATCATGTCTTCGGCGTGCAGCTCGCGCCCCGTCACCTCCACCAGCAGGTTGGCATGGCGCGCCGGGCACGGGTTGGTCCCGCTCCGTGCCGCTACATCCTTGGGCGTCGCCGTCAGTTCCAGCACGAAAACGGGGTTGAAGCCATAAAGCGTGTCATGCGCCAGTTGCGACGTGGCCTTTTGCCCCTCATCCATCACCACGACCGGTTGGATTTTCCGCAAGGCGTTGCCAAGCGAATCCTTCACCATCGGCAACATGCCCTGATATCCGTCAAGGTTCGGCACCGCATCGAATTCGCGCGCGTGTGCCGCCTGATCGCCCTCGGGCGCGAAGAAGCCGTGCACATCGCCCCGGTCGCGGAACATGCGCAGGGTTTCCCTGTTCTGCCGGTTCCCCGATTGCAGCATCAACACCATGACGCACAGGTTGCTGTCCACGTCGCGCGCGTGCAGACGATCCCCTTTTTCCATGATCTTGACGCGCCCCGCCGCCGTGCGGTCAAGGGCCTGGCGATAGGGGTGCTGGCGGTTTTTCAGGCTCTTGAGGGTCTGGGAATAGATCGCCTCGTTCGGCACGACCCACAGGACAAAGCCGGTATTCTTGCCCAGATAGCGCCCCATGATCCGGCTCACCGCGTTGACCGCCAGCCAGGTCTTGCCGCCGCCCGTGGGCACCTTCAGCGTGGCATTGGGCACAGGGCGGCCAATGCCGTCCCGGCGCGGGGAAAACGGGATCGTGGCGCGCGATGCAGGCAAGCGGCCCGCCTCTTTCAAATTCGCCCATGCTTTCGCGGCGAAGTCGGGCACTTCCAGCCCAAGGTCCGGGTCGGCCTCTGCCATGGCAGCAATCTTTTCGGCCCGCGCCTTTTCCGGTTTCAACGCGTCCAGCCAGGCATCCAGCGTCTCCAGCACGCGCACCTGATAATCGAGCGTGCGCATCAGGTGCGGTCCACGCGGTAGAGGGCAAAGGGCAAGGGGGCGAAGTCCACCGCCAGACCTTCGGCATCGAGAAGCCGCTGCGACACGTAGCGCGCCGGGGCAAAGACAAGGTGGCGCGCGTCGGGCTGCGCCTCGGCCAATTGCCGCGCGAAGCTGAGCGTCAACGCCGCCTCGGGCGATTTCAGCCAATCCAGATCGGGGCGGTAGATGAGCCAGACATGGGTGCCGCCCGCCTGCCCGACATAGGCGTGCGCCTCGTCCATCTGCGCGGGGTCGAGCGCTTGCGAGGTGGCCATGTGAAACAGCACCCCCGCAAGGGCGGCAAAGCCGGGCAAATCCCGCCCGGTCAGGATCGCATCGAGCGCCACCGGCGCGCCCAGCGTGCAATAGGTGAATTCACCGCCAAGCCCCTCGGCGCGCTCCTCTACCCGGCGCTCGCCGGTGACGATCAATTCGCCGCCCTTCACCTGCTTGGTGATCCGGTCATATTCATGGCCGTGCAGGTTCTCGATCTTTTCGACCTGTTCGGTCAGGCGGTCGGCCTTTTGCAGCTTGGACCATGTGAGGGGTTCGCGCAGCAATTCGGTTCGCTGCGTGCCGGTAAAGGCATAGCCGTTGATGACGCGCCGCACCCGCTCGGCGGTGAGCCGGTCGGCATAGTCCTCCATCTCCACAAGGATGAAGCGCCGGTTGCCCCCGTCGCGCTTGTTGGCCTCCAGCACGGCATGGGCGGTGGTGCCGGACCCGGCGAAGGAGTCGAGGATGATGGAATCGCTACGAGTTGCTATCTCAATAACTCGACGAATTACATCAACGGGTTTTGGCGCGTGTATTGTCAAATCGTCTTCTGAATACTCGGAGAATATTTCTAGAAGCAGTTTCTTTGAACCCTCTGTGGTTCCAACTTCGGCGGCAGGCCAAAGCGTCATTGGCACAAGCCCCTTGGCTTCCTCAGGGAACTGCTTGATACGGGGCTTTCCCGCGCCGTTCTTGGGCCAATAGACAAGATCAAGTTTCTTGAGATTTTCAAATTCTGCCTCTGTAGCCCCCCAACACCGCCCTTTCGGCGGTCGATGTGTAACGCCTGTGGGTGTAGTTATCGGATAAACTTGGTTTTCACGAAAGCCTTGTGCTGAGAACGGGATTGAAGCCCAAGCGCCACGAGGATCGCTGTCAGGGTTCGAATAACCGCTATCTTTCGGTATGAGCCGATTACGTCTCAACTTCCAAGTGTCTTTAAGGGCTTTGGAATAAACTAGGATATGATCAAAACTTGGAGACAAAACTGCGCGATTCTCTCGGGACGTGCGTTTTTGCCAGACGATTTGACCGATTGAACAGTCTTCACCGAAGATCTCATCCAGCATTGCCCTCCCACGATGCACCTCATTGTCATCCAGCGTTATCCAGATGCTGCCATCATCAGCGAGCAATTCATGCAACAACCGCAGCCTCGGCCACATCATCGCGCACCATTTGTCGTGGCGCAGCCCGTCCTCGATCCCGATGGGGTTGGCGTCCATCCACTCGCGGATCATCGGCGCGTTGACATTGTCGTTATAGGCCCAGCCTTCTTCGCCGGTATTGTAGGGCGGGTCGATGAAGATGCAGTCCACCTTGCCCGCATACTGCGGCATCAGCGCCTTGAGCGCGTGCAGGTTATCGCCCTGAATGATCAGGTTGCCATCCAGCCGGGGCGCGCCAATGCCCTTGTCGGGGTGTGGGTCAAGGGGCCGAAACGGCACCGCAAGGTGATGATTCCAGACGAATTCCTTGCCCTTGAATACCAGTTCCGTCATCGCACGCCCCCTGCTCTGCCCCGATAGAACAGAAAACAGCACGCCGGGGCAAGGGCCGGATTGCCGCTCAGGCCATGCCCCGCATCAACCCGCCCTGCCGTGACGGCGACACGGGGTCAACAGGCGCGCAGCGCGGTGGCGGGAAGGGTCGTGGAAATCGTTGCGATGGTGGGTGATAAGAGATTCGAACTCCTGACATCTTCGATGTGAACGAAGCGCTCTACCACTGAGCTAATCACCCGTGACGCGGCTTTTAGCGTCACTCCAATGGCTCTGCAACCACCTCTTTCATCTCTTCGTCATCTTCTGCATCACGCTCGGCGCGCCCTGCCGCGCCCTGCCGGATGCGGGCGATAATGACGCGCCCTTTGCCCAAGTCTCGAACGCGGTTGATCTTGACCTTGCCCATGGGCGCAAGGTTGAGATCGCGCCCCTCCGCAAGGGCCTCGCCGATCACCGCAAGCGCGGCATCGAGCACCGGTTTGGCCAATTTCTTCTTGATATCGGCGCGCTTGACCACCTGCGCCAGCAATTCCTGCCGCTTCAACTCGGGCAGGGACGGCATTTCGGCTCCTGAGCTGTCCGCGACGACCAGCTTGGGTTTGTCAGCACCGGGCCGGGTCGCGGCGGGCTTGCGGGTCGTGCTGCGCGTGGAGGGTTTGGTCGCCATGGGGTGCCTCTGACTGGGTGCGATTGTTTCACATCTGGAAACACGCTAGCCGCTTATCCGCACCAAGGCCAGCGTGAGTTTATGGGCAAGTTGACGGGCGTCGTGACCTGTCGCGCGCCATTCGGTGCCATGGCTGCGCAAGCACGCAGACAGATTTTAAATTTATTGCTCAATAGTGTATTTTCATGATACAATATTTCGCATCGCGGCGTGCGTCATCAGTTGCCTGCGTTACCCGGTCTTGTTCGCCCGCGATCAAGTTACCTGGGGGAAGAACCATGAAAACCAAACTCATTTCTGCGGCTCTGGCCGCATCGCTTGTCGTGGCGGGTGCCGTGCAGGCCCGCGAACAGGCACGCATGTCCGCCGATCAGGTCCGCACGGCAACCCTGTCGACCAGAGGCAGCGCGCCCGGCAGTGCGCGTCCCGAGATCGTCATCTGGGCAATCCTCATTCTCGTGACCATCGCCGCCATCGTCTCGACCGCCAGCGCCGGCGGCGGCAACTATCCTTACATGATCGCCAGCGACGAGGCGCTCAAGACCGAAATCAAGCGGGTCGGCACCTCGGCACAAGGCTTCGGCATCTTTGAATTCCGCTACAAGGGCCATCCGCAGCGCATCCGCGGTGCCATGGCGCAGGATGTCGCCCGCATCCGCCCCGAAGCTGTCAGCCGCCACGAAAGCGGGTTTCTCATGGTCGATTACAGCCTGATCGACGTAACCCCGGCCTTGCTCGACTGACTGATCGGCGGCACGGGGGTGCCCCCGCGCCGCGTCACCGGATCAATGTGCCACGGCACCCCGGCCTGCGTCACCGGATTGCCGCGCGGCGTCTGCGGCGGCGGCCTCTTCGGCGGCCTCGTCCCAATCCACCGGCTCGGGCGTGCGCACCAGGGCCAGCTTCAACACGTCGCGCACGTGATCGACGGGGATGATCTCCAGCCCCTGCTTCACGTTCTCGGGGATCTCGGCCAGGTCCTTCTCGTTTTCGCGCGGGATGAGCACCGTCTTGATGCCGCCGCGCAGCGCCGCCAGCAGCTTTTCCTTCAAGCCCCCGATGGGCAGCGCATTGCCGCGCAGCGTCACCTCGCCGGTCATGGCGATATCCTTGCGGATCGGGATACCCGTCAGCACCGACACGATGGAGGTCACCATTGCCAGCCCCGCCGAGGGGCCGTCCTTGGGCGTCGCCCCCTCGGGGACGTGGACGTGGATATCCCACTTCTCGAACTTGGGCGGCTTCACCCCGATTTCGGGCGCGATGGAGCGGACATAGCTTGACGCGGCATCGATCGATTCCTTCATCACGTCGCCCAGCTTGCCGGTGGTCTTCATCCGGCCCTTGCCGGGCAGGCGCAGCGCCTCGATGTTCAAAAGCTCGCCCCCCACCGAGGTATAGGCAAGCCCGGTAACCACGCCCACCTGATCACTCTCCTCGGCCAGCCCGAACTTGAACTTGCGCACGCCAAGGAAATCGTTGAGGTTTTCGGGCGTCACGGTCACGCTCTCGGCCTCCTTGCGGATGATCTTCGTCACCGCCTTGCGCGCGATCTTGGCAATCTCGCGTTCAAGGTTCCGCACGCCCGCCTCGCGGGTGTAATAGCGGATGATGTCGGTGAGCGCCGCATCGGTCAGCTCGAACTCGCCCTTTTTCAGGCCGTTGTTCTTCACCTGCTTCTCGAGCAGGTGCTGTTTGGCGATCTCGCGCTTTTCGTCCTCGGTATAGCCCGCGAGCGGAATGATCTCCATCCGGTCCAGAAGCGGCCCCGGCATGTTGTAGCTGTTGGCCGTGGTCAGGAACATCACGTTCGAGAGGTCATATTCCACCTCGAGATAGTGATCGATGAAAGTCGAGTTCTGTTCCGGGTCCAGCACCTCGAGCATGGCGCTTGCCGGATCACCCCGGAAATCCTGCCCCATCTTGTCGATTTCATCGAGCAGGATGAGCGGATTCGTGGTCTTGGCCTTCTTCAGCGCCTGAATGATCTTGCCGGGCATGGAGCCGATATAGGTCCGGCGGTGGCCGCGGATCTCGCTTTCGTCACGCACGCCGCCCAGGGAGATGCGGATGAATTCGCGCCCCGTCGCCCGCGCCACGGATTTCCCGAGGCTGGTCTTGCCCACGCCCGGCGGGCCGACAAGGCACATGATCGGGCCTTTCAGCTTCTTGCTGCGCTGCTGCACCGCCAGATATTCGACGATCCGCTCCTTGACCTTCTCAAGCCCGTAATGATCGGCATCGAGGACCTCCTGTGCCTTGTGCAGGTCCTTCTTGGTGCGGCTCGTGACACCCCACGGGATCGACAGCATCCAGTCGAGATAGTTGCGCACGACGGTGGCCTCTGCACTCATCGGGCTCATGCTCTTGAGCTTTTTGAGTTCCGCCTGCGCCTTTTCGGCGGCTTCCTTGCTCAGTTTCGTCGCGGCGATACGCTCTTCCAGTTCGGCGATCTCGCCTGCGCCCTCCTCGCCATCGCCAAGCTCGCGCTGAATGGCCTTCATCTGCTCATTGAGGTAATATTCGCGCTGCGTGCGCTCCATCTGGGATTTCACGCGCGTCTTGATCTTCTTCTCGACCTGCAAGACGCTCATCTCGCCCTGCATCAGGCCGTAAACCTTCTCGAGCCGCTCACTCACGCTCAGCGTTTCCAGAAGCTCCTGCTTGCGTTCGACATCGAGGCCAAGATGGCCCGACACGAGATCGGCGAGCTTGGCTGCATCCTCGGCCTCGCTTACGGCCGCGAGCGCCTCGTCGGGGATGTTCTTGCGGATCTTGGCGTAACGCGCGAATTCCTCGCCCACCGTGCGCAAGAGCGCCGTCACCGTGGTCGGATCGCCCGGCATTTCGTCAAGCGCCTCGGCGCGGGCCTCGAAATAGGCGTCATTGCCGATATATTCGACGATCCGCACGCGGCGCACACCCTCCACCAGCACCTTTACGGTGCCATCGGGCAGCTTCAGCAGTTGCAGCACATTGGCCAGCACGCCGACGCGAAAGATGCCATCGGTCTCGGGATCGTCATCGGCAGGGTCGATCTGGCTCGACAGCAGGATCTGCTTGTCGTCGGCCATCACCTCTTCCAGCGCCCGCACGGATTTCTCGCGCCCCACGAAAAGCGGCACGATCATGTGCGGAAACACCACGATATCGCGCAGCGGCAGCACCGGGTAGGAGGCGTTGAGGGGGTCTTGCATGATCTATCCTTATAGTAGCAAACCGGTGCGGCCCCGCCAAGCGGCGGCGGCATCGGATCCTGTCAGACGGTTAAACTGGTGCAAACTGCGAGACTTTTCAACCGCACACGCCCGATTTGCCCCAAAATGCCTGCGCGTCGCGGACACCGCAAGGCACCAATTCGCCCGGAGTCCAAAAAGCCTGACCCCGCGAGAGCCAACTCCGCCGTAGCGGCCGGACTTGCGCTTATGTCCGAGACCCGTCACAGTCTCTCCGAGGATGGTCCCAAACCAGCCGCATGGACCGTGTATTGATCACTCGTCAACAAGGACACGCCGCCATGAAAGCTGTGATTTCGAAGCTGCTCTACTCCCGCGAGTTTCGCAACTCGGTGTGGGGGGGCCTTGGCGCGATGGCTGATCAGGCAAACCGCGCAGCGCATGAAATATTCGCTCGATTTCCAGGTCGATATGCTAGCCGTCGATCGCCCGCATTACGCCTGGTGCATGCTCAATGCCGCACGCCTTGCCAAGCGGCTGGGGCATGACCGGATTTCGGCCATCGAATTCGGCGTGGCGGGCGGGAACGGGCTGGCCTACATGTGCGAATTCGCCCGCGAGGTCGAGCGCGTGACCGGCGTCGGGATCGATTGCTACGGCTTTGACACCGGCACAGGGATGCCCGCGCCCGAAGGACCGTTCGACCTGCCCTACTGGTTCGCCGCGCAGCAATACCGGATGGATCAGCCTGCGTTGCGCCTGCGCGTGCCGCAGGCGCAACTGGTGATCGGCGACATCCGCGAGACGATCGCGGGCTTTCTCGACACGCATCGGCCCGCGCCCATCGGGGTCATGTTCAACGATACCGATTACTACAGCTCGACCCGCGAAAGCCTGCGCATTTTCGAGCAGGCAGCCGAGAAGCCCGAGCATTTCCTGCCGCGTCTGTTCATGTATTTCGACGATGTGCTGGGCTCTGAGCTGGAAATGTATGGCACGCATAACGGGCAGTTGCGCGCCATATCCGAATGGAACGCCACACAGGAGGGGGTGCGCATCCACCTCAACCAGAACCTGATCCATCAGGATTTCCTGCCCTATCGCCATCAGATCTATTGCGCCCATATCTTCGGGCATCCCGAATACGACACCTATATCGGCGACGGACGGCAGGAGGCGATAGAGGAACTGCTCAAGCTGCGCACCTAAGTATCGGAAGCTGGGCTGATGACACGACGCGGTAAGGCGCACGCACCGCTCAGTTCCGCCGCCGCGCGCCATAAGCGGCGATCTCGGCTTCCAGCCGGTCGGCATAGGCGGCGCGCTCGGACACGCTCATGGCGTCGAGATGCCCGACAAGCGCCGCCTGTCCCATCTCGAACCGCGCGGCAAAGACGGCGCGCTGTTCGGCCAGTCGCGCGGCGACCTTTCCGGCATCGAACGGCTCGGTGCGCAGATCGGCCACCAGCGCCGTCATGCTCTCGCGCAGCGCGCCGCGCGACCCGCCTTGCGCGCGCATGGCCTCGCGCATCCCGCGCGCGATTTCGCGCCGGTCGCCCTCGCTCAGCGCGCGGCTCAAAGGCCCGCCCGCCATGTCGAGCCGCGCCGGATGGTGCCCGTGATGCGCCCCGCCATGGCGCAGCCACCAGCCCGCCGCGATGCCCGCCACCGCAAGGTTGAGCGCCAGCGACACCACCAGCACCGCCCGCAAGCCTCCTGACAGGCCGTTGTTCCGCTCTGTCGCCATCAGAAATCCCCCGCCAGATCGAACGCCAGTTCCGGCGCGACATCGACCAGATACGCCGCTTCCGCCGCGCCGATAACCGCCTCGGGCAGTGCCGTGCCGATCCAGACCCCCGCCGCCGCCGCCGTGGCCAGCCCCGCGAGCGCGGGCCAGCCGCCGAACGCCTCGCGCAGCCGCGCCACCAGCGATGCACGGGGCGCGGCGGGCTGCACCCCTTCGGCCGCGCGCAGAACCGCCGCCATCAGCGCCGCTGACGGCTCGGGCGGGGTCCCGCGCGCCGCCTCGAAAAACGTCTCGAGCCGCGCATCCTCGTGCCTGTCATCGCTCATCGGCATAGCCCAATTCCTCTTTTCTCGTGCCGAGCGCCGCCGCCAGCGCGCGCCGTCCGCGCGTGGTCAGGCTCTCGACCGCCTCGACACTGGCCCCCATGATCCCGGCGATCTCGGGATTGGCCAGCCCCTCGATATGGCGCAGCACCACCGCCTGTCGCTGCCGCTCGGGCAGATCGTTCAACGCGGCCTGCAACGCCTCTGCGCGGGTGCGCATCTGCATCCGTTCGGCCACCCCCGGCTGAGGGTCGGGCGGCTCGGGCACCGCGTCGAGCGGCACAGCGCCACCCCGCGCCCGCCGCCGCCGGTCGATGCACAGATTGGCGGTGACGCGGTAAAGCCAGGTCGTGACCTTCGCCTCGCCCGCGCGCCAGTCGGGCGCCTGCCGCCAGAGCCGCAGCATCGCCTCCTGCGCCACCTCCTCGGCCTCGGCCCGGTTGCCCGACAGGCGATAGGCATGGGCCAGCACGCGCGGTGTCAACCGCATCGTCAGCACCCGCGCCGCCGTCCGGTCGCCCGCGGCAAAGGCCGCAAGCAGCGCCTCGTCGGGCGTGGTATCGGGGTCGTCAAAGGGCATGGCCATCGCGCGAGGCTACATCCGGCCCGCCACCGCCACAAGCGGCGGGCGGGCCGGCACCGCATCAGCGGTTGTAGTAATAGTGGTGGTGGATCACCGGCCCCTGCTCGCCCTGGCCCATGCCATGACCGCGATAACCGCCCTGCCGGTCGCCCTTGCCGTGATGGCTGCGCATCCCGTCGCCGTAACCGCCCTTGCCATGACCGCCCATGCCGTGTTGCCCGCCCTGCATCATCTGGCGCATCTCGCGCATCTTGGCGAATTCCTCGGACGATATGGCCCCGTCGCCATCGGCATCGAGCCGCTCGAACATGCGCGACATCGGCCCGGCCTGCAATTCCTCGATGCTGACCATGCCGTCGCCGTCACCGTCATGATGCTCGATCATCCGGTCGGCGCGGGTGGCCACCTGTGCGGTGGCGCGCTCGGTCATGCGGGCGACGATCTCATCGCGGCTGAGTTGCCCGTCACCATCGGTATCGGCCCCCTCGAAGCGCGTGGCCATGTCGCCCATGCCCATCATGCCCTGGCCCATCATGCCTTCCCTCGCACCTTGCTCCGTGCCTTGCGCTCGCACCTCGCTCAGCGCGCCAAGGCCGATGGCCATTGCAAGCCCAGTCATGAGAACGGTCTTTTTCATGGTGATCCCTCCTTCAGGGTCCGATTTGATACTCTTGCGACGCAGTCCTGTGACCCGCATCTGCAAGCTGATACGCCGCGCGCCGCCCATTCCGTCGCAAAAAACCCGCTGACCGGATTGCATCCATAAAATGGCCACAGTTTTGCGGTCTGATCAGCAGCCAGAGGCAGATCGGAAGATCAGGACACACGACAAGATCAAGAAACGACGGGGCATGAAATGACAAAACACAGCGCAGACCTGACCGCAGACACCAGCGCGACGGCCATCGACCACAAGATATGGTCCGAAGGCCAGAAGCCGAAATCAGTAGGGGAATTCCTCACCTTTGCGGCCAAACGCAGCGGGCTGTCGCCCCTGCATCTGGGCCGGGACTACATGCGCCACGCCAGGTCGGGGCGCGGCATCGAAATCACCGATTACGTCAACCACCAGCTCTGGGACAAGGCGATGCATCCGGGCGACACAGCGGATCGCTTCGTCGGGGCCAATACCAACTGGCCGATATCGCACAGCGTGAACTCCCGCACCTGGTGGGCGGCAACCGAAGACAAGTTCATGATGCAGACGATCCTCGCCTCCGCCGGCATCGCCATGCCGCGCACCCTTGGCGTGATCGACCTCCACTCGGCCCGGCTCTATCCCGGCGTCACGCGCATCACCACGCCCGAGGCGCTCCGCGAACTTGTTCTCGGACACCCTCCGGCAAGCCTCTTCGCCAAGACGCTGGACGGCATGATCGGTCGCGGCGCGCTCGTCATCGAGGCGGCGACCGACACCCATCTCACGGTCAGCGGGCGCGCGCCGGTGACATGGGCGCAGGCCATCGACACGATCTTCGGCACCACCTGCTATCTGATCCAGGAGCGCATCGAGAACCATGCAAGCCTCGCGCCCTTCTGCTCCGGTGTGCCCTCGGTGCGTCTGCCCGCGTTCATCACCGGCGACCGGGTCGAGGCCCCGATGGCCGCGCTCAAGCTGCCGCGCGCGGGCAATGTGACCTGCGCTTACTGGCGCAAGGAAAATCTCGCCTGCGGCATCGACCCCGAGACCGGACAAATCAACCGGGTGGCCGGACATGACGGCCCGGTCACGGCGGCCCTGCCCGATCATCCCGACCGGCCCGGATTGCTCGGCCTGCAACTGCCCTTCTGGGACGAGGTGCGCGCGATGCACGACGAAGCGGTGCGCGTTTTCGGCGCGATTCCCTATCAATCCACCGACATCGCCATTACCCCGACAGGGCCGGTCCTGATCGAGTTGAACTATGCAGGATCGTTCGACATCCTTCAGAACGCGACCGGCAAGGGCTTCCTGCAACCCGAGGTGCGCCGCTTCTTTGCGAGCCGCGATGTGAACTGGACGCCCGCGCCCCGGCGCGGCCTGTTGGAACGGCTCACCCGGCGCTGAGAGGGCCCGAAGAGCGGGATACCACAGCCATGGCTCTCGACACGGCATGAAAAAAAGCCGCCCCCCAAAAGGGGGCGGCGCGTTGGCGTCCATGGGCCTCCGCTCAGACCGCCTCAAGCGTGGGGTAATCGGTATAGCCCTCGGCCCCGCCGCCATAATAGGTGGCCTGATCGCCCTCGTTCAGGGGCGCGTTGGCCGCCAGCCGCTCTGCCAGATCGGGATTGGCGATATAGGGCCGCCCAAAGGCCACCAGATCGACCTTGCCCGACCCGACACGCGCCATCGCCAGATCGCGGTCATAATCGTTATTGGCCATGTAGACCCCCTGCCATTTGGCGCGCAGCGCGTCAAAGCCGCCCTCGCGCGCGCCGCCGGTGCTGCCCTCGATGAGGTGCAGATAGGCCAGCCCGCGCCCGTTCAGCCGCTCCACCACCCAGCCGAAGGTGGCATCGGGGTCGCTGTCCACGGCATCGTTGAACCCCGACCACGGCGAGAGGCGAATGCCGATCCGCCCCGGTGCCCAGACCGTTTCCAGCCCATCCAGTACCTCGAAGAGCAGTCGCGCGCGGTTCTCGACCGGCCCGCCATAGCCATCCTCGCGCCGGTTCGGCCCGTCCTTGAGGAACTGATCGAGCAGGTAGCCATTGGCCGCGTGCAACTCGATCCCGTCGAACCCGGCCGCCTTGGCGTTGCGCGCGGCCTGCACGTAATCGGCCACGATGCGCGGCATCTCGTCCTCGCGCAGCGCGCGCGGGGTCGATGTGTCCTCGAACCCCTTGGGGGTAAAGGTCTGCGCCTTGGCGGCAATCGCCGACGGGGCCACCGGGGCCTGCCCGCCGGGCTGCAAGGAGACATGGCTGATGCGCCCGACATGCCAAAGCTGCATGACGATGCGCCCGCCTTTCGCATGCACCGCCTCGGTCACGCCCTGCCACGCCGCGACCTGCTCGGCGCTGTGGATACCGGGGGTGGCGATGTAGCCCTTGCCCTCGGGGCTGATCTGCGTGGCCTCGGTGATGATGAGGCCCGCACTGGCGCGCTGCGCGTAATACTCGGCCTGCAAATCACCCACCTCGCCGCTCACATCATCGGCGCGGTTGCGCGTGAGCGGGGCCATGACGATCCGGTTGGGCAGGTCGAGGGTGCCGACCCGGATGGGGGAAAACAGGGTGTCGGACATGGGGGATGCTCCTTGAGGATGCTGTTGTCGGTCGGATCAGAGATATGCCCCGGACCCGACAGCACAAAGCCCTGCTCCCTCACAGCCACCCCCACAGGAATGCACAACGCCCGCCCCTTGACAGCGAGGGGCGCGACTGCGGGCGGGATGAACGGCGCGTGGCACATGATGCACCGAGCCGCGCGAGCGCCCGTCCTCCCCCCTCACAGCGGCGCAATATCGCCCTCGGCGCGGCCCGCGTGAAATTCCGCCTCCCAGGCCGCAAAGCGGCCTTCGGCAATCGCCGCCCGCATCCCCGCCATGATGTCCTGATAATAATGCAGGTTGTGCCATGTCAGCAGCATCCCCGCGATCATCTCGCCCGCGCGGTAGACATGATGCAAATAGGCGCGGCTATAGCCCCGGCAGGCGGGGCAGGTGCAGGCCTCATCGAGCGGGCGCGGATCGTCGGCGTGGCGCGCGTTCTTGAGGTTGATCTGCCCGTGGCGCGTCCAGGCCTGCCCGGTCCGGCCAGAGCGCGACGGCAGCACGCAATCCATCATGTCGACGCCGCGCTTGACCGCGCCCACGATATCGTCGGGCTTGCCCACCCCCATCAGGTAGCGCGGCCGGTCCTCGGGCAAGAGATCGCAGGCGTAATCGAGCACCGAAAACATCGCCTCCTGCCCCTCGCCCACGGCCAGACCGCCGATGGCATAGCCGTCGAAACCGATGGCGCGCAGCGCCGCCGCGCTCTCCTCGCGCAAGTCGCGCGTCACGCCGCCCTGCATGATGCCAAAGAGCGCATGGCCGGGCCGGTCCCCAAAGGCCGCCTTCGAGCGTTCCGCCCACCGCATCGAGAGCCTCATGGCGCGCGCCACCTCCGCATCCGAGGCAGGAAGCGCAGGACATTCATCGAAACACATCACGATGTCCGAGCCCAGAAGCCGCTGGATCTCCATCGAACGTTCCGGGCTCAGCATGTGGCGCGAGCCGTCCACATGGCTCTGGAATGTCACGCCCTCCTCGCTCAGCTTGCGCAGCCCGGCAAGGCTCATCACCTGGAAGCCGCCCGAATCCGTCAGGATCGGCCGCTCCCAGTTCATGAAGCGATGCAGACCGCCCAGCCGCGCCACCCGCTCCGCGCCGGGGCGCAGCATCAGGTGATAGGTATTGCCCAGAAGGATATCCGCGCCCGTCGCGGCCACGCTTTCGGGCAGCATCCCCTTGACGGTGGCGGCCGTGCCCACAGGCATGAAGGCGGGCGTGCGGATCTGCCCGCGCGGCGTGGTGATCGCCCCCGTCCGCGCCGCCCCGTCGCGCGCCGCCACCTGAAATCCAAACCCCATCGCCCGACCCTCTTTTCGGCTTTTGCCCTCCCTTAAAGGGGTTTACCCTGACGCGGAATACCCCTTGCCACGACATTCAAAGGCCAGACCATGACCGAAGACATGATTTTCGAGCTGATTTCCGCCAATATCCTCTGGGTCCTCCTTGCGATCTTCGGGCTGCTGATCATCACACGCGGCCTTCAGATCGTGCCGCAATCCGAGCAATACGTGGTCGAACGCTTCGGCAAGCTGCACAAGGTGCTTGGCCCCGGCATCAACCTGATCGTGCCATTCCTCGACAAGGTGGCGCATCGCATCTCGATCCTGGAGCGCCAGTTGCCCAACGCGAGCCAGGACGCGATCACCCGCGACAACGTGCTGGTGCAGGTGGAAACCTCGGTCTTCTACCGCATCCTGCAACCCGAAAAGACCGTCTACCGCATCCGCGAGGTGGACGGGGCCATCGCCACCACCGTGGCGGGGATCGTGCGCGCCGAGATCGGCCAGATGGACCTCGACGAGGTTCAGTCCAACCGCTCGCAACTCATCACCAAGATCAAATCGCTGGTGGAAAACGCCGTCGATGACTGGGGCATCGAGGTGACCCGCGCCGAGATCCTCGATGTCAATCTCGACGCGGCCACCCGCGCGGCCATGCTGCAACAGCTCAACGCCGAACGCGCGCGCCGCGCGCAGGTGACCGAGGCCGAGGGTTCGAAACGCGCGGTCGAATTGCAGGCCGATGCCGAGCTTTACGCCGCCGAGCAGCAAGCCAAGGCCCGCCGCATCGCCGCTGATGCCGAGGCCTATGCCACCGGCGTGGTGGCACAAGCCATCGCCGAGAACGGCCTTGCGGCGGCGCAATACCAGGTGGCTCTCAAGCAGGTCGAGGCGCTTGACGCCATGGCGCGCGGTTCGGGCAACCAGACCATCGTTCTGCCCGCCAACGCGGTCGAGGCCTTCGGCAATGCCTTCCAGATGCTGAAAGGGCGTGGCTGATGGGCGCGCTCTGGCAGGTCTGGTGGGTCTGGGCAGCGGCGGCGCTCCTCCTCGCCATTCTCGAAACGGTGCTGCCCGGCTTTGTCCTCCTGGGCTTTGCCTGTGGTGCCGCGCTGGTGGCACTGCTCGTGCTCTTGCCGCTCGATCTTGGCCTTTCGGCCCTGCTGGCGATCTTCGTGCTCTTCTCGCTCCTCTCCTGGATCGTGCTGCGCCGCGCCCTGCGCCGCCCCGACGACCAGACCCGCGTGATCCGTGAGGATATCAACAAGTAACCCGCCCTTGCGGGCCTGACCCTATCGCGGCTATGTCCTGCGCGCGCGCCCGGACAGGAGCAAGGCCATGACCGACGACACCGCACCCCAGCCGCTGCAATTCGGCTGGGAGGAATGGATTTCGCTGCCTGAGCTTGGCGTGCCCGCGATCAAGGCCAAGGTTGATACCGGCGCGCGCACCTCCGCGCTTCATGCCTTCGACATCGAGACCTTCGGTCCCTCGGCGCGCCCCAAGGTGCGCTTTACCGTCCACCCGATCCCGGGGCGCGACGATCTGGTGATTCCGTGCTCGGCGCTGATCATCGACCGGCGCGAAGTGGCCTCCTCCAATGGCGAGCGCGAATTGCGGTATGTGATCCAGAGCACGCTGTCGGTGAACGGCGATCACTGGCCCATCGAGATCACGCTGACCAACCGCTCCACCATGGCGAGCCGGATGCTGCTCGGGCGGCAGGCGCTCAAGGATCATATCTCGATCGTCGCCACCGATCGCTTCCTGCAACCCGAACTCAGCTACGATGTCTACCACACCTCGAAAATGCGCAGCGTCCAGCCCAAGCGCGCGCTGCGCATCGCCGTGCTCTCGCGCGAGAACAATTTCTCCACCCGCCGTCTTGTCGAAGAGGGCGAGGCGCGCGGCCATTCGGTCGAGGTGATCGACACAACGCGCTGTTACATGGCGATCAACGCGCTCGCGCCCGAGGTGCATTACGACGGCAAGCGGCTGCCGCGCTATGACGCCGTGATCCCGCGTATCGGCGCCTCGATCACCGCTTACGGTGCCGCCGTGATCCGCCAGTTCGAGACCATCGGCACCTTTTGCGTGAACCCCTCGGCGGGTATCACCGCCAGCCGCGACAAGCTCTATGCGCATCAACTCATGGCGCGCGCGCGGGTGGGGATGCCCAACACCGCCTTTGCCGCCTCGCCCAAGGATACCGGCAACCTCATCGGCCTCGTCGGCACCGCGCCGCTGATCGTCAAGCTGCTCGAATCAACGCAAGGAAAGGGCGTGGTGCTGGCCGAGACCAAGAAGGCCGCCGAATCGGTGATCGACGCCTTTCGCGGGCTCAAGGCCAATTTTCTCGTGCAGGATTTCGTCAAGGAGGCGGCGGGCGAGGATATCCGCTGCCTTGTCATCGGCGGCCGCGTGGTGGCGTCGATGAAGCGCACCGGGGCCGAGGGCGATTTCCGCTCCAACCTGCATCGCGGCGGCTCGGCCAGATCGGTGCGCATCACCAAGGCCGAGCGTGAAACCGCGCTGCGTGCCGCGCGGGTCTTTGACCTCGGCCTCGCGGGGGTCGATCTCCTGCGCGCCGATTCGGGGCCGAAGGTGCTCGAGGTGAATTCCTCTCCGGGCTTCGAGGGGATCGAGGGGGCCACCTCCAAGAACATCGCGGGCGCGCTCTACGACATGATCGAAGCGCGCGTTCGCCCCGCCCCGGTGCGACGGCGCAAGACCGCCGGATGAGGCTTTCGCGTCGCGCACACCGGCGTGAGCCGCGTGCCACTGGACGCGAGGCCGGATAAATCTTATATCTTTGGTCGGAATAAGCGCAGGACAATCAGCATGACCGCAGCCGAACCTCTCGAAGGGGCCCCGCTCATCGCCCCCTCCACCACGGATCACCCGCTCTACGAGCAGGTCGTCGAGGCCTGCCGTGGCGTCTATGACCCTGAAATCCCCGTCAATATCTACGATCTCGGGCTGATCTACACCATCGACATAACCCCCGAGAACGCGGTCAGCATCACCATGACGCTGACCGCGCCTGGCTGCCCCGTCGCCGGCGAGATGCCCGGCTGGGTCGCCGACGCGATAGAGCCTCTGGCGGGCGTCAAACAGGTCGATGTGCACCTGACATGGGAGCCGCAATGGGGCATGGACATGATGAGCGACGAGGCCCGGCTAGAGCTGGGTTTCATGTAGAAAACCAATAACCTGAAGGGCAAAGCTCATGTTCGGAATTCCCGGAAGACAAGCCGTAACCCTGACCCCGGCGGCGGTCTCGCAGATCACGCGGCTGATGGCACGCGACGGGGCCAAGGGCCTGCGTCTCGGCATCAAGAAGGGCGGATGCGCCGGCATGGAATACACCATGGAATATGTTTCGGAGGTCGATCCCCATGACGAGGTGGTCGAGCAGGACGGCGCGCGTGTGCTCATCGCCCCGATGGCCCAGATGTTCCTCTTCGGCACCCAGATCGATTACAAGAACGCCCTGCTCGAATCGGGCTTCGTTTTCAACAATCCGAACGTGACCGAGGCGTGCGGGTGCGGTGAGTCGATCAAGTTCGCCGAACAGTGAGAAGCGCCCCGCAAGGCACGCAAAGGTAATCCGAATATGCGAAAGATGGCTGCCGGAAACTGGAAGATGAACGGCACCGGGGACAGCCTGGCCGAGATCGCCGCACTCGCCGCCGCGCATCCCGCCCCCTCTGTCGATATCCTGATTTGCCCGCCCGCGACACTTCTGGCCCGGGCGGCGTCGATTGCCGCGCAGAGCGCCCTCATGCTCGGCGCGCAGGATTGTCACCCGTCCCCCTCGGGCGCGCATACCGGTGACATCTCCGCCCCGATGCTGGCCGATGCGGGTGCGCGCGCGGTCATTCTCGGTCATTCCGAGCGCCGCGCCGATCACGGGGAAACCAGCGCGCTTGTCGCGCAGAAGGCGCGCGCCGCCCATGCTGCGGGCCTCATCGCGGTGATCTGCCTTGGGGAGACCCTGGCCGAGCGCGAAGCCGCGCAGACCCTCGCCGTCGTGACCGAGCAATTGCGCGCCTCGCTGCCCGAGACCGCCAACGCCGCCAATGCCGTGATCGCCTACGAGCCGGTCTGGGCCATCGGCACCGGGCTCACGCCCAGCAGCGCGCAGATCGCCGAGGTGCATGGCGTGCTGCGCGCGGTCCTGACCGACCGTCTCGGCGCAGAGGAGGCGGGCACCCTGCGCCTGCTCTATGGCGGCTCGGTGAAGCCGGCCAACGCCGCCGAGATCTTCGCCATTGCAGAGGTCGATGGCGCGCTTGTCGGCGGCGCAAGCCTCACGGCAGAAGCGTTTTCCCCGATCATCGCCGCCCTCGGGGCCACCTGAGGCTTCACTGTTCCGGAAATACTCCGGGGGAGTCGGCCCGCAGGGCCGGCGGGGGCAGCGCCCCCTGCCCGCTCAGACCGGCAGCATCGTGGTCGATTTGATCTCTTCCATCGACAATAGCGCGGTGACGTTGTGGATCTTCACCTCCGCGATCAGCGCCTGATAGAACACGTCATAGGCGCGCGCATTGGCCACGCGCACCTTGAGGATATAGTCGATATCGCCCGCCAGCCGATGCGCTTCCATCACCTCGGGGCGCTTGTTCAGGGTCTCCAGAAACCGCGCCTGCCAGGCGGCCTCATGTTCCGAGGTGCGGATCAGCACGAAGAAACAGGCCTCCAGCCCAAGGGCCTCGGCATCGAGCAGGCAGGTCTGCTGCCGGATCACGCCCGCCTCACGCAGCTTGCGGATGCGATTCCAGACCGGCGTCTTGGAAGAGCCGACATTGCGCGCGATATCGTCAAGCGATTGTCCGGCATCCTCTTGCAGTTGCGCAAGGATTTTCCGGTCGAGATCGTCGATGCGGACGGGCATTCCAAATTTCCTCCAATCGAGGGAAGCCTTGCCACCTTGCGGTCGAATACGGAACAAACATCCTTATTAAGCGCCGCATATGGCCTTTAGCCGGGAATATTTCCTATATTGAAGAGGAAGTCAAACAACCCCGGACACGCTGCCGCCATGCCCGTCACCACACCCCCGACCGCCCCTGTCGCCTTTGTCGGCGCAGGCCCCGGCGACGCCGATCTGCTGACCGTGAAGGCGCTGCGTCTCATCGCGGCGGCGGATGTGGTGATCCATGACCGGTTGGTCAATGCGGATATACTCGCACTTGCCCGGCCGGGTGCGCACCTCATCGCGGCGGGCAAGGAGGGGTTCGGCCCCTCCACCCCGCAGGAGGCGATCAATGCGATGATCGTGGGGCACGCACTCACCGGGGCGACCGTGGTGCGGCTCAAGGGCGGCGATCCGGTCGTGTTCGGCCGGCTCGACGAGGAAATCGAGGCGGTCGAGGCCGCAGGCCTGCCCTATGAGATCGTGCCGGGCATCACGGCGGCCTCTGCTGCCGCCGCCGCCATCGGCCAGAGCCTGACCAGACGCGGGCGCAACGCCGCCGTGCGCTTTCTGACCGGCCACGACATGGCAGGCTTTGCCGATCACGACTGGCGCACGCTGGCACGCCCCGGCGAAGTGGCCGCGATCTACATGGCCAAGAAATCCGCGCGCTTCATCCAGGGCCGCCTCGTCATGCACGGGGCGGACCGCGCCACGCCCGTGACCGTGGTCGAGAACGCCGCCCGCCCCGATCAACGCGTCATTGCCACCACGCTGGGATGCTTGCCTGCCGACCTCAAGGCCGCCGCCCTCACCGGCCCGGCGCTCACCTTTCTCGGTCTCAGCCCCCGCGCGGCCGAGGCCCGGATGTCACAGACACAACAGGAGCTTGCCTGACATGGCCCGCGAATTCACCCCCAAGGTCGTGACCGCCAATGCCCTGATCGAGGGCGACGTGGTCTATCTCACCGCCGATGACCGCTGGACGCGGCACCTCTCGGAGGCCGAATTGCTGATCGACGAGGCCGATGCCGACTATCGGCTTTTGCAGGCGCAGGCGCGCACCGGTGAAATCGTCGGCGCCTATCTGGCCGACATGCGCCCCGGCGAGAGCGGCCCGGAACCCGCCCATTTCCGCGAGGATTTCCGCCGCAAGGGCCCCTCGAACCTCTTTCATGGCAAGCAGTCCGAAGGACTGTCCCACGCCTGACCCACGCGACCCGCGCAGGAGCGACCCATGTATCACTACACCGATTTCGACACCGCCTTTCTCGCCGAGCGCAACCGGCAGTTCCGCGCCCAGGTCGAGCGGCGCATCGACGGAAGCCTCACCGAAGACGAGTTCCGTCCGCTGCGCCTGATGAACGGGCTTTACCTGCAACTCCATGCCTACATGCTGCGCGTGGCGATCCCCTATGGCTCTCTCGATCCCGCCAAGCTGCGGCAACTGGCCTATCTGGCCGAGCGGTGGGACAAGGGCTATGGCCATTTCACCACCCGCACCAATATCCAGTATAACTGGCCGAAACTGAGCGATGTGCCCGACATGCTCGACGCGCTCGCAAAGGTGGGGATGCACGCCATCCAGACCTCCGGCAACACCATCCGCAACGTGACCTCGGATCACTTTGCGGGTGCTGCGGCGGATGAGCTGACCGATCCGCGCCCGGTGGCCGAACTGATCCGGCAATGGTCCACCGACCACCCCGAATTCCAGTTCCTGCCGCGCAAGTTCAAGATCGCCGTGATCGCGTCCGAGGCCGACCGCGCGGTGATGAAAAGCCACGATATCGGCCTGCGCATCATCGAGCGGGACGGCACGCGCGGCTATCAGGTCTGGGTCGGCGGCGGCATGGGCCGCACGCCCATGGTGGCCAAGCTCTTGCGCGATTTCCTGCCCGAGGCGGACCTTCTGCCCTATCTCGAGGCAGTGCTGGCGACCTATAACCGCCTCG
This sequence comes from Roseovarius sp. MBR-79, assembly GCF_053628555.1. Taxonomy (NCBI): domain Bacteria; kingdom Pseudomonadati; phylum Pseudomonadota; class Alphaproteobacteria; order Rhodobacterales; family Roseobacteraceae; genus Roseovarius; species Roseovarius sp. MBR-79. Next base: position 85,030 of record NZ_JBRJGP010000002.1, on the reverse strand, counting down.
GTCGGCGCGACAACAAATACAAGGCGCGCATCAAGATCACCGTGTTCGAGAACGGCCTCGACACCTTCCGCGACGCCGTCGAGGCGCTCTTTCCGCAGCGCCGCGCCGTGTTCTCGGGCGTGGATCAGGACCGGCTTGCCGATATCCGCGCGCGCTTTGTCACCCCCACCCTGCCCGAACGCGACGCGGCCGCCTATTATTCCGCGCGTGACACCGATCCGGTGTTTCGCGCCTGGGCCGATACCAACGTGACGCCGCACAGACACGCCGATCACGGCATCGTCTCCATCAGCCTCAAGGCACACGGGGCAACGCCGGGCGACGCCTCCGCCGATCAGATGCGCCTTGTCGCCGATCTTGCCGAACGTTACGGCCACAACGACATCCGCGTGAGCCACGCACAGAACCTCGTGCTGCCGCATGTGGCACTGGCGGACATTCCCGCCGTTCACGCGGCGCTGCGGGAGGCGGGGCTGGGCACGGCCAATATCGGCCTTGCCTCGGATATCATCGCCTGCCCCGGCATGGATTACTGCGCGCTCGCCACCGCCCGCTCGATCCCCGTGGCCCAAGGCATCGCCACCCGGCTTGAAGAGCTCAAGATCGAGCACGAGGTGGGCCATCTCCAGATCAAGATCTCGGGCTGCATCAACGCCTGCGGCCATCACCATGTCGGGCATATCGGCATTCTCGGTCTCGACCGCGCGGGGGTGGAGAATTACCAGATCACCCTTGGCGGCGATCCGTCCGAGACCACCGCCATCGGCACCCGCACAGGACCGGGTTTCGCCTATGACGAGATCGTGCCGGCGGTGGAGCGTCTGATCTTTGCCTATCTCGACCTGCGCGAGGGGCCCGAGGAGACGTTCCTCGAAACCTATAACCGTATCGGGATGGAGCCGTTCAAATCCGCGCTCTACGACGAGGAGGCCCGCGCCCATGCCGCCGAGTGACCTCAGCGAGCGGGTTGCGGCGCTCAACGACCGGTATCGCCACCATTCAGCGATCTCGGTGCTGGAGCACGCGCTGCGCGACCCGGAGGCCGGTCGCCTCGTGCTGGTCTCCAGCTTCGGGGCCGAGTCGGTCGTGCTCTTGCACATGGTCTCGGTCACGCGCGCGGCGACGCCGGTGATTTTCATCGACACCGAGATGCTCTTTGCCGAAACGCTGGTCTATCAGCAGGAACTGGCCGAGCGGTTGAATTTGCGCGATCTGCGCATCATCCGCGCGGACCCCGCCGACCTGCGCCAGCACGACCCCGACGACACGCTCCATCAGCGCGATACCGATGCCTGTTGCGCGCTGCGCAAGGCCCTGCCCTTGCAGCGCGCGCTTGCCGGGTTCGACGGCTGGATCACCGGGCGCAAACGCTATCAGGCGGGCACCCGCGCCGCGCTCGATTTCTTCGAGATCGAGGAGGGCACCGGGCGCATCAAGGTCAACCCGCTGGCCCATTGGGCGCGGGACGACATCCGCACCTATATGGAGGAAAACCGCCTGCCCCGGCATCCACTGGTGGCGCGCGGCTATCCCTCCATTGGCTGCATGCCCTGCACCACCCCGGTGCGCGCCGATGAAGACCCCCGCGCCGGCCGCTGGCGCGATCAGGACAAGACCGAATGTGGCATCCATTTCGCGAACGGCAAAATGGTGCGTAGAGGAGTTTCCGCATGACCATCATCGTCACCGACGCGGGCTTTGGCCCCGACACCTGGACCACCCCCATCGTGCCCCTGGAAGAGGCGCGCCGCGGCGTCGGCATCACTCTGCCCGCCAGCGCCGATCCGCTGGAACTGGCCGGACGTCTGCCCGAGGTGCAGATGATCAAGGTGCATTTCCCGAGCGTCGCCGACGGGCGCGGCTTTACCATCGCGCGGCAATTGCGGCTCATGGGCTACAAGGGACGGCTGCGCGCCTATGGTCACGTGATCGCCGATCAATACGCCATGGCGCGGCGCGCCGGGTTTGACGAGGTCGAGATTTCCGACGATCTCGCAGCGCGCCAGCCCGAGGCTCAGTGGCTGTCGCGCAGCGACTGGCAAGCGCATGACTATCAGGCGCGGTTGCGCGGCTGATAATCGCCTTCCCCTGACCTAGGTCAAAGATTAAAAGAGGATGTCGGTTTAATGGACCGGCAGTTGACACCATGAACGAGATGACCGCCGTGACACAAGCCACCGCAAAAGCGCCGAAAACCCTCGCCCTGCCCGACGCGCAGACGGTGACGCGGGTGACACACTACACCGACCGGCTCTTTGCCTTCCGGGTGACGCGGCCAACGAGCCTGCGCTTTCGCTCGGGTGAGTTCGTGATGATCGGTCTCATGTCAGAGGACGAGAAGACCGGCCGCGAAAAGCCGCTCCTGCGCGCCTATTCCATAGCCTCGCCCTCCTGGGATGACGAACTGGAATTCTACTCGATCAAGGTGCAGGATGGTCCGTTGACCTCTCGCCTGCAACATATCCAACCCGGTGACGAGATCATCCTGCGCCCGAAACCCGTGGGCACGCTGGTGCATGATGCGCTCCTGCCGGGCAAGCGGATCTGGTTCTTTGCCACCGGCACCGGGATCGCCCCCTTCGCCTCGCTGCTGCGCGACCCGCAGACCTATGAGGATTACGACGAGGTGATCCTGACCCATACCTGCCGAGAGGTGGGCGAGCTGACCTATGGCAAGGAGTTGATCGACAACATCCGCAGCGACGAAATGCTGGAGGAGTTGATCGGCGAGGGCTTTGCCGACAAACTACGCTATTACCCGACCACGACGCGCGAGGAGAGCCCCAAGATGGGCCGCATCACGGACCTCATGCGCAAGGGCGAGGTGTTCGCCGATCTCGGCGTGGCCCCGCTTTCGCCGGAAACCGACCGCGCCATGGTCTGCGGCAACCTCGCCTTCAACCTTGAAATCAAGGACATGCTCGAAGGCTACGGCCTGCGCGAGGGCGCGAATTCGGCCCCTCGGGAATATGTGGTGGAAAAGGCGTTCCTCGACTGAGGCAACATGGCGCCCTCGGACGTGACCCGAGGGCCTCCTGTTGCAAGAGATCCTCCGGTCAGGCCGGAGGATGACGCCGACCACAAACGCCCGTCACCCTCGGACTTGATCCGAGGGTCTCTGGTTGCCCGACGGTCTTTCGTTCAAGGAGATCCTCCGGCCAAGCCGGAGGATGACGTCGCATGAAAAAGCCCGCACAAGGATCGCCTTGCGCGGGCTTTTTCGTGTCAGCGGCCTTGCTCAGTAGCCAAGCGCCGTGCGGGCCGCCTCAAGCGCGGATTTGAGCAGATCGGGATTGTTCTGCGCCGCCCGGATGCCTTCGATAAGCATGGTTTCCTGCATCGAACCAAGTCCCGCGCCCTCGATCAGGCTACGCGCCTGCTCGAGGTCGAACCCGCCCACGGTCAGCGCCTCGGGGACCTCTGCCGCGGCCTGCGCGGCCGCTTGCTCTTCCGCAGAGGGTAGACTGTCGGTCACCGCCTCTTGTGCGGCCTCGGTCGCACTCTCGGTCGCCTGATCGGCCGCATCCGTGGCGGCATCTGCTGCATCGGTCGCCGTGTCGGTCGCGGCATCCACCGCGTCAGACGCCGCATCGGTCGCAGTGTCTGCGGCTTCGGTCACGGTCTCGGACGCCGTGTCCGCCGCACCGGTCGCAGCCTCCTGCGCCGCTTCGACGGCTTCGTTGGCAGTCTCGGCCACAGCGCTCGCGGCCTCGCTCGCCGCCTCCTGTGCCGCCCCGACCGCCTCGGTCGCGGCGTCTGCTGCCCCTTCTGCGGCCTCGGCCACGGCCCCCGCAGCCTCGCTTGCGGCGTCCTGTGCGGCTTCCACCGCCTCGCCCGCTGCGGTCGCGGCCTCTTCCAGTGCCGCCGGTGCCTCGACCTCCGGCGTGGTCTCGGTCACGCTCTCGACCACCTCATTGACCGACTTGCCGGTGACGAGCATGTAGCCGCCCCCCAGCACCACGACCGCAACAACGACCCATATCAGATTTTTCATCACCCATACTCCTGTCCATGCCGGGAAAGCGCCTAAAACGCCCCCGTTCACAATCCGGTGTGACAGATGGCCCCCCCGGAGAAAAGCCGCAAGGGGAAAAAGCCCTGATTTCGGCCCGCTCCCGCCGATTTTGCCGCTTGAAAGCCCGCGCCCCCGCGTTTACCGTGCCCAGCCTGAATACACCGGCAAAATCAACTATCGAAGGACCAAAGCCATAGCCCGCAGACCCCACAATGCGCCCCCCACGCGCGAAACCGGCCCCCGCGTCAATGATCGTATTCGCGGCGATGAAATCCGCCTGATTGGCGCCGATGGCGAGAATGTCGGGGTCGTGACCCCGCAACGCGCGCTGGAAATGGCCGAAGAGGCCGGGCTGGACCTGGTGGAAATCTCTCCCAGTGCCACGCCACCGGTCTGCAAGATCATGGATTTCGGAAAATACAAATACGAAACCCAGAAGCGCGAGGCCGAGGCCCGCAAGAAGCAGAAGATCATCGAGGTCAAGGAGGTCAAGTTCCGCCCCGGCACCGACACCCATGATTATGACGTGAAAATGCGCAATGTTCTGAAGTTTCTTGAAGGCGGCGACAAGGTGAAGATCACCCTGCGCTTTCGCGGCCGCGAGATGGCGCATCAGCATCTCGGGCGCGAATTGCTCGAGCGCATCGCCGACGATGTCAAGGAGGTGGGCCGGGTCGAGAACATGCCCAAGATGGAAGGCCGACAGATGATCATGGTCATCGGCCCCGGCCCGAAATGAACGCGCGGCACCCGTGACCCTGCCCCGCTGCGAATACCGTGTCATCCCCGCGCCCACGCGCGGGCGCAAGGCCCCGGGCGTCAAGACGCCCGAGGGCCGTTTCGCGCTCGGGCTGGAGGATGTGCTCAACGAGATGGCGCGCGAGGGCTGGACCTATCTGCGCAGCGACATCCTGCCCAGTGAGGAACGTCAGGGGCTGACCTCGACCGCCACGGTCTATCGCTCGGTGCTGGTCTTCTCGCGCGACGTCGTCCCCCGCGCGCCCCTGCAATCGCCCGTGCCCGAGGCGCGGGCGGCCCTGCCGCCCGAGGATGCGGCCTCAAGCCTTCGCCCGTTGCTCCGGGCCGACTGACCGACGCCTGTTTTCATCGTGATTCGAACCGCTTGCGCGCGCGTGCCCGGCGCCGCATGGCGGATTTGTCATCAGAATATCACCGATTTTTTCGCCTGCCCCCCTTCTCATCGGCGCGTTTTGGCATACACTCTGCGCCCTGACTCGTTGAGGTTTGCCAATGTCCAAGACTGATCCTTTCGGTTTCGATATGTCGGTGTCGTCGGCCAAGCGCAAGAATCCGCGCGGGCGGCGGGGCATGTCGGGGGCGTCCGAAACCTCGACCCGCGTGTGCGAACATCCGGGCTGCCAGGAGGCGGGGCTTTACCGCGCGCCGAAATCGCCGGACGTGCTCGACGACTATCTCTGGTTCTGTCAGGAGCATGTGCGCGAATACAACCTGAAATGGAACTTCTTCGAAGGCACCACCGAGGCAGAGCTGAACGCGCAGATGTCGCGCGACAAGGTCTGGGAACGCGAGACGCGCCGCTTCACCGACCCCGAGGCGCGCGCCTGGGCGCGGCTTGGCATCGAGGACCCGCATCAGGTTCTGGGGAACAACGCCACCCGCAATCCCGGCCGCAAGCAGGGCGGCGGGCGCAAGCTGCCGCCGACCGAACGCCGCGCGATCGAAATCCTCGAGGCCGCCGACAGCTGGACCAAGGCCGAGCTTCGCCAGGCCTACAAATCGCTCATCAAGGTGCTGCACCCCGATATCAACGGCGGCGACCGCAGCCAGGAAGAGCAGTTGCAACAGGTGGTCTGGGCCTGGGATCAATTGAAGGACAGCCGCAATTTCAAGTGAGCCTTGGTGACAGGATCACCGAACCGCGCAGAGCGATATGCGATCATGGTGCCATGAAGCCGGGCTTGTCGTCCGGTCGCTTTGAAAGGCAGTATCATGCTCCGCAAAAACGTTGGCACCACCGACCGCGCGCTGCGCATTCTCCTCGGCCTCGCGCTGCTGGCCGGCTTCTTTCTCAACCGGGACGGGGCCTATAGCTGGCTCTACCTCATTGGCGTCGTGCCGCTGGTCACGGGGCTGATGTCCTCCTGCCCGCTCTATTCGATCCTCGGGCTGAGCACCTGCCCGATGAAGAAGTGACTGACAAGCAGCGTCACCCTCGGACCTGATCCGAGGGTCTCTCGCCGCACGGGATCCTCCGGTCGAGCCGGAGGATGACGGCGGGGTTCAGACTGGCGTCTTACTCCGCCGCCACCCGCCGCGCGGCCAGTATCTCCTTGAGGTAGTGCCCGGTATGGCTGCGGGGTTCTTCCGCCACCTCTTCGGGCGTGCCCTCGGCCACGATCTCACCGCCGCCGTCACCACCCTCGGGGCCGATGTCGATGATATGATCGGCGGTCTTGATGACATCGAGATTGTGCTCGATCACCACCACCGAATTGCCCTGATCGACCAGTTCGTGCAGCACCTCGAGCAGCTTCTTCACATCCTCGAAATGCAGACCCGTGGTCGGCTCGTCGAGGATATAGAGTGTGCGGCCCGTCGAGCGTTTGGCGAGTTCCTTGCTGAGCTTCACCCGCTGCGCCTCGCCGCCCGAAAGCGTGGTCGCCTGCTGGCCCACCTTGATATAGCCAAGCCCCACGCGCATCAGCGCATCCATCTTCTCGCGGATCGAGGGCACGGCCTGGAAAAATCCCTGCGCCTCTTCCACCGTCATATCAAGAACGTCCGCTATGCTCTTGCCTTTGAAGCGGATTTCCAGTGTCTCCCGGTTATAGCGCGCGCCCTTGCAGGTCTCGCATTCGACATAGACATCGGGCAGGAAATGCATCTCGATCTTGATCAATCCGTCGCCCTGGCACGCCTCGCAGCGCCCGCCCTTGACGTTGAAGCTGAATCGCCCCGGCTTGTAGCCGCGCGCCTTGGCCTCGGGCAGACCGGCGAACCAGTCGCGGATCGGGGTGAAGGCCCCGGTGTAAGTGGCTGGATTCGAACGAGGAGTTCGGCCAATGGGGCGTTGGTCGATATCGATCACCTTGTCGAGATGCTCCAGCCCCTTGATCGTCTCGCAGGGTGCGGGCGTCTGCCGCGCGCCGTTCAATCGCATCGACGCGGTCTTGAACAGCGTCTCGATGGTCAGCGTTGACTTGCCCCCGCCCGACACGCCCGTCACGCAGACGAATTTGCCCAGAGGAAACTCGGCGGTAACTGCTTTAAGATTGTTCCCTGTCGCATTGACAACAATAAGTTTTTTCTTGTTTCCCTTGCGCCGCATCTCGGGCACCGCGATCTCGCGCGTGCCCGACAGGTATTGCCCGGTCAATGACGCCGGATCGGCCGCCACCGCCTCGGGCGTGCCATGGCTCACCACGCGCCCGCCATGCACGCCTGCGCCGGGGCCGATGTCAAAGACATAGTCGGCGGTGCGGATCGCCTCTTCGTCATGCTCCACCACGATCACCGTATTGCCCTGATCGCGCAGATTGCGCAGCGTCTGCAAAAGCCGCCCGTTGTCGCGCTGATGCAGGCCGATCGAGGGTTCATCGAGCACGTAAAGCACGCCGGTGAGGCCGGACCCGATCTGGCTGGCCAGCCGGATACGCTGGCTCTCGCCGCCCGAGAGCGTGCCCGCGTTGCGCGACAGCGTGAGGTAATCGAGGCCCACATTGACCAGAAAGCCCAGCCGCTCGCGGATTTCCTTCAGAATCGCCCGCGCGATCTCGTTTTTCTGGTTGCTGAGGTGCGCGGGCACCGTCGCGCACCAGTCATGCGCCTCGCGGATCGACATCTGCACAACCTGCCCCACATGCAGGCCCGCGATGCGCACCGCCAGCGCTTCGGGGCGCAGGCGGTAGCCCTCGCAGGTGCCACAGGGGCGGTTATTCTGGTAGCGCTCGAATTCCTCGCGGATCCAGGCCGAATCCGTCTCGCGGTAACGCCGTTCCATGTTGGGGATCACCCCTTCGAAGCTGCGCGCAACCTGATAGACGCGGCCCCCCTCGTCATAGCGAAAGGTGATCTCCTCCTCGCCAGAGCCATGCAGGAACACCTGTTTCACATGGGCGGGCAGGTCGCGCCATGCGGTCGCCTTGTCGAATTCGTAATGCTTTGCCAACGAGTTGATCGTCTGGGTGAAGTAGGGCGATTTACCCTTGCGCCAGGGCGCGATGGCCCCGTCCGTCAGTTTGAGCGCCTCGTCGGGGACGACCAGACGCTCGTCAAAGAAAAGCTCCGCCCCCAGCCCGCCGCAATCGGGGCAGGCCCCGAAGGGCGCGTTGAAGGAAAAGAGCCGCGGCTCGATCTCGGGAATGGTGAAGCCGCTGACCGGACAGGCGAAATTCTCGGAAAACGTGATCCGCTCCGGCTCTCCCTCGCGCGGGGCGGTTTCCAGAACGGCGATGCCCTGCGCCAGATCGAGCGCGGTGCGGAAACTGTCGGCAAGCCGCGTCTCCAGCCCCTCTTTCACCACGATCCGATCTACCACCACGTCGATATCGTGGCGGAATTTCTTGTCGAGCACGGGCGGCTCGTCCAACTCGTGGAATTCGCCGTTCACCTTGACCCGCTGAAACCCCTGCTTGCGCAGGTCCAGGAATTCCTTGCGATATTCGCCCTTCCGGTCGCGCACGATGGGGGCCAGAAGATAGGCGCGCGTGCCCTCCTCCATCGCCATCACGCGGTCCACCATATCCTGAACCTGCTGCGCCTCGATGGGCAGGCCGGTGGCAGGGCTGTAGGGCGTGCCGACGCGGGCAAAGAGCAGGCGCATATAGTCGTAGATCTCGGTGACGGTGCCCACGGTCGAGCGGGGGTTCTTCGAGGTCGTCTTCTGCTCGATGGAAATCGCAGGTGACAGCCCGCTGATGTGGTCCACATCCGGCTTTTCCATCATGTCGAGGAACTGCCGCGCATAGGCGCTGAGCGATTCGACATAGCGCCGCTGCCCCTCGGCATAGATCGTGTCAAAGGCCAGCGAGGACTTGCCGGATCCGGAAAGACCGGTGATCACAACGAGTTGGTCGCGCGGAATGTCCACGTCGATGTTCTTGAGATTGTGCTCGCGCGCGCCGCGCACGGAGATCGTCTTGAGTTCGGCCATGAGAGCCCCCTTGCCACCCGTCCTGACATAGAGGAGTGGGGCGAGTCGTCCAAGCCGAAATTGTGAACGAAGCATGAACACGCAGAAACGAGGCACCGCGCCTGCCCGCCCTGCCCCCGTCATCCCCGCACAGGCGGGGTTCTCCGCGCGGCAAGAGATCCTCGGGTCAGGCCCGAGGATGACGGCAAGGGGGCAAGAGATCCTCGGGTCAGGCCCGAGGATGACCGGCCCTGGACCCGCGATGCTATTTCTGCGCGATCGCCCAGGCGCAGATTGGAAATTGCGGATCGTCGGTCAGGTCATCGGTTTCGGGATGATGCGTCGGCGGCCAGATGTCCTCGAGGTTGCGCCGCGCGGCGGCGCGGTTGCCCCATTGGCGGGCGGTGATGTTGGCCTCGGCGAAACCGGCCTCGATGAGCAGGTTCTTCAGCCCCCGCGCCGACCAGCGCGAGCAATCCACCGGGTCGCCGTGATACGGGATGAAGAACGGCACGGCGAGCCAGAACCACCCCCCCTCGCGCAGCATGGCGCGCACGTTCTGCGTGGCGGCATAGGGCCGGTCGAGATGCTCCCAGACCTGATTGGCGAGGATGATGTCATATTGCGCCACCCGGCCCGCCTCGTCGGTGAACGGGCCCTTGCAGATGTCGTGGCGCGGATAGCGGTAGCGGGTATAGCTGCGAAACTCGAAGCGCCGCCCGAACTTGCCCGAGATTTCGGCGGCATCCATGCTTTCGGGGTCCAGCGCCGAGAGCCAGCGCCGCGTGGCCTTCTGCATGACGATGCGGTTGAGACTGGCCACGATGCTGCCTTTCTGCCCGGTTCAGGCCTAACAGAGAACGCGCGCTACTCGTCGTCAACCAGCGAGAAGAGGTGCGGCACCGCCGGACAGGGGGCCAGCGTGTTGCCGGCCACATCGCTCAGCCGGGTCTGGTGCAGGAAAACATAGACATGCGCGCTCAGCCCCTCCCAGAGACGGTTTGACAGCGATTGCGCGCGGCTTCCGCTCGCCCCGCCCGAGGCCCCCGCCCCCTTGTGCATCGCATCCACCGTCTCATCCACCGCCGCCAGCACATCGGAGACGCGGATCTCGGAGGCGGGCCGCGCCAGCCGGTAGCCGCCCCCCGGCCCGCGCACCGAGATCACCAGATCGGCGCGCCGCAGCTTGACGAAAAGCTGCTCGAGATAGGGCAGAGAAATGTCCTGTCGCCGCGACACCTCGCTCAGCGTGACCACGCTGCCCGAAGGCTGAAGCGCGATATCGACCAGCGCCACCATCGCATAGCGCCCCTTTGTGCTGAGTTTCATGGCCTTCTCCCCCGACCGTCACCGATTGACCTTGGCCGATACAGGGCTTATCTGCAATCGGACCGGTCCGGGACCGATCATATCCGAACCACGCCCAGGGATGCGAGAGCGAATGCATCATACCGATCGCCCGCGCGCGCAAGAAGGACAGTAGCACATGCCAGAGGTTATATTTGCCGGCCCCGAGGGCCGTCTGGAAGGCCGTTACCATCCGCAGCGCGACCGCGATGCGCCGATTGCCATCGTGCTGCATCCGCATCCGCAATTCGGCGGCACGATGAACAACAAGGTGGTCTACAACCTGCATTATGCGTTCTACAACATGGGCTTTACCGTGCTGCGGTTCAATTTCCGCGGCGTGGGGCGCAGCCAGGGCGAATACGATCAGGGTCTGGGCGAATTGTCCGATGCCGCCTCGGCGCTCGATTACCTGCAATCCATGAACGCCAATTCCAAGCATTGCTGGGTGGCGGGGTTTTCGTTTGGCGCGTGGATCGGGATGCAGCTTCTGATGCGGCGTCCGGAGGTGACGGGGTTCATCTCGGTGGCGCCACCCGCCAACATGTATGATTTTTCGTTCCTCGCCCCCTGCCCCGCCTCCGGCCTCATCATCAACGGCACCGGCGACCGGGTGGCACCGCCGGCCGACACGGCCTCATTGGTGGGCAAGTTGCAGGAACAGCACGGCATCACCATCACCCATCAGGAAATCGAGGGTGCCGATCACTTCTTCAAGGAGCCGCACATGGAGACGATGATCGACAGCGTGACCGGCTATGTCAAACGCCGCCTGACCGAAACCACACGCTGAGGGCCGCGCCATGGGCATCACCGAGGACATGGCCGACGAACTGGCCCGGGACGTGCTCAAGGCGATCGAGGTGACGGGCGACGAAGACCTCTTTGGCGTCATCGCCAAGGTGCTGGCCGAAAGCTCTCAAACCGCCGAAGAGGCCTTCCTGACGGCCTTCCGCGTGCGCCGCGCCAATGCCAAGGCGCGGGCGCTGCTGGTCGAGAAGCTTCAGAAGTTCAAGGCCGCGAAAGAGGCCGCTGCGGCACCACCGCCCAAATCAGACGAGGCGTGATCCGGCACAGGCGCCGCAAAAAGGGGCGGTCGCCCGCCCCTTTCGTCGCGCTAGGCACATGCCATATCAGACAAAGTCGAACACATCAGTCGTTTCGGGCACATCAGTGAGCCCGAACACATCAGTGTAAAGATATGTCTTATCGATCGCGTTGGTCGGCTGGACATTCGCGCTCGTTCCGCCACCTGGAACGTTTTCGTCTGGCAGGGCGAACCCGATCCCCTCAGGAAGATCATCGGCCTCCGTGCCATTGGTGTTGTTGTCCCCAAAGGCAAAGAACTCGGTCGCCGCCTGATTGCCGCCCTTGATCACCACGCCCAGAAGATCGCTGTCCGCCGTGATGAACTCATCATTTGCAACAAGATATGCAAGGATATCGTCGATCGAGTTGTCGAGGTCATCATCACCCTCGTTCGGCCAGTTGTCGATCTTGACGGTGTAGAAGCCATCGCCATCGGGGGTGGGTTTCGTATCCCCGTCCTTCTGATCAAACACCAGAACGACGTTGGAGATATCCTGCGGCCATTCCGGGAAATCGTCCTTCGGCTCTTCGGGATCAACCGGTTCTTCCGGCACAGCGATGGTCTTGATCGATCCCTCCGGCGTGCTCGTGCTGGTTGCACGAATGCCGAGAAAATCGATCTGGTCAAGGCTGCTCAGACCGTCAAGGGTCAACGTCACGCTCTCGCCTTCCTGCAAGAAGGTTTGCTTGTCCTCACCCTCCTTGCCCAGACCGGCCGAGGACAGCTTTTCAGCGCCGTCCCACTCGACGGCCTCGCCCTCGAAGGTCGAGCCTTCGGCACCGTTCATGTTGAGGCTCTTGTCGCGCCCGCCAAATCCGTCGAAATCGGAATTGCCGGCAACGTCATCCCCCCAATAGATCGCGTTGAAGTCGGCGTAACCTTCTTCGACGTTGATTGTCGCCTTGAAGACCCCGCCTTCCTCGAAAACAGTCACGCTGAACTTCAACCCGTCAAGCTCGTAGTTGAAAACTTTACTGTCTGTCATGGTTTCCCCCAATGATGGAATGGTCGGGAAACTGCCCCGAACCTGCCATGATTTTACCATAATCGCGGTTGGTTGCTCTGATTTAAATCAATGAATATAGTGGCAACACTCTGTTTCTAAAGAGTTTTTCAACCGAAGGGTGCGCTCCAGTTGATGGAAACTCAGCTTCAGGGTACCAAAAGATTGTTTTTATATTGCATTTTTGTATTACCCACACGCAGTAGATGGCTCGCTGATTCGAAGACTTCCATCATGATCCGACACGCGACACAGCAACCGCGCCGCCCCCAAGAAAAACGACCGAACCTGTCGCAAACCGACATGCGCGCGGCGTCCGGGTGGCCAGTGTGGCCGAAACGATCCTCGGGAGGCGTCCATGAAAACCACCACGCGCGTTTGCGTCATCGGCGGCGGTGTCGTCGGGTGTTCGGTGCTCTATCACCTGACCAAGCTGGGCTGGTCGGACGTGATGCTGCTGGAACGCTCGGAGCTTACCTCCGGGTCCACCTGGCATGCGGCGGGGGGGTTTCACACGCTCAACGGCGATACCAACATGGCAGCCCTTCAGGGCTATACCATCCGGCTCTACAAGGAACTCGAAGAGATCACCGGCATGTCCTGCGGGCTGCATCATGTGGGCGGCGTGACGCTGGCCGACAACCGCGACCGCTTTGACATGATGCTGGCCGAGCGCGCCAAGCATCGCTACATGGGCCTCGATACCCATATCGTCACCCCCGAAGAGATCGCGCAGATTGCGCCGGTGACCAATATAGACGGCATCATCGGCGGGCTTTACGACCCGCTCGACGGCCATCTCGACCCGTCGGGCACCACCCACGCCTATGCCAGGGCCGCCCGCATGGGGGGCGCGCAGATCGAGACCCATTGCATGGTCCGTGAAACCAGACAGCGCCCCGACGGCACATGGGATGTGGTGACGGACAAGGGCACCATACACACCGAGCACGTGGTCAACGCGGGTGGCCTCTGGGCGCGCGAGGTGGGGGCGATGGCGGGCGTCTATCTGCCGCTGCACCCGATGGAGCATCAATATATCGTCACCGACGAGATCCCCGAAATCTACGAGCGCGACAGCGAACACCCGCATGTGATGGACCCCGCCGGCGAAAGCTATCTGCGCCAGGAGGGGCGCGGCCTCTGCATCGGCTTTTACGAGCAGCCCTGCAAACCCTGGGCGGTGGACGGCACGCCATGGGACTTCGGTCATGAGCTTTTGCCCGACAACCTCGACAAGATCGAGGCCAGCATCGAGTTTGCCTATCGCCGTTTCCCGGTGCTGGAAAAGGCGGGCGTCAAATCGGTCATTCACGGTCCCTTCACCTTCGCCCCCGATGGCAACCCGCTCGTGGGTCCCATCCCCGGCCTGCGCGGCTATTGGTCGGCCTGCGGGGTGATGGCGGGCTTTTCCCAGGGCGGCGGCGTGGGGCTGATGCTGGCGCAGTGGATGATTCATGGAGAGTGCGAGCGTGACGTGACCGCGATGGATGTCGCCCGCTTCGGCGACTGGATCGGACCGGGCTATACCCGCCCGAAAGTCATTGAAAACTATCAGAAACGTTTCTCCGTCAGCTACCCCAACGAGGAACTGCCCGCCGCGCGCCCCCTGCGGCAAACGCCGATGTATGACATCTTTGACAGCATGGGCGCGGTCTGGGGGGCGCAATATGGGCTGGAGGTGGTGAATTACTTCGCAGAAGGGGACGAGCCGCGGTATGAGACGCCCTCTTTCCGCCGCTCCAACGCCTGGGAGGCGACCGCGCGCGAGGTGCGCGCCGTGCGCGCGGGCGTGGGCATCAACGAGGTGCATAATTTCGGCAAATACCTTGTCACCGGGCCGGGGGCGCGCGACTGGCTCGACCGGATCATGGCGGGGCGCATCCCCAAGCCGGGGCGGCTCTCGCTCACGCCCATGCTCTCGCCCAAGGGGCGGCTATGGGGGGATTTCACCGTGTCCTGCCTCGATGACAAGACCTTTCAGTTGACCGCCTCCTACGGCGCGCAGGCGGTCCACATGCGCTGGTTTCAGCAGAACGGGGCGACGGGCGTGCGGGTGGAGAACATCTCGGACCGCCTCACCGGGTTTCAGATCGCGGGACCAAAGGCGCGCGAGGTGCTGATGGCCTGCACGCGCAATCCGCTGGGCGAGATGCGCTTCATGGATGTGCGCCGCGCGACCCTGGGCATGGTCGATTGCCGCGTGCAGCGCGTGAGCTACACCGGCGATCTGGGCTATGAGATCTATTGCGACCCGATGGCGCAACGCGCGCTCTGGCAGGTGCTGTGGTCCGAGGGTCAGAACCACGGGATGCGCCCCTTCGGGATGCGCGCGATGATGTCGCTGCGGCTGGACCGGTTCTTCGGCTCCTGGCTGAGCGAATTCTCGCCCGACTACACCCCCGGCGAGACGGGCATGGACCGCTTCATCGCGTGGACCAAGAATACCGATTTCATCGGGCGTGCCCCGGCCGAGGCCGAGCGCGCCATTGGGGCCGCGCGGCGGCTCGTGGCCTTCGAGGTTGACGCCACGGACGCCGATGTGAACGGTTATGAGCCGGTCTGGATCGAGGGCACCGTGCGCGGGTTCTGCACGTCGGGTGGCTATTCGCACCATGCGGCCAGGTCGATCGCTCTGGCGCTCATTCCGGCGGAGATGGCGCAAGCGGGGCTCGAGGCCGAGATCGAGATCCTTGGCCAGCGCCGCGGGGCCCGGCTCATCACCGAGCCGCTTTTTGACGCGGACGGCGCGCGCATGCGCGGCTGAGCCATCCGGCCTGACCGTCGGACTTGAGTATTTCAAGAACGGTGAAGGGGCAGGCGCGGCCCTGCCCCCGGCCCGGTCAGCCCAACTTGCGCAGGCGCGCCAGCAGGCTCGAGGTATCCCAGCGCCCGCCGCCCATCTTCTGCACATCCTTGTAGAACTGATCCACCAGCGCGGTGACCGGAAGGCTTGCGCCCACCTCGTCGGCGGTATCAAGGCAGATACCCAGGTCCTTGCGCATCCAGTCCACCGCGAAACCGTGGGTCCAGTGATCGTCGAGCATGGTCTGGTAGCGGTTCGACATCTGCCACGAACCGGCCGCGCCCTGGCTGATCACCTCGACCACCGCGCGCCCGTCAAGCCCGGCCTTCTCGGCGAAATGCAGCGCCTCGGAAAGGCCCTGCACCAGCCCGGCAATGGCGATCTGGTTGGCCATCTTGGTCATCTGGCCCGCGCCGCTCTCGCCCAGGCGGCGGCATAGCTTGGCATAGGTGGTGATCACAGGCTCGGCGGCGGCATACTGCGCCGCATCGCCGCCGCACATGATCGACAGCTGCCCGTTCTCGGCCCCCGCCTGCCCGCCCGAGACCGGCGCATCGACAAAACCGAGACCGGCCGCCCCGGCCGCCTCATACATCTCGCGCGTCACCTTGGCCGAGACCGTGGTGTGATCGACAAAGACGGCGCCCTTGCCCATCCCCGCGAAGGCCCCGTCCGCGCCGAGGCAGACGCTGCGCAGATCGTCGTCATTGCCGACGCAGGCCATCACGAAGGCCGCCCCCTCGGCCGCCTCGCGCGGGGTCGGCGCGTGCCGCCCGCCATGCTGGGCCGCCCATTTTTCCGCCTTGGCCGCCGTGCGGTTGAAGACACAGACATCGTGCCCCGCCGCCTGCAGATGGCCCGCCATCGGATAGCCCATCACCCCCAGACCCAGAAATGCCAGTTTCGCCATGTCATCTTCCTCCTGTCGCGTTACCGTTGTCTCGGGCCGGATTTCTGACTATCCCCGTCGGGGATGCAAGCAGAAACTCCGAAAGGCCCCTCATGCCGGTGATCCTCAAATGGCTGATGCGTATCGCGGGCGGGCTTGTCGTTCTGGCGGTGATCGCGGTGGGCGTGCTCTACCTTCTGCTGGCGCGCTCGCTGCCCGATTACGACAAGCAGATCGCCGTGACGGGCCTTGCCGCGCCGGTGGAAATCGTGCGCGACAATGCCAATGTGCCGCATATTTTCGGGCAGAGCGACGCCGATACCTTCTTCGGGCTGGGCTATGCCCATGCGCAGGATCGGCTGTGGCAGATGATGATGATGCGCCGCACCGTTCAGGGGCGGCTTTCGGAGGTGTTCGGCGCGCGCACGGTCAGGATCGACACGACGCTCCGCCGGTTTGATCTCTACACCCTGGCGCGGGCCTCGGTGGCGGCGCAGGATGCCGAGACGCTGGCCGCGCTCAAGGCCTATTCCGACGGGGTCAACGCGCGCCTCACCGAGATCAACCGCGAGGCGCTGGGGCGTGGCGCGCCCGAGCAGTTCCTTTTCAACGCGCCGATCGCGCCCTGGCAACCGGCGGATTCGATCGCCCTGATCAAGTTGATGGCGGTGCAATTGTCGGGACATCTCAGCCGCGAGGTGCTGCACGCGCGCGCGGCCCTCGCGCTCGAGGATCCGGCGCGGCTCGAGGATATCGTGCCGCTGGCACCGGGGGGCGGGATTGCGGCGCTGCCAGATTATGCCAGCCTCTTTCCGGGTCTCGAACCGGCGCGCGCGCCGCAGATGGCCGAGGCGGACCCGCTCTCGCCCTTCCCCCGACCCGCCTTTGCGGGTGCGTCCAATGCCTGGGCTGCGGCCCTGTCGCGATCGGCCACCGGCGGCACGCTTCTGGCCAACGATCCGCATCTGGGCTTTTCCGCCCCCGCGATCTGGTATCTGGCGCGACTGGAGCTTGAGACGGGCGGCGTGATCGGCGGCACCATCCCCGGCATCCCCGCGATTCTCACGGGGCGCAGCGCGCGGCTCGGCTGGGGCCTCACCTCGTCTTATCTCGATGACCAGGACGTGTTCATCGAAGAGGTGAACCCCGACAACCCGGATGAATACCGCACCCCCGACGGCTGGAAACCCTTCCGCACGGCGCGCTCGATCGTCGAGGTGAAGGGGGCCGATCCGGTCACGCTGACGCTGCGCTGGACCGATAACGGCCCGGTCCTGCCCGGCAGCCACTACGATCTTGCCGAGGTGACACCGCCGGGCCATGTCGCCGCCGTTGCGTGGACCGCGCTTTCGGACCGCGACACCACGATGACCGCCGGGATGCGCCTGATGCGCGCGCGGTCCGTGTCCGAGGCGCTGGAGAGCACCACGCTACACATTGCCCCCTCGCAGAACCTGACGCTGGCCGATGAGCGCGGCATCGCACTCAAGCTCATCGGCGCCATGCCCCGCCGCGATGCCCGCCACGAAAGCCGGGGCCGGATGCCCAGCCGGGGCTGGGTGAGCGAGAACCGCTGGCAAGGGATACTGCCCGACAGCGCCAATCCCGTCTTTGTCGATCCCTCGGGCGGCATCCTCGGCAACACCAACAACAAGATCGTGGATCGCCCCTTTCCGATGCATGTGAGCCATCACTGGGGCGATACGCAGCGCATCCACCGCTGGCGCCGCCTCATGCAGGGGCGCGAGGTGCATACCCGCGACAGCTTCATCGAGGCGCAGCTCGATACCGTCAGCTTTACCGCGCGCTCGCTCCTGCCGCTCATCGGCGCGGACCTGTGGTTCACCGGCGAGGCGGCCCCGGAGGGCACGCAAGAGCGCCTCCGCCAGCGCGCGCTTGGCCTGCTCGCCGACTGGAACGGCGAGATGAACGAACACCTGCCCGAGCCGCTGATCTATGCCGCCTGGATGCGCGCGCTGATGGACCGGCTCACCCGCGACGATCTCGGGCCGCTCTCGCGCGAATTCGACCACCCCGACCCGGTTTTCATCGAGCGCGTCTTCCGCGACGTGAACGGCGCGGCCGCCTGGTGCGACGTGCGGCAATCGGCGGCTGTCGAGACATGCACGGACATCGCGCGGCTGGCGCTCGATGATGCGCTGATCTGGATATCGGAGCGCTACGGGCGCGCCCTCGAAAGCCTGCGCTGGGGCGACGCGCATCAGGCCACCCATGACCACCAGGTGCTGGGCGAGGTCCCGCTCTTGCGCTATTTCGTCAATATCCGCCAGTCCACCTCGGGCGGCGACAACACGCTTCTGCGCGGGCGCACCCGGGGCGGTGACGGGCCGGACCCGTTCCAGAACGTCCATGGCGCAGGCTATCGCGGCGTTTATGACTTCGCCGATCCCGACAGCAGCGTCTTCGTCACCTCCACCGGGCAATCGGGCCATTTCCTCAGCCGCCATTACGACGACATGTCCCGCCTGTGGCGACGGGGGGAATATATTCCGATGTCGCTTGACCAGGACCTTGCGCGCGCGGCCCCCGTGGGGATCACCGTGCTGATGCCGGAGGGACAGGAATAGAAAGGGCCGCGCCTCTGCCAAGGCGCGGCCCCGGTTTGAAATCTGCCCGGGCTCAGTGCGCCGCCGCCACCGCGCGCCGCGTCATCACGCCCACCAGATGCGCGCGATACGCGCCCGACCCGTGCAGGTCCGCGATCATGCCATCCCCCGAGAGGCTCAGCCCGTCGAGGGCACCGGGCGTGAAGCTGCGCGACAGCGCCGCCTCGGCCTCGGACCAGCGGAACACACCCTCCTCCGAGGCCCCCGTGACCGCCACGCGCACGCCATCGGCATATTTCACCACGAACACGCCCACGAGGGCAAAGCGCGAGGCGGGTTGCTCGAACTTCTGATAGCTCGCCACCTCCGGCACCGGAAAGCGCACCTCGGTGATGATCTCGCCATCCGCAAGCGTGGTGGTGAACATCCCCTCAAAGAAGTCGTCCGCCGCGATCTGCCGGTTGGTGGTCACCACCACCGCCCCCGATGCCAGCACCGCCGCCGGGTAGCAGGCCGACGGGTCGTTGTTGGCGAGGCTCCCGCCGATGGTGCCGCGATTGCGCACCGCGGGATCGCCGATATTGCCCGCCAGTGCCGCCAGCGCCGGATAGGCACCCGCCCCCGCCGCCACATCGGCATGGGTCGTGCCCCCCCCGATGCAGAGCGCGCCATCGTCGGCGGTGCAGATGCCCTTGATCTCGGCCACGCCCGACAGCGCCACCAGCCGCGCCGGTGACGCCAGTCGCTGCTTCAGCGCCGGGATCAGGGTCTGCCCGCCCCCCAGCGCCTGCGCCTCCTCGGCCCCCAGCGCCGTCACGGCATCGGCCAGGGACGTCGGCCGGTCAATCTCGAATGCATACATCTCTCTCTCCTCCCATGGGCCAGAGCGCCTCATCGCCGCTTCTTCTGGCCGGAAATATCCCGGGGGGCCGAGGGGCTGGCCCCCCGGCCCTTCCCTCACGCCTCAGCCCTGCATCGCCGCCCAGACGCGCGAGGGCGTCAGCGGCATGTCGATATGGGTGATATCCCTGCCCGCCGATCGCAGCGCATCCACCACCGCGTTGACCACCGCAGGCGGGCTGCCGATGGCCCCCGCCTCGCCACAGCCTTTTACCCCCAGCGGGTTGTGGGTGCAGGGCGTCTGGCAGGAATGATCGACCGCAAAGAACGGCAGATCGTCGGCGCGCGGCATGGCGTAATCCATGTAGCTGCCGGTCAGAAGCTGCCCCTGCTCGTCATAGGCGCAGGCCTCGAGCAGCGCCTGCCCGATCCCCTGCCCGATCCCGCCATGGACCTGGCCCGAAACGATCATCGGGTTGACCACATTGCCGAAATCATCCGCCGCCGAGAACCGCTCTATGGTGACGCGGCCCGTATCGGGATCGACCTCCACCTCGCAGGCATAGGCCCCGGCAGGATAGGTGAAGTTCGACGGGTCGTAAAACGCCGTCTCCTCCAGCCCCGGCTCGAGATCCGCCAGCGGGTAGTTGTGCGGCACGTAAGCGGCAAGCGTGACATCGCCCCAGGCCACGGATTTGTCCGTGCCCGCGACGCTGAACCGGCCATCCTTCAGCTCGATATCGCCCTCGGCGGCCTCCATCAGATGCGCCGCGATCTTGCGCGCCTTGTTGATGATCTTCTCGGTCGCGCGCACCATGGCGGACCCCCCCACCGCAAGGCTGCGAGAGCCATAGGTGCCCATGCCCATCGGCGAATTGGCGGTGTCGCCATGCACGATCTCGACCTGATCGGCGTCGATTCCGATCATCTCGGAAATCACCTGGGCAAAACTCGTCTCGTGCCCCTGCCCGTGGCTGTGGCTGCCGGTCATGACGGTGATCCCGCCGGTGGCGTTGACGCGCACCGTGGCACTCTCGTAGAGGCCCGCACGCGCGCCCAACTGCCCGACAAGGTTCGACGGCGCGATGCCGCAGGCCTCGATATAACAGTTGACGCCAAGCCCGCGCAGACGGCCCTTGGCCTCGCTCTCCTTGCGCCGCGCGGCAAAGCCCTTGAGATCGGCAATCTCCTCGAGCTTGTCCATCGTGGCGTTGTAATCGCCGGTGTCGTATTCCACCGCGACCGGCGTGGCATAGGGAAACTCGGTGATGAAGTTCTGGCGGCGCAGCGCGATCGGATCGACGCCCAATTCGCGCGCCGCCTTGTCAATCACGCGCTCAAGCTGATAGGTCGCCTCGGGCCGCCCCGCGCCGCGATAGGCATCGACCGGCACGGTATTGGTGAACACCGCCTTGACGTTCACATAGATATGCGGCGTCTTGTAGTTCCCGGCCATCAGCGTGCCATGCAGCCATGTCGGGATCGACGGCGCGAAGGTCGACAGATACGCGCCCATATTCGCATAAGTCTCGGTGCGGATGGCGGTAAAGTTGTTGTCCTTGTCGAGCGCCAGTTCGATCTTCGTCACATGGTCGCGGCCATGGGCGTCGGACATGAACGCCTCCGACCGGCTCGAGGTCCACTTGACCGGGCGGTTCAATGCCTTGGCCGCGAAAGTGCAGAAGGCCTCCTCGGCATAGTGGTAGATCTTGGAGCCGAACCCCCCGCCCACATCGGGGGCCACCACGCGCAGCTTGTGCTCGGGGATGCCCAGAACGAAGGCCCCCATCAGCAGCCGGATGACATGCGGGTTCTGGCTGGTGGTGTAAAGCGTGTGATCGCCGGTCGAGCGGTTGTAATCGCCCACCGCCACACGCGGCTCCATCGGATTGGCGACAAGGCGGTTGTTGACCAGCTCCAGCGTGGTGACATGCGCGGCGTTCTGGAACGCCTCGTCCACCGCGCCCTTGTTCTCCTCCACGAACCCCCAGTCATAGCAGAGGTTCGAGGTCAGATCGTCATGCACCTTGGTCGCGCCGTCCTTGAGCGCGGCCATCATGTCCACCACGGCAGGCAATTCCTCGATATCGAGCACGATGGCCTCGGCGGCGTCGCGCGCCTGTTCGCGCGTCTCGGCCACCACGGCGGCGATGGGATCGCCCACATGGCGCACCTTGCCATGGGCCAGCACCGGATGCTTCGGTTCCTGCATCACCTCGCCGAACCGGTCCGTCACCTGCCAGCCGCAGGGCAGCCCGCCCAGGTCGGCAAAGTCCGCGCCGGTGAAGATGCGCAGCACACCGGGCATCGCCTCGGCAGCAGCGGTATCGACCGATGTCAGCCGCCCATGCGCCACATCCGAGCGCAGGAAATGCACATAGGCCTGCCCGCGCAGGTTGATGTCATCGGTATAATGGCCGTTGCCGGTCAGAAACCGCACGTCCTCGCGCCGCTTGGTGCTGGCGCCTATGCCTCCGTCTTTCGGCATGTCTCATCCTCCCTGTATGATCCGGGGCTTCCCCCGTCAGAACCTGCCGCGCTTCATCTTGCCCGAAATATCCCGGGGGAGCGCCGCAGGCGCGGGGGCAGCGCCCCCATTGCATCGCCTATTCCGCCGCGATCCGGCTCACGTCCTGACCGGACGCCGCCAAAATCGCCTTGACGATGTTGTGATAGCCCGTGCAGCGGCAGATATTGCCTTCGAGATAGTCCCGCACCTCGGCCTCCGTGGGCGTCGGGTTCTCGGCCAGAAGGGCTGCCGCCGACATCACCATCCCCGGCGTGCAAAAGCCGCATTGCAGCCCGTGATGCTCGCGGAACGCGGCCTGAATCGGGTGCAGCGTGCCATCGGGTTCGGCCATCCCCTCGATGGTCCTGATCTCGGCCCCGTCGGCTTCGGCGGCGAACATGGTGCAGGCCTTGACGGCGCGTCCGTCCACATGCACCACGCAGGCCCCGCATTGGCTGGTATCGCAGCCCACATGCGTGCCCGTCAGGTTCAGGGTATCTCTCAGAAAATCGACAAGAAGCGTGCGGCCCTCGATCTGGCCCTTCGCTGGCTTGCCGTTCACGGTCATGGTGACCTCTGGCATCGGCTCCTCCCTAATTTTCGTGACTTGAACCGGAGGGTAGCGCACCCGTCCCGGCTGTCACCCGCGACTAAAGCATGGGATCGGCGTTCTGAGAACCCCGTTCTTTGCCTCAGCCGCGCGGGGCGCGCCGGGGCTGCGGGCGTGTGGGGATCTCCTTGAGAAGCCCCCCCACCCCCATGCCTGCGATCTCGGCCGCGCCGCAGGGCAGCCCGCAGGCCACCCGCGCCAGCACCCAGTCGGCCCCGTGCAGCACCGGGCTGCGGGCACTGCCCGGCAGACCGATCACCGGCTTGCCCATGAACTCGCCCAGAAAGAGCAGGTTGCCCGGATCGACCGGCATCCCGAAGCGGATGAGCCGTCCGCCCGCAAGGCAAAGCGCGGCAGGCGCGGTATCGCGCGAATCGGATGTGGCCGAGGCGGTGAGGATAAGCACGATCTCGCCCCGCGCCGCCGCGATGGCCCGCGCGAGCGGCGCCTCGTCATGCGCCACCACCACCGTCTCGATCAGGTCCATGTCCAGCGCCGCGATCCGCGCCCCCACGGCCTCGGCCCCCTTCGCCGCCGGTGCCCCCGCCGTCTCGGTCAGAATGAGGCTCGCCGTGGCATGGCGCGGGGCCGCCACCCGCAGCGCGCCGCGCGCCGCGTCGGCCGCGCGGGCCACAAGCGCGCCCGCCACGCCATAGGCGATGATCTTGACCGTGGCCGCCATGCCGCCCGCGCGGATCTGGTGAAAGGGCGCGACCGTGGCCACCGTGATCATCGGATCGACCGCGTTGGCCGCGTGGATGGCATCGGTGTCGAGCGTAACCACGCCCGCGCGCGCCGCGATGACATTGACCCTGCCGGTGAACGGCGCCGACAGCGTCAGCCCTTCGGCGCCTTGGACCAGCGCGCGCGCCAGCACCTCGGCGGCGGCGTCCTCGTGCAGGTCGCCCGGATCGAGCCGCGCCACCGTGACCTCGGCATGGCCCGCCGCGCGCAGCGCCGCGATAGCCTCGGCCCCCAGCACGACACCCTTGCGCAACCGCCCCGCCTCCACCCGCTCGGAATGGGCGAGGATCGCGCCCAGGGCCTCCTCGAGCGGCACCGGGCCGAACCTCATCCGCCGCGCCTCAGCACCCGCGTCATCTCGGCGAGGATGCTGACCGCGATCTCCGCAGGTCCCGCCGCCCCGATATCAAGCCCGATGGGCCCGTGAATCCGCGCGATCTCGGCCTCGGAAAACCCCGCCTCATGCAGCCGCGCCACCCGATTGGCATGGGTGCGCGTCGAGCCGAGCGCGCCGATATAGAACACGTCCGAGCGCAAACCCGCCATCAGCGCCGGATCGTCAAGCTTGGGATCATGCGTCAGCAGAACAAGGCCCGTGCGCCCGTCCAACCCCAGCGCCGCCACCGCCTCGTCGGGCCAGTCCGCAATGAGCCGCGTGCCGGGAAAGCGCGCCGGGCTGGCAAAGCTCTCGCGCGGGTCGATCACCACCGGATCATAGCCCAGGGTCCGCGCCATCGGCACCAGGGCTTGCGCGATATGCACCGCGCCGACGACGATCAGGCGCAAAGGCGGGTTATGGATGGCGACAAACGTCTCGCCATCCTCCAGCAACCCCGAGCGATCCATGCGAAAGCGGTCTTCATGACCCGCCCGCTCCAGCCTGCGTCCCGCCGGCCCGGTGACATAGGCCACGGCCTCGCGCGCCGCCCGCGCCGCCACCAGATCGGCCAGGAGCGCCTCGGGCAGGACGCTGCCCACCGGCTCCACCAGCACCCGTATCGTGCCGCCACAGGCAAGCCCCACGGCAAAGGCATCGCCGTCCGAGACGCCGTATTCCAGCATCACCGGCCTGCCCGCCGCCATGGCATCGAGCGCCTCGACCACCACCGCGCCCTCGACACAGCCGCCCGAGACCGAACCGGCGATCTCGCCCGCGCCGGAAATCGCCAACTGACTGCCCACACGGCGCGGCGCGCTGCCCCATGTCTCGACCACGGTGGCCAGCGCCGCGCCCTTGCCCGCCCGGTGCCAGGCCAGCGCCGTCTCGGGTATGTCGTCGAACCGGTCCATCATCCCCCCATCGCGGCCATCAGCCGCGCCTTCTCGCCGCCATCCTCGCCGCGCGAGAGCGCCTCGGCAAGCGCCTCGAGCGTGGCGATGGAATGGCCCGCGCGGAAGGCGTCCACATGCGGCAGCATCGCGCGGATGCCTGCCGCCTTGGGGGCGAACCCCTCCCACCGCAGAAGCGGGTTGAGCCAGATGAGCCGCCGCGCCGAGAGATGCAGCCGCTCCATCTCATGGGCTAACTGCCCCGCCTCCTCGCGGTCAAGACCGTCGGTGATCAAGAGCACCACCGCGCCCGCGCCCATCACCCGGCGCGACCAGTCGCGGTTGAAGGCATGCAGCGAGGCCCCGATGCGCGTGCCACCCTCCCAGTCCTGCGCCTCACGCCCCGCCGCCGCCAGCGCCGCATCCACGTCGCGCGTGGCCAGATGCCGGGTGATGTTCGTGAGCCGCGTGCCGAAGGTGAAGGCATGGACCTTCGACCAGCCCGCCCCCTTGTGATTGGCAACGGCATGAAGAAAATGCAAAACCATTCGGCTGTATTGGCTCATGGAGCCGGAAATATCGCAAAGCACCACCAGGTTGGGCCAGCGCTCGCGCGGGGCCTTGCGGTGCAGGCGGCGCATCTCTCCGCCCCGCCGCAGCGCCGCGCGGATCGTGGCGCGCGCATCGAGACGACGCCCGTGCGGATCGGCAATGCCGCGCCGCGACGGCAGCGGGCGCACCGGCAGGGTGAGGCGCGCCAGCATCCGCTTGGCCTCTGCCATCTCGGCATTGGACATCTGCTCGAAATCAAGCCGCCGAAGACGCTCCTCGCGCGACATGGTGGCGGTGGCGTCGATCTCGATCACCACCTCCTCGCCCGGCGCGTCCTCGCCCGTCTCGGGCGGGGCGCGGTCCACGCCGTCCAGCAGCGCCTCGGCCGCGCGTTTCTCGGCGGGGGCGGCGGCGCGCTCCTCCTGCACGCCGCGAATGGCGGGCAGCATCATCGCCATCATATGCTCCATATAGCGCGGGTCGCGCCAGTAGAGCCGAAAGATCTGCGCGAAAACAACCATATGCTCGGGCCGCGTCACAAGGCAGGCGCGCAGGGTATAGAAGAAATCCGCGCGGCTCGTGAAGCCCACGGCGGCCACCGCGCGCACCGCATCGATCACCCGACCGGGGCCAACGGGCAGGCCCGCCGCCCTGAGCGCGCGCGCGAAATGGGTGATGTTATGGGTGAGCTTGGGATCGTCCGGCAATCCGAGCGTCGGGAATTCGGTCATGGCGCGCCACGGGGGGCTGTCTGCCCCCCGCACCCCCCGAGGAATTTTGCGGCCAGAAGAAACATCACGCGGGATCGAGCGTGGCGCGCGCCTCGTCCAGAAGCCGCTTGGCCTCCGACCCCTGCAACCGCGCGATGTCGTCCTGATATTTCAGCACCGCGCCAAGCGTATCGGCGATCACCTCGGGCGAGAGCGCGACCACGTCGAGCGCCAGCAGGCATTTGGCCCAGTCGATCGTCTCGGCCACACCGGGTTTCTTGAAGAGGTCCTCGGTGCGCAGGCGCTGGACGAAGGCCACCACCTCGCGGCTGAGGCGCTCGGAGGCCTCCGGCGCGCGGGCGCGCAGGATCTCGATCTCGCGGGTGAAATCGGGATAATCGACCCAATGATAGAGGCAGCGGCGCTTGAGCGCATCATGCACCTCGCGGGTGCGGTTCGAGGTCAGGATGACGATGGGCGGCTCGGGGGCGATGATCGTGCCAAGCTCGGGGATCGTCACCTGATAGTCGCTGAGCGCCTCCAGAAGAAACGCCTCGAACGGCTCGTCGGTGCGGTCGATCTCGTCGATGAGCAGCACCGGCGCGCCGCCGGGTTGCGGGCGCATGGCCCGAAGAAGCGGGCGCTCGATCAGAAATTCTTCGGTGAAGAGTTCGTTCCTGAGATGGGTGCGATCCACCCCGCCCGCCGCCTCGGCGGTGCGGATGGCGATCATCTGCTCGGCAAAGTTCCATTCATAGACGGCCGTGGCCGCATCGAGCCCCTCGTAGCATTGCAGGCGGATGAGGCGGCGGCCGAGGGCAAGGCTGAGCGCCTTGGCAATCTCGGTCTTGCCGGTGCCCGCCTCGCCCTCCAGAAAGAGCGGGCGGCCAAGCGTCAACGCCAGATACGTCACCGTGCCGAGCGCGCGCCCGCAGACATAGCCTTGCGCGCCCAGCATCTCCTGCACGCCGTCGATGGATGTGGGTTTGTGCACCTCGGTCCGCCTCTGTCCTGTTGCCCCGCACAGGACTGCATGGCGGGGGCGTGCGGGTCAAGGGCGCGCGCTTGCCACCTTGGTCGCAAATGCCCCTGCTTTCTCCAAAGTTTCGCCCCATTCGACCGGCAGTTTGAGCCGCAAGCACGGGCACAGACCCGCAGAGGCAGCACGGCACACGGCACGAAGGGCGACGAGCGGATGCAGGACAGCAGCGACATTTTCGAGGCCGATCTTTCCGGTCTGGACTGGCAGGACTGGCTCGGGCGGGCCGGGGAGCTTGCCGGCGAGGCGGGCTATTGCCAGCCGCTGGGTGAGCGGCACGCCGCCCTGCTGATCGAGCGCAAGCCGGTGTTGCTGGTGAGTTTCGAGAATTTCGAGCGCCTCGAAGTGACCTCGGACCTCGGTCAGCCGCTTGGCTGGACGATGATGGAGGCGCTTGGCTGGTCACATCTGTGCCTTCTGAGCGAGGGCGAGACATGGTTTCGCGACGCCCGTGTCTATGGCTATTTCGACCGGCTCGTCGACGACGGGTTCTTTGACGGCTACGACGAGGTGATCTTTTACGGCGCGGGTGCCTGCGGCTATGCGGCGGCGGCGTTTTCGGTGGCAGCACCGGGGGCGCGGGTGCTGATGCTGCGCCCGCAGGCGACGCTTGATCCGCGCGTGACCGAATGGGACGACCGCTATGTGACCATGCGGCGGACCTCCTTCACCGACCGGTACGGCTATGCGCCCGACATGCTCGACGCCGCCGCGAATGCGGTGCTGCTCTACGACCCCGAGGTGGAGCTTGACGCGATGCATTCGGCGCTTTTCAACCGCGCCAACGTCTTGCGGTTCCGCACGCGCCACATGGGCTATGACATCGAGGAGCGGCTGGCGCGCATGGGGATGATCGCGCGCCTGCTGGCACAGTTGAGTGCGGGCAAGCTGTCGGAACTGAGCCTTGCGCGGCTGTGGCGGGGGCGGCGCGAGGATACGCCCTATCTGTTCAACCTGCTGCGCCGCCTCATGACCGATCAGCGCGACCACCTTACCGTGATGCATTGTCGCAACGCGCTCACCCGGCGGGTGGGCGGACCGCGGTTCCGCAAGGCGATGCACCTCGCCGAGGCCCGCCTGCAAGGTGCCGGGGGCTAGGTCGGGCGGGACAGCGGGGCGTTTGTCAGGCCAGATCAGGGGCTGGACGCGCCGCGCATGTCGCCGCTCTCGGCGTCGTGGCGCTGCATGTAGCCGCGCTGGATGGCGATCTGATCGGCGATGAATTTTGCATCATGCCAGACCCCCCAGATGAACGACGAGCCGCGCCGCGTCTGCCAGGGCAGGCCGACGAAGTAGAGCCCGCGCTCGGGGCTCACGCCACGGCTGTGGACCGGGCGGCCACGGTCGTCGAACGTGTCGATGTCAAGCCATCCGTAATCGAGCCCATAGCCCGTGGCCCACAGGATCGTGCCCACGCCCTCGGCTGCAAGATCGAGGCTTCGGAGCGGCGCGCGCACGCAATCGGGGTCCTCCGGGATGAGCCGCGCCTCGGGTTCCTCGGGCAGATCAAGCCCGTTGGCGGCGGCAAAGGCATCGGCCGCGTCGAGCATCGAGAGGTAATCGGCATCGCCCGCATCGAGGGTCTGCTTGAGATCGCCATCAAACCGCATGGTGCCCCCCTCAAAGCCAGCGGTGCGCCCGACCAGCACCATGCCGCGCTGCGCGAGGCGGCGGAAATCGACGGTCCTGCCGCCGTCCGCGCCGCTCACGGCGATGGTCACGTGTTCGGTGCCGGGGCCGGGGGTGTCCATGTCCCACTCGCCCAGAACCCCGAGCCACCAGACGTTGTCGCGCCCGCGATAGCGGCGCGGCGGGCGGCCATGGGGCCCGACCGAGAGGAACACCTTGCGCCCCGCCGCCATCAGCTCTTCGGCGATCTGTGCCCCGGAGGAGCCCGCGCCCACCACCAGGACCGCGCCCGCGGGCAGGTGATCGGGGTTGCGATAGTCAGCGGAGTGGAGTTGGTGGACCGGCGCGCTTTCCGGAACCAGGGGCGGGATCATCGGGCGCTGGAACGGGCCGGTGGCGGCGACCACGTTCAACGCCTCGATGACGCCCTCGGAGGTCTCGACCCGAAAACCGCGCGCGCCCTTGCGGCGCGTGACGCGCCGCACCTCCACGCCTTCGCGGATCGGCGCGTTCAGCATGCGGGCATAGTCGACGAAGTAATCGGCAACCCGCTCCTTGGCGGGGAACGCCCCCGACGGGCCGGAAAATTCCATCCCCGGAAACCGGTCATGCCAGGCCGGGCCATTGGCCACCAGACTGTCCCAGCGGGCCGAGCGCCAACGCTCGGCGATGCGGGCGCGCTCGAGCACCACATGCGCGATGCCCAGGCGTCCGAGATGCTCGCTCATGGCGATGCCCGCCTGTCCGCCCCCCACCACAACCGTGTCCGTCCGTTCCATCGCGCTGCCCTTCGTCGCCTGCGTCCGGGGCAGATTAGACCGGGAAGCGCGTGATCGAAACCTGCCAATCGTGAAGCCTTGGCAAGGGCGCGGCTAAGCCAGACGCAAAAGGGCCACCCGAACGGGCGGCCCTTTTCTCTTTTTGTCCGTAAAGCTCAGCGCTTGGAGAACTGGAAGCTCTTGCGCGCCTTGGCCTTGCCGTATTTCTTGCGTTCCACCACGCGGCTGTCGCGGGTGAGGAACCCGGCGGCCTTGAGCGCGGCGCGCAGGGTCGGATCATAAAGCTGGAGCGCCTTGGAGACGCCATGCTTGACCGCGCCCGCCTGCCCCGACAGACCACCGCCCTTGACGGTCGCCATCACGTCGAACTGGCCTTCGGTGCCCGACACGGTGAAGGGCTGCTTGAGGATCATCTGAAGCACGGGGCGCGCGAAATACTCGTTGATCGGCTTGCCGTTGACGACAACCTTGCCCGAGCCGGGCTTGATCCAGACGCGGGCGACCGCATCCTTGCGCTTGCCGGTGGCATAGGCGCGGCCAAGCGCATCGCGCTCGGGTTCGCGCGGGGCGGCCATGGCGACGGCGGCACTCGCACCGCCGGCCACGGATTCGAGACCTTCGAGGGTTTTGATCGTGTCGCTCATCAGTAGGCCACCCGCGTATTCTTGCTGTTCATGGATTTCACATCGAGCACTTCGGGGCTTTGTGCCTCGTGGGGATGCTCGGCGCCGGCATAGACGCGCAGATGGGTCATCTGCGTGCGCGACAGGCGGTTGCCGGGCAGCATCCGCTTGACGGCCTGCGTGACCACGCGCTCGGGGTGCTTGCCCTCGAGGATCTCGCCGGTGGTGCGGCTCTTGATCCCGCCGGGATGGCCGGTATGCCAGTAATTCGGCTTCTCGCGCTTGTTGCCGGTCAGCTGCACCTTGTCGGCATTGATCACGATGACATTGTCACCCATGTCCATATGCGGGGTAAAGGTGGCCTTGTGCTTGCCGCGCAGGCGCATGGCGATGATCGAGGCGAGACGGCCCAGAACCACGCCTTCGGCGTCGATCAGGATCCATTTCTTGTCGATATCTGCCGGTTTTATGGAAAACGTCTTCATTTTTTGGCAGAACCTTGTTGTTGTTCCAGTTCGGGCGGTCCGGGCACGCGGTCCGGTCCGGTGATGGGCGGGTTATACGCGGAAGATTTGGCGCGTCAACGGTGAATGTTCCAACATAATACAACAAAATCAATGTCTTGAAAATTAGGTATCATAATACCCCAAAATTTTGCACCCCCGGAACATCACAATCGGATATCGGCTCCATGAAATTCTCGCAGTTGCAGCAAAAACCGCTTGCGCGTTTCGTCCCCTGCCCCTATCTGCGCCTCACTTGATCGGGACCGATCCCAACTTCGGATGTCTTCCGGGGGGGCGCTAAGGGACCGACTGGATTCAATCTGCTGGAACGAAGGGGAGCGCCATGAAGGACGCCAGCCTCTTCCAACTGGGGATCGGTCTGGAGACAGGCGCCCAAGAGGAAGACACCGCACGCGGGAACACCCCCGCGAACGACCACACCATTTTGCCCCGCGACGTGATGGACGAGGGCCGCGATGATCATTTCATCCGGCGCGACGGTGCCGTGTTCGCGGGCACCCATCTGATCATCGAGGTGGTGAATGGCCACGGGCTCGATGACGAGGCGCGTATCCAGAAGGCCTTCCGCGACTGCGTGGAGACGTGTGGTGCCACGCTGCTGCACATCCACACCCACAAATTCAACCCGCAGGGCGTGTCGGGCGTGGCCGTGCTCGCCGAAAGCCACATCTCGGTCCACACCTGGCCCGAGATCGGCTATGGCGCGTTCGACGTCTTCATGTGCGGCGAGGCAAAACCATGGCTTGCCGTGGACGTGCTGAAAGCCGCCTTCGGGACCTCGGATGTCCGCGTCAAGGAGCTGTTGCGCGGCGAGGGTGTCGTGCTTGAGGCCGGGATCGCGGCATGAGCGGCTGGCTGCGCGAGCCCCTGCATCCCGACTACGCGCAATCGCTTCGCGTGGGAAAGATGCTTTATGACAGCGAGACCGACCATCAGCGGCTGAAGGTGTTCGAGAACGGCACCTTTGGCCGGGTGCTGACGCTGGATGATGTGGTGCAGGTCACCGAGGGCGACAATTTCATCTATCACGAGATGCTCACCCATGTGCCGATCCTCGCCCATGGCGCGGCGCGCCGCGTGCTGATCATCGGCGGCGGTGACGGCGGCATGGCCCGCGAGGTCCTGCGCCACACAACGGTCGAGCATGTCACCATGGTCGAAATCGACGCGGGCGTGGTGGAGTTCTCGAAGGAATACCTGCCGATGCTGAGCGCGGGGGCGTTTGACGATCCCCGCCTTGAATTGGTCATCGCCGACGGGGCCGCGTTCATCCGCCGGACCACGGCCGGCTATGACGTGATCATCGTCGATTCGACCGATCCGGTCGGCCCCGGCGAGGTGCTCTTTACCGACAGCTTCTACGGCCATGCCAAGCGCGCGCTGGCCCCTGACGGCATTCTTGTCACGCAAAACGGCGTGCCCTTCCTGCAAGGGGACGAGTTGCACAACACGATGCGCGCCTTTCGCGCGCTGTTCGTCGATGCCACCTGCTATCTGGCCACCATTCCCACCTATGCGGGGGGGCCGATGGCCTTTGGCTGGGGCACCGATAGCCCGGCGCGGGCCACGCCGCCTGACGTCCTCCAAGGCCGGTTCGACGCCGCCGGGATCGCCACGGATTACTACACCCCCGAGGTCCACAGCGCCGCCTTTGCCCTGCCGGGATACGTCGCGCGCCTTCTGCCCTGACCTCGGCGACACGGGACACCTATTCCCCCCGCACCCGGCGAAAACACAGGATCCGCCCGCGCGACGGCCCCGGATCATAGGTCAGGTGGGATGCGGACATGCAATCGACGATGCGCTTGATCACCGTGTCGCCATAGCGGCCCGGATGCAGCTCCATCATCACATGGCGCACATGCTCGGGCCACGGCGCGTCAAAGAGATGCGCCTCGGCCCCCTCGATATCCATGATCACCACATGCGGGCTCACGCGGTTCAAAAGATCACCCAGCCCCAGATGCGGCACCTCGGCCAGTGTCTCGGGCCGCGCCCCCTCATCGGCGATGCGCGCGGCCCAGAAGCTGCGCGCGGCGTCAAAGGCCAGCGGTGCCGCGCCCCCCGTCATGCCCCCCACAGCCCCATGCACAAGCGTCACCGCGCCAAATCCGTTACGCTCCAGATTGGCGCGGATGACCGGCAGCATCACGGGGTTGGCCTCGACCGTGGTGACATTCTGCGGCCCCACCACCCGCGCGCAGACCGAGGCGATATAGCCGATGCCAGACCCGAGTTCGAGCACGCGGTGGCGCGGCTTGAGCCGCATCGCGGCGGCCTGCGCCTCGTGCGCCTCATACCCGCCCGAGGCAAGCTTGGCGTGGATGCGCTCGTTCAGAAGGGCCTCGGGCACCTCGAGGCGCAGCCCGTCGATCTCATACTCTGCCATGCCCTGCCCCTTGCCGTTGATTCCGCGCGGCCAAACCCCTAGACCATCCACATCAAAGAACGGGGACGCGGGCAATGCAACTCTATGTCGGGCTTGGCAATCCGGGCGCGAAATATGCGGGCAACCGCCACAATATCGGGTTCATGGCCGTGGATGCCATCGCCGGGGCGCATGGCTTTGGTCCGTGGCGGGCCAAATTTCAGGGACAGGTGAGCGAGGGCGTTCTGGACGGCGAAAAGGTGATCCTGCTCAAGCCCGAGACCTTCATGAACCTTTCGGGGCAATCGGTCGGAGAGGCCGCGCGTTTCTACAAGATCGCGCCCGAGGCCGTGACCGTCTTTCATGACGAGCTTGACCTTGCCCCGGCCAAGCTGCGCGTCAAGCGCGGCGGCGGGCACGCGGGCCATAACGGGCTTCGCTCGATCACGGCCCATATCGGGGCCGAGTTCCAGCGCGTGCGCCTTGGCATCGGTCATCCGGGGCACAAGGACCGGGTGGCGGGGTATGTGTTGCAGGATTTTGCCAAGGCGGATGCCGCGTGGCTCGACGACCTGATGCGCGGCATCGCCGAGGGCGCGCCGTGGCTGGCCAAGGACAAGCCCGATCGGTTTCAGACCGCAGTGGCGCAACGCATGGCGCCGGCAAAGCCCGAAAAGACCCGGCCCAAGCCCGAAGCCGAAACCAAGTCCGCGCCGGATGCGCCCGAAGAGGACACCCGCAGCGCGCTCCAGAAACTCATGGACCGGTTTCGCTAGCCGAAGTCCCTGCCCCCCTGCCCGGAAACGCCGTCGCGTCACCCTTGATTTTGCCTGCGCCGTTGGCTCCTCTTGGGTGGCAGGGAGGACGGAACATGCGCGCAGGTTTGAAATGGCTCACCCGGATCTTTCTGGCGCTTGTGCTCGCGGCACTGGTCGTGGGCCTGTGGAAGCGCGAGGAGATCACGCGCCTCATGGCGGTGAACACGCTCTTTGACGAGGGGCGGATCGTCTCGAATTTTTCCAACATGGACCGCGCCTTTCTCAGCGTGCCGGTGCCGCGCGGCGCGGGGCCGGTCTCGGACCTGCCGCAGGGCACGGCGATGAGCCTGCCCGACGGCGTGGCGGGCTGGATCGAGCGCCGCGCCGTCACCTCGCTTCTGGTGCTGCATGAAGGGCGCATCGTGCACGAAAGCTATCACCGGGGCACCGGCCCCGAGGACCGGCGCATAAGCTGGTCGGTGGCCAAAAGCTTTCTGTCCGCGCTTTTCGGCATCGCGGTGGCCGAGGGCCATATCGCCTCGCTCGACGATCCGGTGACGGCCTATGCGCCCATGCTGGCGGGCAGCGTCTATGAGGGCACCACCATCCGCCACCTTTTGCAGATGACCAGCGGGGTGGAGTTCGACGAGGATTATCTCGATTACGAGTCCGACATCAACCGCATGGGCCGGGTGCTGGCCCTTGGCGGGACGATGGACGGGTTTGCCGCCTCTCTGACCGCCCGCGCCGCCCCGCCCGGCACGCGCTGGCACTATGTCTCGATCGACACGCATGTGCTGGCCATGGTCCTGCGCGGTGCCACCGGGCGCGCGCTGCCCGGTCTCATGTCGGAAAAGCTCATCGTGCCCTTGGGCTTCGAGGCAGAGCCCTATTTTCTCACCGATGGCGAGGGGGTGGCCTTTGCCCTTGGCGGGCTGAACCTGACCACGCGGGATTATGCGCGCTTTGGCCTGATGGTCGCGCGGATGGGGCGCCATGGCGGAGTGCAGATCGTGCCCGAGGACTGGATCGCCGCCTCGACCACCCCGAGCGCGCCCACCGAACCGGGCAAGCTGCAATACGGCTATCAATGGTGGATGCCGTCGGATGCGCGCGCGGGCGAGGTGTTCGGCCACGGCATCTACGGACAATACATCTATATCGACCGCGCGCGCGATGCGGTGATCGTCGTGACCTCCGCCGACCGGGGCTTTCGCGCGCCGGGGGTGACGGAGGGCAACATCGACATCCTGCGCCGGATCGCCGCCGCACTCTGAGGCGCGCTTGCCCCCGCCCCGCCCCGCCTTATAGTGAGAGGGGATCAACAAGGAGGCGCGCGCATGAGCATCAGGATGGTTCCATCGGAAAACGTGCTGGGCGGCACGCTTGCGCCCTGCTCTTCCGCCCCGGTCACAGGCTTTTTCCGCGACGGGCATTGCAATACCTGCGCCGAGGATACCGGCAGCCACACGGTCTGCGCGGTGATGACCGCCGAGTTTCTGGCCTTCTCCAAATATGTCGGCAATGACCTGAGCACACCGCACCCCGAGTTCCGCTTTCCGGGGCTGAAGCCCGGCGACCGCTGGTGCCTGTGCGCGGGCCGCTTTCTTCAGGCCCATGACGAGGGCTGCGCGCCGAAAGTCGATCTGGCCGCGACCCATGCCCGCGCGCTCGACATCGTGCCGCTTGCGGTCCTGCGCGAACACGCGGCGGAGGTCTGAGCGATGACCACGGTCCCGCTTTTGTCGGATGCGGAGATGAGCGCCGAGGCGCGCGCGGTGCTCGACGATATCCGCGCCGCTCGCGGCTCGGATTTCATCAACAATTTCTGGCGCGCGCTGGCCCATGACCCGGCGCTGTTGCGCGCCACATGGGACCGGCTCAAGGCGGTGATGGCCCCCGGCGCGCTCGACCCGTTGACCAAGGAGTTGCTCTATATCGCCGTCTCGGTGGCCAATGGCTGCGACTACTGCGCCCATTCCCACACCGCAGCGGCCCGCGCCAAGGGCATGACGCCCGAACAGCATGGCGAGCTTCTGTCCGTGATCGGCATGGCCGCGCAAACGAACGCACTCGCCACCGCGCTGCAAGTGCCGGTGGACGAGGCGTTCAAGGCCTGACCCGGCTCAGCCCGTGTTGATTTCGGTTCCCAGATGCTTGGCGACGGTAAAGATGTCCTTGTCGCCGCGACCGCACATGTTCATCACCAGCAGGTGATCGCCCGGCAGGGTGGGCGCGATCTTCATCACATGGGCCAGCGCATGGGACGGCTCCAGCGCCGGGATGATCCCCTCCATCGCACAGCAAAGCTGGAACGCCTCCAGCGCCTCCTTGTCGGTGATAGAGACATATTTGGCGCGGCCCGTCTCGTGCAGCCAGCTATGCTCGGGGCCGATGCCGGGATAATCAAGCCCCGCCGAGATCGAGTGCCCTTCAAGGATCTGACCGTCATCGTCCTGCAAGAGATAGGTGCGATTGCCATGCAGCACACCGGGCCGCCCGCCGGTCAATGACGCGCAATGCTCCATCCGGTCATCGACACCGTGGCCGCCGGCCTCGACCCCGATGATCGCCACCTCCTTGTCATCGAGGAAGGGATAGAACAGCCCCATCGCGTTTGAGCCGCCACCAATGGCCGCGACCAATGTGTCGGGCAGACGGCCCTCGGCCTCCTGCATCTGCTCGCGGGTTTCCTTGCCGATGATCGCCTGGAAATCACGCACCATCGCCGGGTAGGGGTGCGGGCCCGCCACCGTGCCGATGCAATAGAACGTGTCGCGCACATTCGTGACCCAATCGCGCAACGCATCGTTCATCGCATCCTTCAAGGTGCCACGTCCCGAGGTCACCGGGATCACCTCGGCCCCCAGAAGGCGCATCCGGAACACGTTGGGCGCCTGCCGTTCGACATCATGCGCACCCATGTAGACCACGCATTGCAGCCCGAATTTGGCGCAGACCGTGGCGGTGGCCACCCCGTGCTGGCCTGCACCCGTCTCGGCGATGATGCGGCGCTTGCCCATGCGGCGGGCAAGGATGATCTGGCCCAGCACGTTGTTGATCTTGTGCGCGCCGGTATGGTTCAGCTCGTCGCGCTTCATGTAGACCTTGGCACCACCCAGCCGCTCGGTAAGCCGCTCGGCCAGATAGAGCGGGCTGGGGCGCCCCACATAATGCTTCCAGAGGAATTCCATCTCGGCCCAGAAATCGGGGTCGGTCTTGGCGTGCTCGTAGCGCTCTTCCAATTCAAGGATGAGCGGCATCAGCGTCTCGGACACGAACCGCCCGCCGAAATCGCCGAACCGGCCCTTCTCGTCAGGGCCGGTCATGAAGGAATTGAACAGGTCATTGGCCATGGATCGCGCCCCCCTTGCTGGTTCTGACCGTCCTAGTGCGCAGCGCGCCCGAGGGCAAGGCGGCGCGCGCCCTGAAAGCGGTGGCACGCGCGCGAAAATCGGCTAGGGTCGCGCCATGACCACGCCTTTGCTCATCGTCGAGGACGACCCCGAGATCACCTCCGCCCTGATCCGGGGCTTGCGGCTTCACGGTTACGGGGCCGAGGCCGAAAATCGCGCGGCGCGCGCGCTCGAGCGGCTGTGCTCGGGCCGGTTTGCCTGCGCCATCGTCGATGTGATGCTGGGGGCTGACAGCGGCCTCGATCTGGTGCGCGCGGCGCGGGCGCGCGGTGCATCCCTGCCCATTCTCATGCTCTCGGCGCTTGCGGATGTGGAGCATCGCGCGGCGGGGCTGGAGGCGGGGGCGGATGATTACGTGGTCAAGCCCTTCTCGCTCGATGAGCTGGTGGCGCGGCTGCGGGTGCAGGAACGGCGCGCCGAGCGGCAACAGCCCGCGCGGCTCTTGCCCGACCGCAGGCTGGTGCGCGGCACCGCTGAGGTGGTGCTGACCGAGCGCGAATACGCGCTCTTGCGGCTGCTCATGGCGCACGGCACCGCCCCCCTGCCCCGCCACGCCATCTTCGAGGCGCTCTGGGCGGCAGAGGGATCGGCCAGCGAGAACGTCGTCGATGTCTATATCGGCTATCTGCGCAAGAAGCTGACCGAGGGCGATTTCGGGTTTGAAATCAGGACAATTCGCAATCAGGGCTTCGTCATCGAGGGGCTGGCCGCACAGACCGCCACCCCCTGATCCCGACCAAAGTCTGTATCGGTCTTATAAATTAAGAGTCGCCCCCACGCGCCCCATGTGGCAAGTTTGCTACGTCCGACACGCAAATCTTGAGGAGGGAATTGTCATGGCATGGACCAAACCGACCATCCGCGAACTGGAATGCGGCATGGAAATCAACATGTATGGACCCGGCGCAGACGACGACGGCGTCCTGTTCTGAGACCCTGACCGCGCGGGGTGACAGATGACATTCCGCGCGCGTATTCTCGGGGCTGCCGCTGGCGGTGGACTGCCGCAGTGGAATTGCGGTTGTATCAATTGCAATCTGGCGCGGTCCGGTGCTATCCCCAAACTGACGCAATCCTCGCTTGCCCTTTCGGGTGGGGATGGGTCATGGGCAATTCTCAATGCCTCTCCCGACATCAGGGAGCAACTCACGCAGGCCCGGTCTCTCCATCCTTCGGGGCTGCGCGAGTTGCCCCTGACTTCGGTGCTGCTGACCAATGGCGATATCGACCATGTGGCCGGGCTGCTCACGCTGCGGGAATCGCAACCCTTCACGCTCTTTGCCACACCCGGCATCCACGGGGTGCTCGACGCCAACCCGATCTTCGATGCGGTCAATCGCGATCTGGTGCCACGCCGCGCCATCGCGCTGGAAGAGGCGTTCGAACTGGTGCCCGGCGTCTCGGCGCGGCTATTTCCCGTTCCGGGCAAGGTGCCGCTCTATATG
Organism: Roseovarius sp. MBR-79; assembly: GCF_053628555.1. NCBI lineage: Bacteria > Pseudomonadati > Pseudomonadota > Alphaproteobacteria > Rhodobacterales > Roseobacteraceae > Roseovarius > Roseovarius sp. MBR-79. The sequence goes on along the minus strand of NZ_JBRJGP010000002.1, from coordinate 46,382 downwards.
GAGGCGGGTGAGGTGGTGACCGATCTCATGGGCGAACAGACCGTGGGGGTTGAGCTTCTGGCATCGGACAAGCGGGTCTATTACATTCCCGGCTGCGCGGGCCTCAACGCAGAGCTTGCCGCGCGCATCCGGGGCGCGGACCTTCTGTTCTTCGACGGCACGCTCTGGCGCGATGACGAGATGATCCGCGCGGGGCTGGGCCACAAGACCGGCGCGCGCATGGGCCACATGTCGATGAGCGGACCGGGCGGCTCCATCGCCGCCATGGCCGGTCTCGGCATCGCGCAAAAGGTATTCGTGCACATGAACAACACCAACCCGGTGCATCGCCCGGATTCGGATGAGCGCGCCGAGGCCGAGGCAGCGGGCTGGACCATCGGACAGGACGGAATGGAGATCACACCATGACCGCATCACGCGAGGCCTTCGAGGCACGGCTGCGCCAGATCGGGGCGGACCGCTATCACGACCGCCACCCGTTTCACAAGCTGCTGCACGGTGGCGGCTGCACCCCCGATCAGGTGCGCGCCTGGGTGATCAACCGCTATTACTATCAGCATACCATCCCGATGAAGGACGCGGCCTTCATGAGCCGGGTGGAAGACCCGGAGTTGCGCCGCATCTGGCGCTCGCGGATCGAGGATCACGATGGCACCGCCGGGAATGAGGGCGGTATCCGCCGCTGGCTCCGGCTGGCCGAGGCGGTGGGGCTCGACCCCGATTACGTGGCCTCCCGCAAGGGCGTGCTGCCCGCCACGCGCTTTGCCTGCGATGCCTACACGCGCTTCGTGCGCGAACGCCCGCTGCTCGAGGCCGTCGCCGCCTCGCTGACCGAGCTTTTCGCGCCGAAAATCCATGCCGAGCGGATCGAGGGCCTGCTGGCCAATTACGCTTTCGCCGATGATGCCGCCCTGTCCTATTTCCGCAAACGGCTGACCGAGGCCCCGAAGGACGTGGCCTTTGGTCTCGCCTGGGTGCTCGACCATGCCGACACCGCCGAGAAGCAGGACGCCGCCGCCGCAGCCCTCGAATTCAAGACCGATGTCCTTTGGGCCCAGCTTGACGCGCTGCATCACGCCTATGTCACCCCCGCCGAAATCCCGCCCGGTGCCTGGCAGCCCGGCGAGGGGCTGCTGTCCGAGAGGGCCGCGTGATGGCCCCCGAGGAGATCCCCGCCCTGCCGCGCGGCGTGCGGCTGCATTTCGACCGGGTGCGCGAGGCCTGGGTGCTCCTCGCGCCCGAACGCGCGATCACGCTTGACGCCACCGGTCACGCGATCCTCAGTGAAGTCGATGGAGCGCGCAGCTTCGGCGAGATCACGCAGACGCTGGCCGACCGCTATAACGCGCCCGCCACGCAGATCGCCGAGGACAGCGCGGGCTTTCTCGACGCCTTGCGCGCGCGCCGTTTTCTGGACGTGCGGCCATGAGCACCGTGCGCCCCCCCATCGCCATGCTGGCCGAGGTCACGCATCGTTGCCCGCTGGCTTGCCCCTATTGCTCGAACCCGCTGGAATTGACGCGGCAGGAGCGCGAGATGGACACCGCCACCTGGGCCGACATCTTTCGGCAGGCCGCCGATCTGGGCGTGTTGCAGCTTCACCTTTCGGGGGGCGAGCCTGCCTCGCGCCGCGATCTGGTCGATCTGGTCGCGGCGGCGCGGCAAGCGGGGCTTTATGTCAACCTGATCACCTCCGGCATCGGCCTGACCGAGCGGCGCTTGCGCGAACTGGACGCGGCGGGCCTCGATCATGTGCAACTGTCGCTTCAGGGCACCGACCCGGCCACCGCCGACGAGATCGGCGGCTATCGCGGCGGCTTTGCGCGCAAGATGCAGGTGGCCGGATGGGTGGCAGAGGTGGGCTTTCCGCTGACGCTCAACGCGGTGCTGCACCGGCGCAACCTGCACCAGTTGCCCCGCGCCATCGACATGGCGCTCGAGATGGGCGCGCGGCGGATGGAGGTGGCCACCGTGCAGTTTCACGGCTGGGCGATCGAGAACCGCGCCGCGCTCATGCCGACGCTTGATCAGGCGCGCGAGGCGACGCGCATCGTCACGGAGGCGCGCGCGCGGCTCAAGGGGCGGCTGGTGATCGACTATGTGCCCGCCGATTATCACGAGGACCTCCCCAAGCGCTGCATGGGCGGCTGGGGCACGACCGGCCTCAACGTGACACCCGAGGGGCTGGTGCTGCCCTGTCACGCGGCGCAGACCATCCCGCATCTGGTGTTCGACCGCGTGACCGACCGGCCCCTGCGCGAGATATGGTATGAGGGTGCCGCCTTCAACGCCTATCGCGGCACCGGCTGGATGCAGGAGCCCTGTCAAAGCTGCGAACGCCGCGAGGTCGATTTCGGCGGCTGCCGCTGTCAGGCGATGGCGCTGGTGGGGGATGCGGCGGCGACCGATCCGGTCTGCGGCAAATCCCCCCATCATGCGCGCATCCGTGCGCAGGCGGTGGATTATGCCGCCGATGCCGAGGCCCCGCTGGTCTATCGCCGGATGCCCGAGCGGGAGGGCGCGGTGTAGCGCGAGCGCGCATCACCCCTGCGGCCAAAGCACGGTGATGCACAGCCCCGGCGCATCGCCAAGCGCCTCGGCCTCTGGCACGGGGCTTCTGAGCCGCATCTCGCCGCCTTCCGCCTCGACCACCCACCGCGCCAGCGCCAGCCCTATGCCGAACCCCTCGGCGCGCCCGCGCTCCCCGCGCGCGAACCGTTCCAGAACGCGCGCCTGATCCTCTGGCGCGATGCCGGGGCCATTGTCGATCACCGACAGCCCCGCGCGACCCCCCTCCGCCATCCCGCGCAGCGCCAGGCGCCCGCCGTCCCGCGCATGGCGGATCGCGTTGCGCATCAGCCCCACCACCACCTGCCGCGCCCAGTTCGCATCACAGATCACCGCGCCCTCGGGCACCGGGCCCAGATCGAGCACCAGCCCCGCCGTGTCGATCTCGGCGCGCATTTCGGCCACCGCCTCCGATGCGATGCGCGCGAGCGGCACCGCCACCGGATCAAGCGCCAGTTGCCCGCTGTCGGAACGGGCCACGCGCAACAGATCGTCGATCCGCCGGTTGAGCCGCGCCGCGCGCGCCTCGATGGTGGCAAAGGCCGCGCGCGCCTCGCCCGCGCTTTGCTGCCGGCCGATCTGCGCCTCGGTCAGGATCACGGTGAGCGGCGTGCGCAATTCATGGCTGATATCGGCAAAGAAGCGGCGGCGGTTCTCGTCCACTTCCTCGAGCCGGGTGTTGGCGGCGCGCAACGCCTCGGTGCGCGCGGCGATGGTCTCGTTGAGGTGCGCCCATTCGCTGCGCACCTCGTCACGCCGCAGTGCCAGCGCGCGCGCCATGCGCCCGGTCTCGGAATAGATCTGCCCGATCTCGTCGCCCTCGCCCGCGGGCAGCACCACGGCGAAATTCTCCTGCCCGATCTCGCGCGCCGCCGCGCGCAGCCGGTCAAGTCGGCGGAATTGCGGGCGGATGAGCAAATGATAGAACCCCGCGACCAGCGGCAGGCTCAGCCCGCCGATGATCACCGCCGCAAGGCTGAGGGCGCGCCGCAACCTGTCGATGCCCGCCAGCGCCTCGTTGCGAAAGAGCACCTCGGCCTGCACCGCCTGATTGAGCAAGGGATCGAAGCGGCCCGCGAAGGTGTCGAGATGGGCGCGCAGCGTGGCCACGTCCCCCTCCTCCGAGCGCAGCGCGGCCAGCGTGCTTTGCAAAAGCGCCTCCATCCGCGCCAGCCCCAGCGATTGCGTGGCCTGCCGCGATTGCGCATCCAGCCCCTCGGCCAACGCCACCGCCCGTTCCAGATCGCCGCGCAGCAAGGCGAAGGTCCGCCCCAGCGTCGCGGCCACCGGCTCCAGCCGCTCGGCGCGCACGTCCGGCGGCTGGCCCGACTGCACCGTTTCGGTGGCGATCACGAGAAAGGTCGACACCTCGCGCGAGAGGGTCGAGTAGCGCGCCAGCCGCGCCTCGGTGCCAAGCGCCGCATCAAGCCTGTCGGCCACGCGCATGAGGCCGATGTAAAAGATCGCGGCGGCCAAGAGCGTCAGCCCGCCAAGGATCGCCGCCCCGATCCCGAGCCGCGCCTTGAGCGAGGTGGCGCGCCCCGTCATGACCGCCCGCGACATCGACGCGCCGGGGGTGACTTTGACACGCCACGCGCTAGGCTGTCAGTCTCAGCAAGAAGAAGTCTCGTCATGGTCGAATTGCTTTTCATCGTCTGTCTGTCCGTCAACCCGACGGAGTGCAATGAACAACGCCTGATATTCGGGGATATGACGCCCGCGCGCTGCATGGCCGCAGCCCAGCCCGAACTTGCCCGCTGGAGCGAGTTGCACCCGGAATTGCGCATCAGCCGCTGGCGCTGCCGGGCCCTCACCTGAGCCATCGCCGCTACCCCTTGCGCCGCATGAGCGCGCGGCCCGGATCATAGGCCCAGATCGCCAGCGCCCCGAGCGCCGTGGCCCAGCCCAGAACCCACAAGAGAGCGCCCGAATTCAATTGCAGATAGGCCGCAAATCGAATGAGTTCGACCGCGTGGGTAAACGGGTTGGCGGCGCTGATATCGTGCAGGATCTCCGAGCTTTCGGCCATGCGCCAGAGCGGGTAGAGCGCCGAGGAGAGGAAAAACATCGGGAAGATGACGAAATTCATCACCCCCGCGAAATTCTCCAACTGCTTGATGAAGCTCGACAGAACCAGCCCGAGCGCCCCCAGCATCAGCCCGGCGGGAATGAGCGCGGGCAAGACGGCGACATAGCCCCAGCCCGGCAGGGTGACGCCGAAAAGCGCCGCCGCGCCCAGAAAGGCATAGACCTGAAGCACCGAAATCAATGTCGCCCCGAGCAGGCGGCAGAAAAGCAGCCAGCCGCGCGGAAAGGGGCTGGTGAGCAAGAGCCGCATCGACCCCATCTCGCGGTCATAGACAAGGCTGAGCGAGCTTTGCATGCCGTTGAAAAGCAGCACCATCGCGCAGAGCCCCGGCACGATATAGGTCTCGTAGGTGATATAGGTCTGGTAGGGCGGGATGATCGAGAGGCCGAGTGCGGCCCGGAACCCGGCGGCAAAGACCACCAGCCACACCAGGGGGCGCACAAGGGCCGCCAGAAACCGCTCGCGCTGATGCACGAAACGCAGGAATTCGCGCGCCATGATCGCGCGCATGACACCGAGATACGCGCTCATGTCACGGCCTCCGTGTGCGTCAGGAACCACTCGGCCAGCGGCTGCCCGCCCCGTATGTCCCGCGTCACCCCATCGGCCAGGATACGCCCCTGATGCAGCACCAGAAGCCGGTCGCTGTCGCGCACCTCGTCGGTCAGGTGCGTGGTCCAGAGCACCGCCAGCCCCTCATCGGCCAGATCGTGCACCTGCGCCACGATCGAGGCGCGCGCGGCGGCGTCAAGCCCCACGGTCGGCTCGTCCAGAAGCAGGACGCGCGGCTCATGCAGCAGCGCGCGCGCCAGTTCCATCCGCCGCCGGTGCCCGCCATTGAGCGCGCCGACCTTCTCATGCGCGCGCTCGGCCATCGAAAGCCGCGCCAGCGCCGCGTCGATGCGCGCATCGAGGCCCTTGCGCGGCAGGCCGTGCAGGGCAGCGAAATAGGCCATGTTCTGCCGCACCGTCAGGCTCAGATCAAGCGTCGGTTGCTGAAACACCACGCCAAGCGCGCCAAGCGCCCGGCGCGGCGCGGTTTGCAGGTCGTGCCCGGCGATGGTGATGCGCCCCTCGGGCGCGACCAGAAGCCGGGTGAGACACGAGACCAGCGTCGACTTGCCCGCGCCATTGGGACCCAGCAATGCGCAGAAGGTGCCACGCGGCAGGGCAAACCCCACCCCGTCAAGCGCCTGTTTCGCACCGTAGCGATAGCGCAACCCGCTGACCTCAAGCTCGGCCATGCCCCTCCCCCGTCTCATTCGTCCCACCCTGCCCCGGCGTTGCGTCCCCCGCAAGGGTCGCAGGTCGCCCCGAGAGGCGCAGGATGCGCGTGGCCAGCCGCGCCGCCTCAACCTCGGAATGGGTGACCAGAAGCGTGGCGGGCCGCGCTTCGGCGATCAGGCTCTCGGTGAGGGCGAGCATCGCCTCGGCGGTGGCCGCGTCGAGCGACACGAACGGCTCATCGAGGATCAGCAATTCGGGCCGCCCGGCAAAGGCGCGCGCCAGCGCCAGCCGCCGTTGCTGCCCAAGCGAGAGCTGCCCCGGAAAGGCCGCCGCCTTGTCGCCCAGCCCGACGCGGTCAAGCGCCGCCTCTGCGTCGCTCTCGCTCAGACCCGGATGGACCAGCCGCAGATTGTCACGCGCCGAGCGCCACGGCAGAAGCACCGGCTCCTGAAACACCATGGCAAGGCGGTCGGGGCGGGTCACCTCCCCCTCGTAATCGCGGTCGATCCCGGCCACGATCCGCAAAAGCGTGGATTTGCCGATGCCTGAGGGGCCGAGGATGGCCACCACCTCGCCCGCCGCGATGGAAAACGCCACCGGCCCCAGCACCGGGGTGCCGCCAAACGCCTTGGCACGGATCGCCACATCGGTCATGCCGTGCGCCAGCGCCGCACGCGCGCCTCCCATGGTTGCAACACCAGCCATTCCACCGCCAGCATCACGGCGATGAACGACAGCGCATAGACCAGCACCATCGCCACATCGAAAAGCTGAAAATACATGTGGATCTGAAAGCCAATCCCGTTGGAGCGGCCAAGAAACTCCACCACCAGCACGATCTTCCATATGAGAGCCACGCCTGACCGCGCCGCCCCCGCGATATAGGGGGCCAGTTGCGGCAGGATGACATGGCGCAGCCGGGTGCGCGCGGGCATCGCATAGACCCGCGCCATGGCATCGAGATCGGGGCTGAGCGCGCGCGCGCCCTCGCGCAGCAGGGTGGCGACATTGGGGATCTTGTTGAGGCTGACGGCAAGGATGGCGGCCACCTCGGTCAACCCGATCCAGAGATAGCACAGCACGATCACCACCAGCGCGGGCAGGTTGAGAAACACCACCAGCCACGGATCGAGCCAGCGATCGGCCCGCGCCGAGCGCCCCATGACAAGGCCAAGCGCCACGCCGATCCCCATCGCCAGCACGAAGGCCGCGATCACGCGCCCCAGCGTTGCCGCAAGATGGCGGAACAATTCGCCGCTGCGAACCTCTTGCAGGAAGGGCGCGGCCAGATCCCACGGCGCGGGCAGGATCATCGCGTCCCCGGTCAGCAGCGCGGCGATGATCCAGAGGCCCAGAAGCGCCGCAAGCGAGAGTGCGGTCGTGCCGCGCCCCTCAGGTGACATCGGCAAGAAGCCCCTCTGGCAGGTCGCGCACCGGCCCCATCAGCGCCGCGCCGCCCAGTTCCGCCATGAGCGCCAGCATCGCGCGCGCGCCTGCCGGATTGACCGGCCCACGTCGCGGCACACCGTCCAGCCAGCCCGCGCGCAGGGCGGCGAATTCCGCGTCCTGCGTGGCCCCCATCAGCGGGCGCAGCGCCTCCCACGCGGCATCGGAGCGGGCCAGAACCTCTTTCGCCTCGCGGCTGGCATCGTAGAATGCCTGCGCAAGACCGGGATGGGCGGCAAGATAGCTTTCCTTGAGGTAGTAGCCGATCAGCGGCGTCTCGGGGTCAAGCCCGAGCGCGCCCGCCGCCTGCGCCACCGAGACCAGATCACGCATCCCGCCCGCGCGCATCCGCGCCAGGAAATGCCAGAAATTCACCGCCCCCCCATAGCCGCCGCGCAGGGCCGATTTGTAGATGAGCGGCGGCGCGCCATAGACCTGTTCGGTCTCGGCCTGCAAATCCATGCCGTACTGCGCCTGCGCATAGGCGCGCAAGATCAGCCATGACTTGTCGAGCGGCCCGCCCGCAATGCCGATCTTGGTGCCGCGCAAGTCCGCCAGCCCCTGCGCCATGCTGTCCCCCGGCACGACAAGCCCGCCCACGGCGCGCGAATAGGGGATCATCACATAGTCGCGCCCCGCCACCCGCTGCCGCGCCAGCCAGATCATGTCGCTCACCGCCAGATCGGCCGCCCCCCCCTCCACCGCCAGATGCGCGGCGGTGCCGTCGGCATAGCCCTGCACCTCGAGGCGAAAGCCGTGCTTTGCGTCCAGTCCCTCGCGCAGGATGGTCTGCAATTCCCAGTTCACCGTGCCGATTTGCAGCACGGCGGCGCGGATCACGGGCCGCTCCTGCGCAAATGCGGGCCAGCCGAGCAAAAACGGCAGCCCCAGAAACAGGCGGCGGGAGGGCAAAAGCCCCCCTGCCCGCGCGTGGCCCGGATCATTCCGCACGTTGCTCGATTACCTCGAAATCGGCGTTGAGCTTGATGTCGAACTGCTTGCCGCCCTCGCAGATCACATCGTCAAGATCATAGCCGCCATCGTCCAGTTCGATATCGTCGGGGTCCATCTGGCAGTTCATATCGGCCAGCAGCGCCTCGATCGTCGCGATGGTCTCGGCATCGGGGTGGTCGTCTTGGTGCGCCGCGAACGCGGGCACGGCCAAAAGCCCGGCAAGGGCAAGTGTCATCAGGTGTTTCATGGCAGATTCCTCATGGTTACTGGATGGAAAACGTCACTTGCTGGCTTTCGCCGGTCGAGCCGGGGATACGCAGGACATGGCGGCCCGGCTTGATGGCGATGAAGGACAATTCCACCGTGCCCGCCTTGTCGAATTCGATCGAATCGATGGCCATCGGGCGGATTTCGATGCTGTTGATCACGATCTCGTTCATCCAGATGGCGCGAAAGAAATCCGGGCCCGACACGGCCAGTTCCGCCGAGCCGTCGGCAGTGATCTCAAGCTTGTAATAGGCCCCCGATTCGAGGACATGATCCTCGCCCAGAGGCTGACCCGAAGCCAGCGTCAGGTGGATCGTCTCGCCCCGGTTACACTTGGCCAGAAGCCCGGCAAAGCCCAGATTGTCGCAGAGCGGCGCGGCATGGGCGGGCGTTGTGGCCATGGGGACCGCGGGTGCGGCCAGCAGGGCCAGCGCGCAGGCGGTCAGAATTTTTTTCATCTCTCGTCTCCCTTTCCGGTTGTCGGTCAGTCGATGGTCACGACGCCCCAGGGCGCCTGCCCCACCGGGATCGAGCGGATCGCCTTTTCGGCGGCCACGTCGATCACGGTGATGTCGTTGGAATTGCCGTTAGTGCTGAGCAGGTATTTCTGGTCAGGCGTGAAATCGAGCTGCCAGACGCGCTGCCCCACGAGGATGTAATCCAGAACCTCAAGGCTCTGTCCGTCCACCACCGCGACGCGGTTGGCGGGCCCCAGCGCGACAAAGACGCGGGCACCGTCCTCTGTCACCTTGACGCCCACCGGTTGCAGCCATTCGGGCTGCACGCCCGGCACCTCGAAACTGATCTTGCCCACCACCGTGGGTGTGCCGTCGGGGGCAATATCCATCGCCGTCACCGTGCCGCCGATTTCGGATGACACATAAAGCCGCGTTCCATCGGCCGTGTATTGCGCGTAGCGCGGGCGCTGATCGACCAGCACGTTGTGCTTGATCTCGTAATCCTCGGTCGAGATGAAATGCGCCATGTTGGTGGTCTCGGAGGTGTTGACCACGAACCTGCCATCGGGGCTGATGCCCATGCCCTCGGGCTCTACCCCCACGGGGATCTCCGCGAGGATGGTGCGCGTCTCGGTATCGGTCACGGTGACAAGGTTGTCGTCCTCGTTGGCGATGTAGAGCCGTTTGCCGTTCTCTTCGAGGATGAACAGTTCCGGGTCCGGCCCCGAGGGAAGGCTGGGCAATTCCTCGTAGGTTTCGGTGTCGAAAACGCGCACCAGATCGTCATCCGAAGCGCACACATAAAGCTTCTTGCCATCGGGGCTTGCGGTGATGCCGCGCGGACGGTTGCCGCCGGCAAACTCGGTCAGCACCTCCCATGTGTCGGTGTCGATCACGGTGATCGTATTGCCGCGCTCGTTCGAGACAAAGGCCTTGCCGGCCATCGCCGGGGACAGGCCAAGGGCCACAAGGGCGGTGCTGAGCAACAGGGTTTTCATGCGCGTCTCCGTCAGTTGAAAGCGGTGCAGGCGGATTCGGGGCGGTCCAGCCCCAGCGTATCAAGCGGCGAGACCTGATGCAGAAAGCCCTCCTGCGGGCTGACGCTCACCGTGGTCCAGCCGTCATAGAGCAGGATGGGCTGGCGCAATTGCCCGTTCCAGTCGCGGAACGTGACCTTCTGCCCCTTGAACGCGGCCAGTTCGAACGCATCCGAGAGCGCGTAGGCGCGGATCGTGTCAGGCTCTGCCGATCCGGTGCGCGTCACCGCCTCGCCGATCACCCGCAGCGCCAGCCAGACGTTGTAATCCTCGGGCGCCACGCGGCGCTGTGTCAGCTTCTCGAAACGGGTCTGGAACTGCGTTGCGCCCCAGGCCTCGTGCGCGGCGTGCATCGAGACGGGCCGCAGCCCGCCCGATCCCATCACCGGGCGCGGCGTCCAGAGGTGATAGGGCAGGTATCCGGCAAAATAATCGGTGGCGTCGGCGGCAATCACCACGTCATGCGCCCGTGCCCCCTGCATGAAAAGCGGCAACTGGCGCTGCACCAGAACATGCCCCGAATCGGTGCGCCGACTGCCGCCGGTATCCTCGAACACCCGCTCTTCGACCAGCTTGGCCCCGAACTTGCCCGCCGCGCGGTGGAAGGCCTCGCCCAGGGCCTGGTCGGCGGGGTTGGAACCGGTCACAAGGAGCCACTCGCGCCATTTCTTCCACACCGCGAATTGCGCCACCGCATCGGCCAGCATCTGGTTGGAGGGGGCGATATGCATGAGGTTGGCGCGGCACTCGGTATCGCGCAATTCGGTCTCGGGGGCGGAGGCGTTGAAGACAAGCGCCCCCGCCTCCGCCGCCCGATCCGCAAGGCGCAAGAGGTCCGCGCCCCCGGCCTGCACCACGACAAGGCGCACGCCATCGGCAAGGATCGCGTCAAGCGCGGCATCGGCCTCCTCGGGCAGGGCGGCGTGAGTGGTGGTTGAATAGCCGTGCCCGAGAAACCGGCCCGTGGTGCCGTTATCCTCATCCGCCAGCACAGCACCCGCAAAGCCGATATCGTCCGCGCGCAGATCGTGGCGCGAGACCGGCAGCAGGCGCGGATACTCCACCCGCAGCACGGCTGCGCGCACCTCGACCGCATGGGCCGCCTGTCCTGTTAGAATAAGAATGGAGAGCGCAAGAAGCGCCTGTCTCAAGCCTGACATTCGTTCCTCCCTTGCCCGTTGCGCACCTCTGCCAGGATGCACGCGGGTTTCTCCCGAGACACCCGCGACCTTTGTCCGGGTTGCAAGACTCACCTTATCAAGCCGATTCTAAAGCTCGATTCTTATTTTATAAGAGTGCGCCATGAGGCTGATAACATTAGTGTTTCTTGGATTCGCCTCGGCAGCGGCCGCAGGCGAGAGGGTGGCGTTTTTCGGCCTCACCCTGCTCGACGAGTCCCTGCAAAACCAGACGCAAGGCGCGGACCCGGCACAGGCCGCCCGGATCGCCATGCTGGAAGAGATCGTGCGCGACCGCTTTGCCGCCGAAGGCTTTGATCTGGTGGATATCTCCCCGGTGCAGGCCGATCTTGACCGCATCGTGAACCCGGCCAAATGCTATGGCTGCGACACGCGCATGGCCACCAAACTGGGCGCGGATTTCTCGCTGGTGGGCGAGGTGCACAAGGTCTCCAACCTCATCCTCGCCATGAACCTGCAACTGCGCGACGCCGCGACCGGCGATCTGGTGCGCGGCGGTGTTGTCGATATCCGCTCGAACACCGATGAAAGCTGGCAGCGCGGTATGCGCTACATCCTGAAGAACCGCATTTTTCGTGAGGAGGAAAAATGAAAAGACGTCTGTTCCTGATGGCGGCGGCGGCGATTGCGCTCCCGTCGCTGGCGCTCGCCCATGGCCCGACGCGGCAAAAGGTGACGGTCACGGCTGAACTGGCCGCCGAACCGGCGGAAGTCTGGGCCGCGATCGGCAATTTCCAGGACATGAGCTGGCACCCGGCGGTGCATGGCTCGACCGGCGAGAACGGCAACGCCATCGACGCCACGCGGCGGCTTGTTCTGGGTGGCGAGGGCGGCCCGACCATCGACGAAGAGCTTTACAAATACGACGCGGACAAGATGACCTATTCCTACCGCATCACCGAGGTGGATGTGGCAGTGCTGCCGGTCACCAATTATTCCGCGCATCTGACGGTCAGGCCGCGCGACGGCGGCGGCTCGGTCGTGGAATGGCGCGGCGCGTTCTATCGCGGCTATCCCAACAACGATCCGCCCGCCGAGTTGAACGACGAGGCCGCGATTGCCGCCGTGACCGGCGTCTATCAGGCGGGGATGGATGCGCTGATCGAGCGGTTCGGTGCGCCGGGCAGCTAGGGCGCTGGCACTCGTGGCCCTCGCCGCACCGGCTGGGGCGGACATGGCCTATGTCACCTGCCAGAGCGGCGACACGCTCTCGGTGATTGACCTGGCCGCGCTGACGGAGGTGGCCCGCTGGCCGCTGCCCGGCAAACCTGCGGGCGTGGCGGTGGCGGGGGGGGCCGTCTATACCGTCGCCACCGACGCCAAGACCGTGCGCCGCCATACCCTTTCGGGCGCGCTTCTGGCCGAGGTGGTGCTGGACGGCGGCCCCATCGGGATTGCCGTCGATGCGGCGCGCGGGCGGGTGTTCGTGTCGGACTGGTATGAGGCGCGGGTGCGGGTGCTTGATGCCACGACGCTCGCGCCGCTGAGCGATCTGGCCACCGGGGCCGCCCCGGCGGGGCTGGATCTGTCATCGGGTGGCCGTTTCCTCGCCGCCGCCGAGCGCGATGCCGACCGGGTCTCGGTCTTTGACGCGATCACCCTCGCGCCGCTCTGGCGGGCACCCGTTGGCACCCGGCCTTTCGGCCTGCGTTTTGCCCCCGACGGGCGGCTCTTCGTGGCCAATGTCGGCAGCGATGATGTCACCGTGCTTGACCCCGAGACCGGCACCCCCCTTGCCACAGTCCCGGTCGGCGCGCGCCCCTATGGGGTGGCCTTTGCGACGGGCCGCGCCTTCGTCACCAACCAATATGCCGAAACGCTGAGCGTCATCGCCCTCGACACCCTCGCCCCCGTCGCCACGCTCGATACGGGCGAGTATCCCGAGGGGGTGGACAGCACCGGCGACGGGCGCATCGCGGTCGCCAACTGGTTCTCCAACACGCTGAGCGTGATCGACGCCGCAACGCTGGATACCATAGCCGAGATAGAGACCTGCGACGGCCCGCGCGCCTTTGGCGCGTTCATCGCGCGCGATCAGTAGCCCGGTTCGGGCTCCACCTCCTCCAGCGGATAGCCCGCCGCCGCCCAGCCATCGGTGCCCTCGGGCAGCCAATGGACATTGGTATAGCCATACTCCATCGCGCGCCGCGCGGCGTTCCACGACATCCAGCAATCGGCGAGGCAGAAGATCACCAGCGGCGCGGCCACATCGCCGCCCGTTGCCCTGTCCAGACCGGCCTTGAAATACGCCTCCGTCTCATCCGCAATCGCGCCGTAGCCCACATTCGGCAGCCACGTCGCGCCGGGGATCGAGGGGCGCGGTTTTTCGCGCCAGATCGTGCCTGCGGGCAGATTGGCGGGCTTGGGCGGGCGCGGCAGGACATCGACAAAGACCGCCCCCCCGGACCAGAGCGCCCGCGCCTCTTCGGCCGTCAGGACCGTCGCACCCGGCAGATCATCGGGCACCGGCGCGCGGTAATTCTCCATCCGGTAACTCTCGGGCGCACGCACACCCTGCGCCACCGCCGTGACCGAAAACGCCAGCAGCACGGCGAGAAAGGCCGCGTGTCTCATTGCCCCGGCCCCACCAGCGCCGTGCCCATGTCATTGGCGAGCGGCACGCCCGCCTCATGCAGCAGCGCGTCGATCTCGCCCTGATGGCGGCGGATCAGCGAATTGAGCTTGCGCTGCCAGACCTTCTCGCCCTGCCGCACGCCCATGGTGATGCGATAGAAGAGACGCGGCGCGCCCTCCTCACCCACCAGCGGAATGACCTTGAGGCCGGGATGCGACTGCTTGACCAGCGGCCCTCCCAAAGGCCCCCAGAGGATCGCCGCGTCGATCTCGCCCGCCTCCAGATCGGCCAGCATGTCCTGCGCCGGACTTTGATAGCGGCGGTCCACCACCAGCGGGTAGGGTTTGGCGCGCGCAATCAGCCCGTGCCGCGCCAGATGGCCACCGGGCGGTGTGCCCGCGACAATACCGATGCGCCGCCCCTTGAGGCGCGGATCGGCCAGCGTCTCGACCCCGGCCAGATCGCCGCCTTCCGGCACGATCAAGGTATAAACCGAGGTCATGTAGTGATTGGTGTTGAGCACAAGCTCGTGCCCCTGCGCGAAACCGATCACGATATCGCATTTCTTGTCGCGCAGCGTGTTGCGGATAAAGCCGGTGGACATCGGATACCACTCGTAAGCGACCGGCACGCCAAGTTTTTCCGCGATCAGTTCGGCCAGCGCATTTTCATAACCCGTGCCATCTTTGGACGACATCGGCGCGTTGGCCGGATCGGCGCAGACGCGCAGCGCGTCCGCCGCCACCAGATCGGAGGTCTGCGCCTGCGCGCCTGCCGCAAGCCCCGCACTCAGCACGAGACCTGCCGCCAGACGGCGTAGCGGCTCAGCCCATGCAGGCATGTTCCGCCTCGGCGATCTCATCGGATTTGGCATCCTTCTTCGCAGGGCGTCCACGGGCCACGGCATCGGTGCCGCGCGCCTTGAGATAGACGTAGATATCGTCAAGATAGCACATGACGTTCCGATTATCGCCGAAATGCGGCATGACCGAATTGCCATTCACGCGTCCGTTCACCACGACATCGACGAAATCGTAGTAATCCATGCTCAGGGCCGATTTCTTGAGCGCGGGCGCATAGGTCGAGCCCTCGCCATCGGGGCCGTGGCAGACATGGCATTCCGAGTGGTAGCGGCGGAAGCCCGAGAAGGTGAGCCAGTCCACGGTGCCATCCTCGGCCACGTTGAAGGTCGGGATGTCGTCCTCGGTGAAGTAGCGCCCGCCTTCGTCATAGGCGGCAGTGATGTTGTCCTGCGCGGTGGCGGCGGTGCCTAGAGCCACTGCCAGCCCGGCGGCGAGAAGCCGTGGAATGAATGTCATGCTGTCCTCTGTCTGGTCTTGGAGAAGCGGCGCGGGGGTGATGCGCCCCCGCGCCGTTCCGGTTTCAGGCCCGATCAGTCAGGCAGGGCGAATACGGTCAACTGACCACCCAGAGCGGTATAGTCGCTGAGCGCGGCATAGCCGCCCACGGCACCCAGACCGTCATTAGGATTGGTCAGACCCGCCGCAAGGCCGATCCCGGCCCAGCCGCCGACACCCGACAGGATGCCGACATACTGCTTGCCGCCCTGCTCATAGGTCATCACGTTGCCGATGATGCCCGAGGGCGTCTTGAAGCGGTAAAGCTCCTCGCCCGTCTCGGCGTGCACGGCCTTGAGATGACCTTCGAGCGTGCCGTAGAACACCACGTCGCCCGCCGTGGCCAGAGCGCCCGACCAGACCGAGAACTTCTCGGGGATTGACCACTTGATCTTGCCCTCGATATTGTCCCAGGCGATGAAGTTGCCCATGCCGCCATGGCTGTCCGGCGCAGGATACATCGCCAGCGTCGCGCCCACATAGGGCTGACCGGCGGTATAGCTCACGCGGAACGGCTCGTAATCCATGCAGACATGGTTGGTGGGCACGTAGAACGTTTCCGTCCGGGGCGAATAGGCCGCCGGCTGCTGGTCCTTGGAGCCAAGCGCCGCCGGACAGATGCCGGTGGAGTTCACGTCCTCGCCGTTCTGCGCGGTCGAATACTGCGCCACCACCGCCGGACGCCCGAAGGTGGCCGAATTGGGGTCCATATCGACGCCCGTGGTCCAGTTCACCGCCGGATCGAATTTCTCGGCCACGAGCAACTCGCCCGTCACCCGGTCGAGCGTGTAGCCAAGACCGTTCCGGTCGAAATGGGTGAGCAGCTTGCGCTTCTCGCCGTTGATCTCCTGTTCCGTCAGGATCATCTCGTTGACGCCGTCGTAATCCCATTCGTCATGGGGCGTCATCTGGTAGACCCATTTCGCCTCGCCCGTGTCGATGTCGCGCGCGAAGATGGTCATCGACCACTTGTTGTCGCCCGGACGCTGCGCCGGGTTCCAGGTCGAGGGGTTGCCCGAGCCGTAATAGAAGAGGTTCTCTTCCAGATCGGCCGAATACCAGCCCCAGGTGGTGCCGCCGCCGATCTTCCACTGATCGCCTTCCCAACTGTTGAGCGAGCTGTCTGGGCCGACGGGCCTGCCGAGCGCGGTGGTCTTTTCAGGATCGAACAGAAGCTGGTCGTCAGGGCCGACCGAATAGGCGCGCCACAGGCGTTCGCCGGTTGCGATATCATAGGCCGTGACATGGCCCTGAACCCCGAATTCGCCGCCCGAGATGCCGACGATGACCTTGTCCTTGACGGGCAGAACGGTGGCGGTGTTGGTCTCGCCGATGGAGGGATCGCCATTCGTGGCCTCCCACTCGACCTGCCCGGTATCCGCGTTGAGCGCGACGATCTTGGTATCGGCCTGGTGCAGGATGATCTTGCCATCGGCATAGGCGACGCCGCGGTTGACGGTGTCACAGCACATCACCGGGATCACGTCCGGATCCTGGCGCGGCTCGTATTTCCAGATGATCTTGCCCTCATTGGCCAGATCGAGCGCATAGACGATATTCGGGAACGGCGTGTGCACATACATCGTGTCGCCGATCACCAGCGGCGAGCCCTCATGCCCGCGCAGCACGCCGGTCGAGAAGGTCCAGGCAACCTGAAGCTTGCCCACGTTGTCGGCGTTGATCTGGTCCAGTTCCGAAAAACGCTGGTTCTTGTAATCGCCGGTCTGGATCACCCATTGCTTGGGGTCGTTCATCTTGGCGACGAGATCATCGTTTGCCATGGCCATGCTGGCCGTGCAAAGCGCGATCCCGGAGGTCAAAAGCGTGAGCTTTCTCATTCTTGCTCCTCCCTGAGCAGCGGCAGGTCTGCCGCGGTTAGGTGACGACCGTTTCCGCAGGAAACGGCCGTCCTTGGCTTACGGTGACGGGCCGGTCTCTCCAACGCCCCGCCGCCGCAATCTCGCCGCGACCTACTGCGAGAAGGTCGCGAGATAGGCGATCACATCGGCGCGCTCTTCCTCCTTGCGCAGCCCGGGGAACGCCATTTTTGTTCCTTTGGCATAGTCCTTCGGATTGGTGAGGAAGGCAGCAAGCTCTTCCTCGGTCCAGACCGCGCCAGATGCGCCCTTTTCCGTAAGCGTGTCGGAATATTTGAAATCCCCGACCGACGCGACCGCGCGGCCCACCACCCCCGTCAGCACGGGACCCACGCGGTTCTTGGCATCGTCGCCGACCATGTGGCAGGCCTTGCACTTGTTGAACACCTTCTCGCCAGCAGCGGCATCGCCCTCTGCCGCAGCCATCAGCGGCAGGGCGGCAAGGCAAAAGCTGGCAATGGTCAATCGTTTCATTCAGTCACTCCCTGAGGTTGTTTGCCTGTCAGGCGTTCAGCATGCCACGCGACGTGATCGGCGGCAAACGAAGATACGAAAAAATAGGAATGGTCATAGCCCGCTTGCAGCCGGAATTGCCCCGCCTGCCGCCGCTTCGCCATCGCCCCGGCCAGTGCCTCGGGCATCAAGAGATCAAGGAAGTTGTCGGCAGTTCCCTGATCCACAAGGATATCTCCCTTCCAGCCCCGCTCCTCCAGCAGCAGCACGGAATCGTGATCGGCCCAGGCGCTCTCATCCTCTCCGAGATAGGCACCCAACTGCTTGCGCCCCCAGTCAGAGCGCGTGGGATGCGCGATCGGGGCAAAGGCCGAGAGCGAGCTGAACATCTCCGGGTTGCGCAGCGCCAGCGTGAGCGCGCCGTGACCGCCCATGGAATGGCCGGTGATGCCGTGCCGGTCGGCCAGCGGAAACGCGCCCATGACCAGCCCACGCAGGTCGCCCAGGACATAGTCATACATGCGGAAATGCGGTGCCCAGGGCGCACGGGTGGCATTCACATAGAACCCCGCCCCCTGCCCCAGATCATAAGCCCCGTCATCGGCCACACCCTCGCCGCGCGGGGAGGTGTCGGGAAAGATCACCGCCACCCCATGCCGCGCCGCATGTTCCTGAAATCCGCCCTTGACCATGGCATTTTCATGCGTGCAGGTCAGACCCGACAGATACCACAGCACCGGCACCGGGCCATCCGCGACCTGTGGCGGCAGGTAGAGGCCGAAGGTCATGTCGCAATCGCACACCTCCGAGCGGTGCCTGTAGACACCCTGCACACCACCGAAGCTTCGGTTTTCGGAGACGGTTTCCAAGCTCAATACTCCACCACCGCGCGAATGCTCTCGCCCCGGTGCATGAGGTCGAAGCCGTGGTTGATCTCGTCAAGCGTCAGCTTGTGCGTGATCATCGGGTCGATCTCGATCATGCCGTTCATGTACATGTCGACGATCTTGGGCACATCGGTGCGCCCGCGTGCGCCGCCGAACGCCGTGCCGCGCCAGACCCGGCCGGTCACAAGCTGGAAGGGCCGTGTGCTGATCTCGGCCCCGGCAGGTGCCACGCCGATGATGACGCTTTCGCCCCAGCCCTTGTGCGCGGCCTCGAGCGCCGTGCGCATGACATTCACGTTGCCGGTGGCGTCGAATGTGTAATCCGCGCCGCCCCCGGTCAATTCCACCAGATGCGCCACCAGATCGCCCGTCACGTGCTTGGGGTTCACGAAATCGGTCATGCCGAAATGCGTCGCCATCTCGACCTTGCCGGGGTTGAGATCGACGCCGACGATCTGTTTCGCGCCCGCCAGCCGCAGTCCCTGAATGACATTGAGGCCGATGCCGCCCAGCCCGAACACGATTGCGGTGCTGCCCAGTTCCACCTTGGCGGTATTGATCACCGCGCCGATGCCGGTGGTCACGCCGCAGCCGATGTAACAGATCTTGTCAAAGGGCGCATCCTTGCGCACCTTGGCCAGCGCAATCTCCGGCACAACCGTGTGATTGGCGAAGGTCGAGCAGCCCATGTAGTGATGAATGGGCGTGCCGTCGAGCATGGAAAACCGCGTCGTGCCATCGGGCAGAAGGCCCTGACCCTGTGTCGATCGGATGGACTGACACAGGTTCGTCTTGGGGTTGAGGCAATAGTCGCATTCGCGGCATTCGGGCGTGTAGAGCGGGATGACGTGATCACCCACCTCAAGGCTCGTCACCCCCTCGCCCAGCTCAACCACCACGCCCGCGCCCTCATGGCCGAGGATGGCGGGAAAGATCCCTTCGGGATCGTCGCCCGAGCGGGTGAACTCGTCGGTATGACAGAGGCCCGTGGCCTTGATCTCGACCAGAACCTCGCCTGCGCGGGGCCCCTCGAGATTGACCTCCATGATCTCCAGAGGCTTGCCTGCCTCCACTGCAACTGCCGCTCTCGTTCTCATGTGATCCTCTTGTTTTCAAGTGTGTGACAATGGCCCGATGATGGCGCGCCATACACTCACTGTCCACGGCAGTATGCGAGTGAGCCCGCGCGCCGAACAATTGCGACCTTGGTAGGTAGTGCGCGCGGTGGACAGGGCACCGAGGCTTCCGCATAGTGAGACCAAGAGGAGATTGCGCGATGAAACAAGGACCCTGCCCCGCCCCGCTCCGACGTCTGGCCGCGCTCGCGCTCGCAGGCATGATCGCCGCCGGGCCGGGCATGGCCGCGGATTTCTCCGATCCCACATGGCCCTGCATCCAGCGCAAGGTGGGCGCGCTCTCCGTCGGGCTGATGTGGCCCCATCCGATCCCCGACGAGGTGCCGGGCGATCCCGCTTTGCGGGCCGAGATCGACGCGTTGGCCGCGCGCCTTGCGCTGCGCCGTCTCGACCCCGAGGCGCTGCGCCCCGAGATCGTCGGCTTTGCCGCCCGCCATGACGGGTCTCCGGAAATCCTTGGCCGGGTCTTTGCGCAGGCGTTCGATACGCTCTCGACCCGTCGCGGGCATGTGATCAAGGGGATCGAGAATTTTTCGCTCAGCCAGATTGCGCTGGCCGAGCGCGTCAAGGCGGCGCGCGCCGAGATGACGGGCCTCATGGCTTCCGACAGCCCGGATTTCGACCGGATCGACGCGCTCGAGGAACAGATCGACTGGGACCAGACGATCTATAGCGACCGGCAGACCACCATCACCTATCTCTGCGAGACGCCGGTGTTGATCGAACAGCGCCTGTTTGCACTGGCGCAGATGCTTCAGGGCGCACTCCGCCCGCCGGGCTGAGGCGCGGACGCTATCCGAGCGCCTTGGCCAGACGCGGCAGGCGCGCCTTTTTCAGAAGCGGGCGCATCTCCCACTCCCGCGCCGAAAGGTGCCGCGCGGTCGCCAGCACCTGCACCGCCACGCCGCCCACCATCGCCGGTTGCGCCTGCCAGATGCCGTGCAGAAACGCATCGGGATCGGCCCGCCACAGCCCCTCCTCGGCCAGGATGTTGCGCGGGAAGTCGCGCGCATTCAGCGTCAGGATACCGTCGGCATGACCCGCGACCGCGGCCGCCAGGACATGAATATCCGCCGGGTCCGGCAGGTAGAGCCGTGCCTCGAGACCGGGCGGACAGGTGATGCAGCCACGCGGCCAGCGCGCCGCCATGCGCGCGGCCTCGGCCTCGGCCTGCGCGCGCCCCTCGGGGCCGTGCCGCGATGCCGTATGCTGCCATTCTCCCAGCAGGCGCGGCGACCAGAGTGGATCAAACGCCCCCGCCGCCGCCACCCCCAGCAGCATCTCGCGCATCACCGTGGGATAGAGCAGGCAGGCGTCCAGAACCACCTTCATAGGCGAAAGAACAGCGCCTTGAGATAGCCCGATTCGGCCAGTTGCGGATGCAGCGGATGATCCGGTCCGGCAAAGCCCGTGCGGATCAGCGCCCCCGCCCGCCCCGCGCGCCCGATGCCACGGGTGCAGGCGGTGCGGAACCGCGCCAGATCGGCGGCGTGGGAACAGGAGCACAGGCCCAGATACCCACCCTCGGCCACAAGACCGGCCGCCAGCCGCGCCACCCGCTCATAGGCGCGCAAGCCCTTCTCCAGCGCCGGTTTCGAGGGCGCAAAGGCGGGCGGGTCGCAGATCACCACGTCAAAGCGCGCGCCTTCGGCCGCCAGCGCCTCCATCACCTCGAACGCATCGCCGCGCCGGATTTCGAGCCGCGCGGCCATCCCCATGCGCGCCGCCCCCTCGCCCGCCAGATCAAGCGCGGGCTGCGAGCCGTCGACCGCCAGCGCGCTATCCGCCCCCCCGGCAAGGCAGGCGAGCGCAAAGCCGCCCACATGGCTGAACACGTCGAGCACCCGCGCCCCCTGCGCCAGCCGCGCGGCAAAGCCGTGATTGGGGCGCTGATCATAATAGAGGCCGGTTTTCTGACCACCTGTCAGATCGGCCATATAGGTGGCCCCGTTCATCGCCACCGGCACCGGACCGCCCGGCGCAGAGCCGGCCAGAACCGCGCTTGCATCGTCGAGACCCTCAAGCGCGCGCGCGCGCCCCGAGGCGTTCTTGAGCACATGCGCCACACCCGTCACCGCCTGCACGGCGGCGGCCAGATCGGGCAAGAGCGCCTCGGCCCAGGCGGCATTGGGCTGGATCACCGCCACATCGCCGAAGCGGTCGATCACCACGCCGGGCAGGCCATCGGCCTCGGCATGGACAAGGCGGTAATAGGGGGCATCGAAGAGCCGCGCGCGCAGGGCATGGGCGCGGGCAAGGCGCGAGATGAGCCAGTCACGGTCGATCCGCGCGGCCGGATCACGGTCGAGCATCCGCGCCATGATCTTCGAGGCAGGATTGACCGCGACCACGCCAAGCGCCTCGCGCGCATTGTCCTCCAGCAGGGCGATCGTGCCGGGGGCCAGCGCGCGCGTGCGGCGGTCGATCACAAGCTCGTTGTCGAATACCCAGGGGCTGCCGTGGCGGATCGCGCGGGCATCGGTCTTGGGCAAGAGGCGTATAACGGGATAAGGGAGCGGTGTCATACCGCCCCCTTTAGGCCCTTTGCGCGGGCTGGGAAAGCTCAGATACGGTTGAGCGTGCGCAACATGGCGACCGCTTGTGCCGGGTCGCCTCCCCCGGTGGACAGCTCCTCGCGGATCACCTGCGCCAGATGCTCGGTGATGCGCACCTTTTGCGTGATCCCCTTGCGTTCGGCGTTGATGGCCTCTTGCCCGCCAAGCGCGCGAAAGCTGGCATCGACGGATTTCGGCGCGGTGAGCACGGCACCGGTCGCGGCGTCGCGCAGCACATAGCTGAACCTGATCCCGTGCCGTCCGCCGACGGTATAGCGCGCCTTCTCGCTCAGCGCGTGAAACCGCTCCAGTTCCACATCGAGCACGACCGGCACCGTGCCTTGCGGCAGGCTGGACGCGCCTCGGTCAAATGCCGTCTCGAGGATGGCCTTGACCTGTGCGTGCCGATCACCGGGCGCTTCCTCGCGCCAAACGATATCGCCCGACGGCAAATAGCGGTTGGCCTCCGAGACCTTGAGCGATTTCGGCACCGAAACACGGATCTCCTGCACGTGGATCGGAAGCGCGGCAGGCGCGCTCAGCAACACGTCAAGCGGTGCGTTGCGGCTGGCTGTTTCGGGGCTGGCACAGGCCGCAAGGCCAAGGCCAAGCATCAGCGCGGTACCAAGTTTCACAATACGCATGTCATACTCCATCGGCTGAGCCTTGTTTCTCACCCCGTGGATGCGCGCCTAATAAGGCGCATTTTAGACGAATCCGGTGCATTCCAGCGGCGGGACTCTCCGGTCAGTCGCGCGGTCGCGAGCGCCAGCCTCCCCGGCGGCGCGGGCGCGCGGCGCTCTCCAGCCCCTCGCGCAGAACGGCGGTCATCGGATGATCGGGATGGTCGGGTGCGTGTCGGGCGATCAGCGCCTCCAGTGCGCCGCGCACCTCCTCGCCCTCGGGCACCGCCAGCGCCCAGTCAAGAAAGATAGACCGGCATTCCCCCGGTCCGATCCCCTCGATCCGATATGCCTCGCGGATGAGGCCTTTCGCGTCATGCACCTCGCCGCGTGCCATGGCCTAGCCTTCCCTTTCCCCAAGCGCCCGGTCGATGACCTTGGCCGCCGCCCCGCAGAGCGCGCCCAAGCGCCGCTCCAGCGCCTCAAGGCTCTCTGCCCCGCTCTCACGCAAGACAAGCGCCGCCCCCCCCTCGCCGATCCGGTCCGGGGCCAGCACCGCACCGTTCAAGAGGCGCGCCACCATCTGCACCTGCCAGCAAAGCGCATAAGCCTGCCCCAGCGCTGCGCCATCCGCGGCATCCATCCAGCCGGTTGCGACAGCGCCCTCGAACCCGGCCGCGACATCGCGCGCGCCCTGCCCCGCCAGCAGGTTGCCCGCCTGCGCCACCAGCTCCTGCTCCATCAGCCGCCCCGGCCCGAGCTTTACATCCCACGCCCCCTCGGGCGGCTTGGCACCGGCCACGCGGGCGCGCATCTCGGCCACGGCGCGGATCACGTCGCCCCGCGCGTGCCCGCCCGCCAGAAGGCCTGTGCGAAACGCCTCGACATCGCGCGCAAGGCTCTGCTCGCCGCAGATCACCCGCGCCCGCGTCAACGCCAGATGCTCCCAGAGCCACGCCTCGCCCTGCTGATAGCTGCGAAAGGCGGGCCAGCTTGTCGCCACCGGCCCCTGATTGCCCGAGGGGCGCAGGCGCATGTCCACCTCGTAAAGCCGCCCCTCGGCCATGGGCGCGGTCAGCGCGGTGATCATCGCCTGCGTGAGACGTGCATAATAGGGCCGGGGTGCCAGCGGGCGGCGCCCGTCCGACCCGTCCGCCCCTTCGGCGTCATAGATCACGATGAGATCAAGGTCAGACCCGGCATTGAGCCGCCCCGCCCCGAGCGAGCCCATGCCAAGCACCACCGCGCCGCGCCCCGGCGGCGCTCCGTGCTTCTCGCCGAACTGCGCGATCACCATGGGCCAGAGCGCGCCGATCACCGCACCCGCCAGATCGGCATAGTGCGCCGCCGCCGTCCCGGCATCGCTGAGGCCGCGCAGGTGATGCACGCCGACGCGGAAATGCCATTCCTTGTGCCAGCGCCGCGCCTGATCGAGCGCGCGCTCGTAATCGGCCTCGGCGCGCATGACCTCCGCCAGCGCCGCCTCCAGCGCCGCGCGCCCCGGCCATGGCGCAAAGAAATCCCCCGCGATCACCGCGTCGAACACGGCGGCATTGCGCGAGAGATAAGCCCCGAGCGCAGGTGCCGTGCCGACGATATCCACCAGCAGGTCGATCAATTGCGGATTGGCATCGAAGAGCGAGAACACCTGCACACCGGCAGGCAGCCCGCGCAGGAACCCGTCAAAGGCCAGAAGCGCCTCGGCCGGATTGGCGGCGCGGGCAAGCCGCGCAAGGATCTCGGGGCGCAGCCGCTTGAAGATCTGTTGCGCGCGCTCGGACCGCAGCGCCGGATAGCCGCGCCAGCGCGCGATCACCTCCTCGTCGAATTGGGTTTCAGGAGCGGGCGCGGGCGCGGCACCGGTCGCCTCCTGCCGGAAGAACCCCTCGATCAGGTCATCGACCGCCAAGAGCCGCTCGGTGATCTCGGCGCGCAATTCCGCCACGTCACGCCCGGTGAAGGCGGCAAGGCGGTCGAACTCTTCGGGCGTCGTGGGCAAAAGATGCGTCTGCGCGTCGCGCAGCATCTGCACGCGGTGTTCGATCTCGCGGTGAAAGCGGTAATGCGCGGTCAGCGCCTCCGCCGCCTCCTGCGGCACCCAGCCTTTTTCGGCCAGCCGCGCCAGCCCCTCGACCGTGCCGCGCACCCGCAGGTCGGCATCGCGCCCGCCCGCGATGAGCTGCCGTGTCTGGGTGAAGAACTCGATCTCGCGGATGCCGCCGCGGCCCAGCTTCATGTTGTGCCCTTCCAGGGTGAGCGTGCCGCCCAGCCCCTTATGCTCGCGGATCGCCAGCCGCATGTTGTGGGCGTCGTCGATGGCCGCGAAATCGAGGTGCCGCCGCCAGACAAAGGGCCGCAGCGTCTCGATGAACCGCGCGCCCGCTTCCCGGTCGCCCGCGGCCGCCCGCGCCTTGATCCACGCCGCGCGCTCCCATGTGCGGCCAAGGCTCTCGTAATAGGTCTCGGCGGCGGCCATGGCCATGCAGACGGGTGTGACGCCCGAATCGGGGCGAAGCCGCAGGTCGGTTCGGAACACATAGCCCTCGGCGGTGCGGTCGCCCAGCATCGCCGCCATCTTGCGCGTGGCACGCACAAGACTTGCGCGCGCCTCGTGGAAATCCTCGCGCCCAAACCGCCCTTCATCGAAGAGGCAGATGAGGTCGATGTCAGAGCTGTAATTGAGTTCATGCGCGCCCATCTTGCCCATGGCAAAGACGGCCATCCCCGCGCCGCTGTCCAGATCGTCCTCGGTCATGCCCGGCAGCTTGCCGCGCCGGATCTCGGCCCCGAGGGCGGCACGCAGCGCCAGATCACAGGCCAGGTCGGCGAAATCGGTGAGATGCCCGGTGACCTGCTCCAACGGCCAGACGCCCCCCAGGTCGGCCAGCCCCGTCAAGAGCGCCACGCGCCGCTTGGCCATCCGCAGCGCGCTTGGCAGCGCGTCGGGGGCGGTTTCACGCAGGTCGTCGTAAAGCGCGGCCAACGCCGCCTCGGGGGCCAGTGCCGCCTCGATGAGCCACGCCCCTTCCTGCATCACGAGCGACTTCAGGAACGGGCTGCACCCCGCCGCC
Organism: Roseovarius sp. MBR-79; assembly: GCF_053628555.1. Lineage (NCBI taxonomy): Bacteria > Pseudomonadati > Pseudomonadota > Alphaproteobacteria > Rhodobacterales > Roseobacteraceae > Roseovarius > Roseovarius sp. MBR-79. The sequence goes on along the minus strand of NZ_JBRJGP010000002.1, from coordinate 20,602 downwards.
CCCGCCACCAGATCGGCCAGCGGACCGCCGAGGCCGGGGACATGGGCGCGCGCCTCCGCGCCCTCGGAGGGCTCGAACGGGCGCGGGCATCGGGTGAGGTGGCTGGCAAATGTCATGCCCGCGAGTGATACAGCCACGGCGGGTCTGGTCAATGGCAAGGCCGCGTGAAAAACTCACCCGGCACCGAGACAATACCGACAGGAGACCGATGAGCAAAAGTGTCGCCCGCGTCCGCCGCGCCCTTGCCGAGGCAGGGCTTGATATCGAGCCGGTCGAGATCGGCGACGCCACCACCGCGCAGATGGCCGCCGATCTTGTCGGTTGCGACGTGGCGCAGATCGCCAAGTCGATCATGTTCCGCGACGAGGCGAGCGGCGCGGCGCTGCTTTTCGTCACCTCGGGCGCGAACCGGGTGGATGCCGCGCGCGCCTCGGGCGTGGCGGGTGCCCCTCTGGGCAAGGCCGATGCGGCGCTCATCCGGGCGCAGACGGGCTTTGCCATCGGCGGGGTGTCGCCCGTGGGGCACCTCACCCCGCCGCGTGCGTTCTTCGACCCCTATCTGCTCGAATTTCCAGAGGTCTGGGCCGCGGCGGGCACGCCGCGTCATCTTTTCGGGATCGCGCCCCGGACCTTGCTGGAGATTTCAGGGGCGGAGGTGGCGGCGTTCACGGGGTGAGGTTGGCACCCGCTTGGCGCGACGTTTGGCCCAAAGCGCCACATCAGAGCCAACCCCGCGCGGAATCAAGGCGTGCCCCGCACGCCGCCGCGCGAGCGCCCGACCGCCCCCCGGGCGGGCGCTCGCGCGGCTCAAGGCGTCGACAACTCCGCCAGCCCCCGTGCCAAGGCGCAGAACTGTTCCAGCCCCACCGTCTCGGCCCGCTCCGTGGGCTGAATACCCGCCGCCAGAAGCCGGTCCTCGATATCGGGGGCCACGCCCTTCAGGGCCGCGCGCAGCATCTTGCGGCGCTGGTTGAAGGCCTGCGCCACCACCCGTTCCAGCACCCGTGGATCCGCCGGATAGCGCGGCGCGGGCAGCGCGGTCAGATGCACCACCGCGCTCGACACCTTGGGCGGCGGGGTGAAGGCCTCGGGTGGCAGGTGCATCACGATCCGCGCGTCGCAGCGCCATTGCGCCAGAAGCGCCAGCCGACCATAGGCCTTGGCACCGGGCCGCGCCACGATGCGCTCGGCCACCTCGCGCTGAAACATCAGCGTGAGCGATTGCCAGAACGGCGGCCAGTCGGGCGGCGTCAGCCAGCGGATCAACAATTCGGTGCCCACATTATAGGGCAGGTTGGCGACGATACGGATGGGCGGCGCGAGATGCGACAGCGGATCAAACCCGAGCGCATCGGCATTGAGCACCGTCAACCGCCCCTCTGCGGCCTCTGCGATGTCCTGCAGCGCGGGCAGACAGCGCGCGTCCTTCTCGATGGCCAGCACATGACGCGCGCCCTCCATCAGGAGACCCCGCGTGAGGCCGCCCGGACCGGGGCCGATTTCCAGCACGTCGCACCCCGAGAGATCGCCCGCCTGCCGTGCGATCTTGGATGTCAGGTTCAGGTCCAGAAGGAAATTCTGCCCCAGCGACTTGCGCGCCGAAAGACCATGCGCGGCGATGACCCGGGCCAGCGGCGGCAGGTCGTCAAGCGCGCTCATGCCCGCGCCCGCGCCAGCGTATCCGCCAGCCGCAGCGCCTCGATCAGCGAGGCGGGATTGGCGCGCCCCTGCCCCGCGATGTCGAGTGCCGTGCCATGATCGGGCGAGGTGCGGATGAAGGGCAGCCCCAGCGTCACGTTCACGCCCCGGTCGAAATCGAGCGTCTTTACGGGGATGAGCGCCTGATCGTGATACATGCAAATGGCCGCGTCATAACCTGCGCGCGCATGGGCATGAAACATCGTGTCAGCCGAAAGCGGTCCGCGCAGGTCCATCCCCCCGGCGCGCAACCGGTCCAGCACCGGCGCGATCACCTCGATCTCCTGCCGCCCCATGCGCCCGCCCTCGCCCGCATGCGGATTGAGCCCCGCCACCGCCAACCGGGGTGCCGCTATCCCGAAATCACTGATGAGCGCGGCATGGGTGATGCGGATCACCTCCTCCAGCAATTCGGCGCTCAGCGCCTGCGGCACCTCCGACAGGGGGATGTGGATCGTGGCGGGCACGACGCGCAGCGCGGGGCTGGCCAGCATCATCACCACCCGGCCCACCCCGGCCAGATGGGCGAGATATTCGGTATGGCCGGGAAAGGCGAAACCCGCCCCCTCCTGCAAGGCGTGCTTGTGGATGGGGGCCGTGCAGAGCGCGGTTGCCTCTCCGCCCTGCACCAGCGCCACGCCGCGCGCGATCACGTCGATCACGGCCTGGGCCTGTGCGGCCTGCGGCTGGCCGGGGGTGCGGGGGCCGGGAAAGGGGTGGGCCAGCACCGGCAATGCCCCGACCACCGCCGCCGCCTCCGATGGCCGCCCGATCACCGCCACCGGCACGCCCTCGGGCAGATGCGCCGGATCGCCGATCACGAAGAAGGGCACGGACCCGCGCAAGGCAGACCATGCGCTTGCGGCAATTTCGGGGCCGATGCCCGACGGCTCTCCGCAGGTGAGCGCGATCACGGCTCGACGATCCGCGCCTCGGCCTTGAGCTGTTCGAGATATCCGTCTGCCAGCGACTGGATGCGCTGGTTACGGATGAAGTTGGTGAGGTTTTCCACGGTCGGCGCCTCGCCGTCGATCAGGGGCGAGCGCCCGCACAGCATCAGGAACACAAGGGTTTGACCGTTCGCGCGGGTGAGGTTGGTCGAAACCTCGCCGGGATCGAGCCGGGCGAGTTCGGCGGCGATATCGGCGGGGATATCCTCGGGCGGCAGGGATCCGCGCTCCAGAACCTCGGGCGGCTGCCCGAAAGCCACGCCGTAAAGGTCGTCGCAGGTGTCGACCGAGGCACGGACCTGCGCCGCGCGCGCCAGAGCCTGCTCGCTGCGACCGCCGGGGATGTAATAGGCGGCGTATTCGATGGCGGAATAGCGCGGCGTGGGCGGCTCGCCCTCCGCGATGTCGCGCAGCATGATGAGCGCGATACCGCCCTCGATGGGCAGCGGATCGGAAATCTCGCCCGGTCCGAGGTCAAGCGCGACCTGACGCAGAACCGGCGGCAGATCCGACAGCGCCTGCCAGTTCATGCGCCCGCCCGCGCCGGCCGAGGGCGCGGCGGAATGCTGGCGGGCAAAACTGGCAAATTGCGCCTCGCTCTGCGCGGTTGCGATTCGAGCGGCCAGCGCCTGCTTGGCCTCGGCATCCTCGAGGCTGATAACGGGCAGGACGATTTCCGACAACAGAACCCGAACCGGCGCCCCCCCCGAAAGCGCCCGTGTGGCGCGGTCGATCTCGGCCTCGGAGACCGAGACGCTTGAGGCGAAGCGCGCCCGCGTGAATTCGCGCCAGGTGATTCCGGCCTCGACGAAGGCCCGGAACGACTCCTTGGAGACGCCCGATTGTGCCAGACCGGCGATGAGTTCCTCGGCGGTCATGTTGGCGCGTCCGGCAAATTCCTCCATCCCCTCGGTCACGAATTCCTCGGGAAGGTTCATACCGATCGCACGGGCCGCCTCCTGCTTGAGGCGTTCCTCGATGAGTTGCTCACGCGCAAGGCGGTTGGTGTCGCCCGGTGCGCGAAACAGCGTCAGCATCCGCGCGCGCTGTTGAAGCTCGTAGCGCGTCACCGCCATGTCATTGACGAAGATGACCGGTGCGAAAAGATTCTGCGCCCGCGCCGGAGCCTGCGGCAGGGCGAGAGCCAGGATCAGCGCCAGGCTGAACGCGACAAGCGCGTGCGGGAAACGGGTAAGGCTCGGGGTCATGCTCATGAGGTCCTGCATTTGCGAGTGTAGCTTGTGTCGCGGGTCCCGCTGCTAAAGCCGCGCAGCCCGATCACAAAGCCGAAATTCGTCTCGGGATCAAGGATAGTGGACGAGGTGAACCGGCGCGAGACCGAAAAGGTGATGTCGACACATTCGTTGGTGTAGGTCAGGCCTGCCCCCGCGCGGATGCTGCGTTGATCCGTGGTATCGAAGCGCCACTCGCCGCTGGCCGTCCAGTGATCGGCAAAGCGGTAACTGCCGTCGATGGCCCATTCGGAGATGGTGTCGGGGCGGTTTTCGCGCGGGTCTTTTTCCAGCCAGATATAGGTGGCCCCGATATCGGTGCGCGGATTGCGCCAACTGCCGCGCGCTTCGGCCTTGGTCACCTCGAACCCGTCGTCGAAAAGGCCGCGCGCGGTCAGCACAAGGCCGCTCAGGTTGCGGAACTGTCCGGCCAGAAGCAGGTTGGAGGTGCGATCACTCAGGCCCGAGGACGGGGTAAAGCTGCTCAACCCCGACTTTTCGCGCAAGCGGTCGTCGCGATAGACCTGCCCCACGGCAAAACGCCCCTCCCATCCGGTCGGATCAATGCGCGAATAGCTGGCGCCATAGGCCGCGCTCAGGCCGCGCTCGCGCCGGTCGGGTGCGACGAAACGCGAGATGTTGAAAAGATTGCCCTCGTCGAATTCGATCACCGTGTTTTCGTCATTGGGAATGTTCGGGTTCGATCCGCCCGACCACGCCACCTGCATCATCGGCTCGATGACATGGGTCGCACCATTCCCCGCGATCTTCTGCAAGGGCCAACGCAGTTGAAGCGCGGCGCGGGGGGTGATCTCGGTGGCCTCCGAGTCGGCCGTCTGGCCGATGTCGCGCAGTTCGAAATGATCGAAGGCGAGACCCGTCTCTATCCGGGCGATCACCCCCGCGGGCAGCACCCATTGCCGCATCCAGTCCGCCTCGACGGTTAATCGCGCCATGTCGCGCCCGTCGGCGAACGGGTCCGTGTCTGGCCCGTCGGTGCTCAGGCTCGAATTGCGCTGATGGCCATGGGCCAGGGCGGTCAGCCGCACCTCGCCTCCCAGCCAGCGCGGGAAGAGCCGCCGCTGATACTCGCCATTGGCGGCAAGGCTCGGCAGGGTCGAGTTCTCTTCCCCCACTCGCAGGGTGCGGAAATGATCGAGCGCGAGGCGCACATACTCGTCGCGCCGCGCCCGCTCGACCGAAATGCCGCTCTGAAGCCGGTCCTTGTCCGAGAAATCGTGATCGAGCAGAAATGTATCGTCGCTCGTGTATTCGATGCCGAAGCGCAGCACGAAATCGCGCGGCAGATCGAAGCGCCCGGTGGCGAAGACATAGCCGCGCGTGCCCTCGTTGCTGAAATCATCATCGGCAATCGCGCCGTTGAATTCGATCTCGCCACGGCGGAACATCTGGCGATAGCGCAATTCCAGCCGCTTGGAGTTGGTCGCATAAAAGGGCGCGATGGTCAGGTCGCGGTGCTCTCCCAGCGTGATGAAATAGGGCACCCGCACGCCCGTTCCCAGAAGGCTCGAATTGACCACGGAGGGGGTGAGGAACCCGGTCGCGCGCTTGACCGACCCATCGGGCAGGCTGAGGCGCGGCAGGTAGAAAACCGGCGTGTCAAGCACGCGGAACTGTGCGTTGTAGAAGTAAAGCCGGTTCTTGTCCTGATCGTGCACAAGCCGCTCGGCGCGGATCTGCCAGAGCGGCGGGCGGCCCGTGTCGCAGACCCGGCAGGATGTGACCGTCGCCTTGTAAAGCTCGTTGAGGCGTGCATCCGTGCGGCGCATCTCAAGGGCGGCAAGCTGAAGCTGCTCGTGCATCACCACCCGCGCACCGCGCAGGATGCCGTCGGACAGATCGGTATCGAGCGCGGCACTGTCGGCCAAGACCACGGTCTCGGTGCCCTCGCTGAGGCTGAGCGGGCCGGTGATCGTCAGCCGGTCGGTGGCGCGGTCATAGATCACCTCTCGCGCGGTCAGCCGGCGGCCCTGATAGAGCGCCTCGACATTGCCGCTTGCGATCAGGCGGTTATCGGCGGTCAGGCGCACCTCGTCGGCCACAAGCATCGCCATTTCGGCCGGCGCCTCTTGCGCTTCCAGCGGCGCACTCCACGCCAGAAGGGCAAGGGCAAGGGCAAACACGCGCCGCATCAGCCATCCTCCAGATGCAGGATGATCCCGAGCGCAAGCAACAGCGCCGCCACCGGCGGTGCCCAGGCCGCCAGCGCCACGGGTATCTGTCCGTTCTCGCCAAGGATCTGCGCGAAATTGCGGATGTAGTAAAGGCCGAAGCCCGCGATCACAGCAAAGAGAACCTTGAGCCCGACATTCGCGCCGCGCACATGACCGATGGTGAAGGCCGCCGCCATCAACACCAGTGACACCAGAAACAGCGGGCGGGACAATTCGCTCTGGAACCAGACCGCGTAGCGGCGCGCGGAAAAGCCCGACGCCTCCATCTGCGAAATGAAGCGCGGCAATTCCCAGACCGGGATGAAACGCGGCCGACCGAAGCTTTCGAGGATTCGATCCTGCGTAAGATCCGACGGCAGCGAAATCGCCGCCTGCCGGTCGGCCTCGGCCTCGGGATTGGTGCCGCGTTCCAAGTTCCAGATCTTGGCGTTCTCAAGGCTCCATGCGCCGCGTTCCAGCCGCGCCACCTCGGCGTTGATGCGCCTTTGCGGCGTCCCGTCGCGCGCGAATTCCAGAAAATTCGGCCCGTAGAGCGTGCCCAGATCAGAGCTTGCCCGCTCGGCAAAGATCACCGTCTGACCGTCCGCATCGCCCTGCCGCAGCCACAACCCCTCATCGGAGAGCGCAAAGGCCGCCGTCTCGACCCCCTTGTAGCGGTTGGAGAGATCATGCTCGCGCTTGGAGGCGGCGGCGACGATGGGATTGCCCACGGCGACCACGAGAACACCCAACAGGAAGGTCGCCACGACCGGGGCCATCAGGCCCCGCAGCGCCGAGCGCCCCGCCGCGCGCAAGACCACAAGTTCGGACGAGCGCGCCATACGCACGAAGAGCGCCACCGAGGCAAGGATCACCACCAGGGGCAGGATCTCGTAATTGGCCCAGGGCATCGACAGCGCCACGAGGCCCAGAACCTGCCCGAGCGGCAGGTTGGGGTGATCCCCCAGCGAATCCATCAGTTCGATCAGCGCCATGACGGTGCCCAGGGAGAGCGCCACGCCAAGCACGCTGAACAGGAACCGCCGCGCGAAATAGACATGCAGGATCATGTCGCCGCCTCTGCGCGCCTGCGCCGAAAGCCTGACGTGACCCAGGCCCAGACCACAGGATGATGCGCCAGCCACAACAAAAAGAGCGACAGCGCGCCACCCGCGAGCACGGGCAGATAAAGCAGCGGCCAGAGCGCGGCAGTCGAGATGACCGGCCCGAGGCTTGCGCTGCGCGCCACCTCGACCCCGACCAGAAGCCCGAAGGCCACCAATACCTGACGCCAGACGCCAAGCCGGTTATAGGCCCCCACCATCAGCGTGCTGAACCCGACAAGGGCCGCCACGATACACATGAGTGCGGCGGTAAAGCGGCCGTGAAGCTCCACCATCACCTCACCGGGGCTTGCGCCCGTGCGCTCGGCAACGCCACCGGGATCGCGCAAAAGCTCTGCCGTGCCCGCGAAGGTCACCTTGTTGAGGTTGATCCCGCTGCGGCTGAGCAGGCTGGTGATGTCATAGGAAAAATCGTCGAAATGCGTCACGAAGAGCCGCGCGTCCGCAACGCGGACATTCTGCGCCAGCCCCGAGACCATCACCAACCGCGACCCCGCCCCGTCCGACACCAGATAGGCGCGCGAGGAGGTATAGGTCATGGTCCTGTCGGGGTCGCGCCGGTCCGACAGGAACACGTCGCGCAATTCGCCCTCGGGGGTGATCTGCCGGATATAGAAGGTGATGCCGGGTGCGGGGTGCAGGAATTCACCCTCGCTCAGCAGCCTTGCCGCGACATTGGCCGAAATCTCGCTCTCGCGCAGGCGCAACTGGCTCAGGCTGCCCGGGATGAGCATATGCGCAAGCAGGCTCATCATCAGCGCCACGATCACGCCAAAGACCAGCACGGCGCGGCCCAGACGAAAGGGCGAATACCCGGTGGCCTGAATGACGGTCAACTCGCTCTCCGACGAGAGGCGATGGACCACATAGACCGCGGCGGCAAAGGCCGCGATCGGCAACATGCCGCCGATCACCGTCGGCAGCGTCAGCGCCGTGAATTCCAGAAACACCCATGCCGGCTGGCCATCGCCAATGAGCTTGTCGAACATGCGCACCGCCTTGTTGATCCAGAGGATCGAGACAAGCACAAGCGCGAAAAAACCGAACAAAACCATCAATTGCGACAGCAAATATCTGTCGAATCTGGTCAACGCGTCCCCCAAGTCAGCAGTTCTGACCGGCAACCTAGCCGAAACATGCGCCGGGGAAAACTGCTAACTGGCCATTGGCGAACGGGCGCGCTAGGTCTGGAAAAACCACCGGACAAAAGGGAGACGCCACCATGACCGCAATCGCCGATCTGCGCTTTGCCGAAACCGATCTTGATGCCATCGCAGGGGCTTTGGGCCGCGTCGCGGTCTTCGTCACGCCCGACGGCAAGCTCGACGCCGAGGGGCGGCGCGTCAACCGGCTGATGCGCGGGGGGCTCAACCGGCTGATCGAGGGCGGGGCGCTGGCGAAGAAGGCGGCAGGCGACGTGATCTCGCTGGGCTGGCCCGCAGGGCTGGCGGCGGAGGCGCTTGACGTGGCGGTGCTGCCGCGCAACGCCACCGTGGACGAAAGCCGCCGCGCCGGTGTGGCGCTTGGCCGCGCCAAGGGCGACAAGGCGCTGACCATTCTCGGGGCCACGCTCAGGCGCCCGGGAGAGGTGGCGCTCGGCGCGGTGCTGCGCGGCTATGACTATGCCGCCCACAAGACCGGCGACAAGACCGACCCCGGCGCGATCACCGTGACCGTCAAGGACCCGGCCGAGGCCGAAGCGGCATTTGCGCCTGCGCGCGCCGTGGCCGAGGGGGTTTTCCTCACCCGCGATCTGGTCAACGCGCCCGCCAACCACCTGACCACCACCAGCTTTGCCGAAGAGATCAAGGGGCTCGCGGGTCTGGGCCTCAAGATCACCGTGCTTGAGGAAAAGGACCTCGAAAAGCTCGGCATGGGCGCGCTGCTCTCGGTCGGTCTGGGCAGTGCCAGCCCGACCAAGCTGGCGGTGATGGAATGGCAGGGCGGCACCAAGGGCGACGCGCCGCTGGCGCTTGTCGGCAAGGGCGTGGTGTTCGATACCGGCGGCATCTCGATCAAACCCGCGCAGGGCATGGAGGAGATGACCATGGACATGGCGGGCGCGGGCGTGGTGACCGGCGTCATGCGCACGCTGGCCGCGCGCAAGGCGCGCGCCAATGTGGTGGGGCTCGTGGGGCTGGTGGAAAACATGCCGTCGGACCGCGCCACGCGCCCCGGCGATGTCGTCACCTCGATGAAGGGCGACACGATCGAGGTCATCAACACCGATGCAGAGGGGCGGCTCGTGCTGGCCGATGTGCTCTGGTATGCGCAGGAAACCTATCGCCCGCGCGGCGTGATCGACCTCGCCACCCTCACGGGGGCCTGCATCGTCGCCCTCGGGCATGAAAACGCCGCAGCACTGTCGAATGACGATGCGCTCTGCGACGCTGTCCTCAAAGCCGCGAAATCCGAGGGCGAGGGCCTGTGGCGGCTGCCGCTCGGCAAGGCCTATGCCGACATGATGAAAAGCCGCATCGCCGATGTGAAGAATTCGGGCGGGCGGCCCGCCGGCACGATCACCGCGTCGGAATTCCTGCATCGCTTCATTCAGGACGGTGTCCCATGGGTGCATCTCGACATCGCGGGCGTGGCCAGTGTGGGGGCCGAGACGACCTATGCCCCCAAGGGCGCGTCGGGCTGGGGCGTCATGACGCTCGACCGGCTGGTGCGCGAGATGTTCGAGACGGATTGATGGGGGCTGCCTATTTCTATCACCTGACCCGCCGCCCGCTGGAGGAGACCCTGCCGCTGCTGCTGGAAAAGGCGCTTGGCGCGGGCTGGCGGGTGGCGGTGCGCGGGGTTGACGCCGCGCGTCTGGACCGGCTCGACGCGCGGCTCTGGCTTGGTCCCGAGGACGGGTTCCTGCCCCATGGCCGCGCGGGCGGGCCGCATGATGCGCTGCAACCCGTGCTGCTGACGACCGATACCGACTGTCCCAACGGGGCCGCCTGCGTGATGGCGGTGGATGGCGCGCCGGTCGCGGCCGAGGAAGTGAAGGCGCTGGAGCGCGTGTGCATCCTTTTTGACGGCAATGACGGGCGGGCGGTCGAGGGCGCGCGCGCGCAGTGGCGCGCCCTCACCGGTGCGGGCTGTGCCGCGCAATACTGGTCCGAGGCGTCGGGCCGGTGGGAGAAGAAGGCCGAGGCCTGATCGTCCCCCTGCCCGTCTCAGCCGAGCAGCCGCCGCGCGATCACCTGCGCCTGAATCTCTGCGGCCCCCTCGAAGATGTTGAGGATGCGCGCATCGCACAGGATCCGGCTGATCGTGTATTCCAGCGCGAACCCGTTGCCGCCATGGATCTGGAGCGCATTGTCGGCCGCCGCCCAGGCCACGCGCGCACCCAGAAGCTTGGCCATCCCGGCCTCAAGGTCGCAGCGCCGCCCGTGATCCTTTTCCCAGGCCGAGAAATAGGTGAGCTGGCGCGCCACCATGATCTCGACCGCCATCATGGCAAGCTTGTTGGCGACACGCGGAAACTCGATCAGCGCGCGCCCGAACTGCTTGCGGTCCTGCGCATAGCGCATCCCCACATCGAGCGCGGATTGCGCGACACCCACGGCGCGCGCGGCGGTCTGGATGCGGGCCGATTCAAACGTCTCCATCAACTGCTTGAAGCCGCGGCCCTCTTCGCCGCCCAGAAGGTTCTCAGCCTTGACGTGGAAATTGTCGAAGGCCAGTTCGTATTCCTTCATGCCGCGATAGCCCAGAACCTCGATCTCGCCGCCGGTCATGCCGGGGGTGGGGAACGGGGCCGCGTCCGTGCCCGGCTCCTTTTCCGCGAGGAACATCGACAGGCCCCGGTGGTCGGTCGTGTCGGGCAGCGTGCGCGCCAGAAGCGTCATCACATGGGTGCGCGCGGCATGGGTGATCCAGGTCTTGTTGCCGGTCACTTTCCAGTCGCCGTTTTCATCCCTGACCGCGCGGGTGCGCAGGCTTCCCAGATCCGAGCCGGTATTGGGTTCGGTGAAAACCGCCGTGGGCAGCGTCTCACCGCTGGCAAGGCGCGGCAGCCATTTTTTCTTCTGCTCCTCGGTGCCACCGCAAAGGATCAGTTCCGCCGCTATTTCGGAGCGGGTACCAAGGCTACCCACGCCGATATAGCCGCGGCTCAACTCCTCCGAGACCACGACCATGGACGCCTTCGACAGCCCGAACCCGCCATATTCCTCGGGGATGGTCAGACCGAACACGCCCATTTCGGCCAGTTCCTCGATGATCTCCATCGGGATCAGCTCATCCTTGAGGTGCCATTCATGCGCATGCGGCTCGACCTTCTCGACCGAGAAGCGGCGGAACTGCGCGCGGATCATCTCCAACTCGTCATCCAGCCCGCTGCGGCCCACGGTGATCTCGGCGGCGCGCTCCTGCATCAGCGCAACAAGGCGCAATCGCGCCGCCTGCGTGTTGCCTTGGGCGATGAGCGTGCGCACCTCCGGCGTGCGGAACCGCGACAGCGCCCCCTCGTCGAGGCCAAGGTCGGCAAGGCGCAGCACCTCGCCCTGATTCATGGCAATGCCACCCGCGATCTGGGCCAGGTATTCGCCAAAGGCGATCTGGTGGATCAACTGCTCCACCTCGCTGAACGTGCCGGCCTCCGACAGCCGCGTGGCCCAGCCCTGCATCTGGCGCAGCGATTCGACATAGGTGGCCAGCCACGCAAGACCGTGCGTGGCGCTCTGTTCGGCATCCATCGCCGCGCCCGAAACGCGGCCATCGCGCGTGACAGCGGTGCGCACCGCGTCCTTGGCCTCTGCCAGAAGGGTTTCGGCGGGCCCGATCGCCGCGCCGGCAAGTGTCAGAAGATCGCCGATAAGGGTGGGTTGGGCCATCGCAACGTCCTGTCCGTCATGCGCCATGAATCGCATCCTTTCCTGTTTGCCGGAGTTCTATCTATTATGCAGATGCAGCGCAACTATTATGCCAATTGTCGCAGGGTTTTGTTCGAAAGTTGCGCGTTGATATTTTGCAGCGCGGCGCTAGCGGGTGTGCTAACGATTGGCGATGGACCCTATCCTGTCAGATTTTCCGCTCTGGATCACGATCTTTGCCGTGGCCGTGGCGGTTCTTGCCGGGATCATCAAGGGCGTGGTGGGCTTTGCCATGCCGACGGTGCTGATGGCGGGCCTCAGCACGGTGCTGCCGCCCGACCTGGCGCTCGCCGGGCTGATCCTGCCGACGTTTCTGAGCAATCTGTGGCAGGCCTTGCGACAGGGGGCGCGGGCGGCGCTTGCGTCGCTCAGGCAGATGCGGGTCTTCCTGATCGCGGGCGGCGTGGTGATGGCGGTGGCAGCGCAGCTTGTGCCCATGCTGCCGCCCTGGGCGATGTTCCTGATCATCGGGCCGCTGATCACGCTCTATGCGCTCGGCACGCTGATGGGGCGCGGGCTGCGGGTAGCCCCGGACGCAGGCGGGCGCGGCGAGGCGGGCATGGGCGCGCTGGCGGGATTTTTCGGCGGCATATCAGGCATCTGGGGGCCGCCCACGGTGGCGATGCTGATCGCGCGCAACACCGAGAAAACAGAACAGATCCGCGTGCAGGGCGTCATCTACGGGCTGGGCTCGGTGCTGCTCCTGGTCTCGCATCTGGGCTCGGGGGTGCTGCGGGCCGAAACGCTGCCGCTGTCGCTCGCGCTGGTGCCACCCGCACTGCTGGGGGTGCTGATCGGCTTCCGGCTTCAGGACCGTTTGGACCAGGGCATGTTTCGCAAGATCACGCTCTGGGTTCTGCTTCTCGCGGGGCTGAACCTCATCCGGCGCGGCGTGCTTCTCATGTGACACGCACCGCGCGGTTCTCCCCTTGCCAAGCCCGCCCGTCCCCGTCTATGAAGCGCGGCACGGAGCGGTGGCCGAGTGGTCGAAGGCGCACGCCTGGAAAGTGTGTAGGCGGGAGACCGTCTCCAGGGTTCGAATCCCTGTCGCTCCGCCACTTGCCCTCGCGAAAGCGTTCTCACGATCCGGCCGCGGCCGGATTTTCTCGTTGTTTACGAGGGTTATGCGGGTGGGGCTGAGCACTGGCCTCGGTGCCAGGTGGCCCGGAAGCCGTCTCTCCGTGCCGATATTCTCCGGACCTCATGACTGCACCGATTTGGTGAACAGCTAGTAAGCATATGAAAAGACGATACTTCTTGATGGCGTCAGCTAAACACTTCGACGACAGTGGCGTTCGCGAGATGGAACTGAAATCGAACTCTGCCGCGAGATTATCTACCGCCGCCCCGAACTGGGAACGACATAATTCGCGGTTCGCGCCATCTTCTCGGTAGCGCGGAAGGAGGTTTGGGGCGGCATGACATTGAACCGTCACGACGCCACGCGATGTGCCGACGGGCTGCCTGATGGCGCTGTCTGGCAGACTGCCTTGATCCTTCCGCTTCAAGACGAAACAGCAAGGACCTCGGCACTGCAGCTTGTCTCTGCCGACTACGCCTGTCATAAGTCTCATACTACTGCATGCGGTAGTGCCTTGGCCGCGCGACCGCAGATATTGCGCCGCGCTACCAGCCCACCGGGTGTCCGGCCAGCATTCAGTCAGGACGGAGATCAATGACGACCAGAACAGACAGGATACAAAGACGCCTCGATCTCCGACCAGCCACGGATCCCGATGATGTACTCTCGTGCTTTGTTGGCCCATGTGCACTTGAAGATGATCAATTCCCTTTCGAGGCCATCAGCGATGTTGCTGAAGTCGAGAGCTGGCGGAAGGAGATAAACCGGCCCATCTATCACATCCATAAATGGTGGGCTCAGCGGCTTGGCACGGTGTTTCGCGCGATTGCCCTTGGTGCATTGACGCCATCCGGCACCGATATCCTGAGCGCGTTCTACCGCCCAGTGCGAGTGAAGGACCTGACCGTCTTCGATCCCTTCATGGGCAGCGGCACAACTATCGGTGAGGCTGCGAAACTGGGAGCGCGCGCTATCGGCCGCGACATCAATCCAGTGGCGCATTTTCTTGTGAGAAATGCTCTTGCGTTCCACGATCGGGATGAGGTGGTGCGCACGTTCCGAGACATTGAGCGCGACGTTGCCGATCAAATCCGAATTCACTACAAGACGATCTTGCCGGACGGAACCGAAGGCGAGGTTCTGTACTATTTCTGGGTCAAGCAGGTTGATTGTCCAGAGTGCGCAGAACAGGTTGATCTCTTCTCATCGCGGGTGTTCGCTAAGCATGCGTATGCGAGTAAGTATCCGGAAGCAAAGGCAGTTTGTCCGTCTTGCGGTGAAATCAATTCGGTGCGGTACGATTCAACCCATGCTGCATGCGTGAGTTGTGCTGTGGAATTCAACCCGCAGAATGGACCGGCCAGCGGGCAAAAAGCGACGTGTCCCAGCTGCGATCATAGCTTTCCCATTGCCAAGACAATTCGCGAAAAGAACGCACCGCCAGCCCACCGGCTTTACGCAAAACTTGTCCTGATGCCGGATGGCACCAAGACCTACGCCGCCGCCACTGAAGAAGACCGCAAAGCCTACGAGTTTGCTGAGAAGGCGCTTGGGGCCAGACCAAACGCCTATCCGGTGGTTGGGATTGAACCTGGTTACAACACCAATCAGGCTCTCGGTTACAATTACCGCTACTGGCACGAGATGTTCAACCCGCGACAGCTTCTCTGCCTGTCCATCCTAGCCGAGCGAATCCGCGCCATACCCGAGCCCGTGTTGCGCGAGCTTTTCGCGTGCCTGTTCTCTGGCGCGCTCGAATTCAATAATCTCTTCACTTCCTACAAGGGCGAGGGCACCGGTGCCGTGCGCCACATGTTCGCCCATCACATCCTGAAGCCCGAGCGCGTTCCGCTGGAAGCGAATGTCTGGGGTACACCGAAAAGCTCCGGTTCCTTCATGACCATGTTTGAAGGGCGGATACGCCGCGCGTTGGATTATGCCGACGAGCCCTTCGAGCTGCGACTCCAAGGCTCGCAGGGCCAGAAGAAGACGACTGAAAAGGTCTTCGGTCTATCCGAGCGCCTCGGCTTTGACCTCGCCGAAGACTTCCAATCCTTCAAGGACGGAAAGCGCGTCTACCTCTCGTGCGGCGATTCCAGCGTCACTGACATCGATGACGGTGCTGTCGACGCGATCATCACTGATCCGCCGTTCTTCGACAATGTGCACTACTCACAGCTTGCAGACTTCTTCCATGTCTGGCAGCGATTCATTCTTGGTGAGGCAGGCACACGGGCTACCAACACGACCCGCTCACCAGCCGAGGTCCAGAACGCCGATGTTTCGGCCTTCACCGAGCGCCTCGGCGCGGTTTGGGCCGAGTGTCACCGCGTTCTCGCGGACGATGGTGTACTAGCCTTCACCTATCACCATTCGCGCTCTGAGGGCTGGAGCTCCGTTTTGCATGCGCTCATGGAAGCGGGCTTTGGGATCAGCGCAGCATTCCCGATCAAGGCCGAGATGTCGGTGGCCATGCCCAAGCATCAGGCCAAGGAGCCTATCGACCTTGATATCGTACTGGTCTGCCGCAAACGTTTGGCCCTGAAACAACATCAATGGAATGGTGATCTCTGGGGCACGATCCGTCCGAAGGCCGCAAGCCAAGTCGCCCGTCTTCGTGGGGCGGGACGAAAGCTCAGCCGCAATGATGTGCGCATCATTGTCATGGCTCAGCTCATCCGGCAGCTTTCCCGATCGCACAGTCAGGAAGCCGCCTTGTCTTTGCTCGAGGTCAGCAGCCCTGAAATTGAGGCTACCATCGAAAGCCTTCATGAGATCAATAAAAATAACTCTACCGGAGGTCTTTCATGAGTCTCGTTTGCACGGTCTTCAAACATTGCGTTTCGGCCATGCGCACCAATGTTCTCATTGAGCGTGAAGGCCGAAACGACAAAGAATTTCACTTCCAGAACTGGTTCAAGGCACGTCTTGATGCCCTGGCAGAGCACTATGATGAGCCGGGCCGCAACACTTATCCCGACTTCAAGTTGGTACGCTACACGGAAGGCTACGAGCTGAAAGGGCTTGCGTATCCGGGCCGCGATGCGGACTACGATTGCAATAGCCAGCTTCCATGCGGTGAACACAACGGTCGCCAGGTTTTCTATGTGTTTGGCCGCTATCCGGTCGCACCCGATGGGAACCGCTACCCCGTGCTCGATTTAGTTGTCTGCCACGGCAGCTTCTTGAATGCCGACAACAGCTACCAGCATAAGAACAAGAGTTTCCGCGGCTTCGGAAGCTATGGTGACATTCTTGTGCGCGATCGGAAGATGTATGTTGCGCCGACTCCCTTCGCCCTCGCAGACGGCGCAGCCCATCACCGGACACTGATACTGCCTGACGATATGCTGGTTGATGATGATCTGGTAGAAATAGCAACCCTGACGCGGCGCGAGGTCGAGCGGATGGTCGTCGCCTACAACTTCGACCTGCGCTCGAACACGCTGAAGACTGAGCTTGTACCAAACCCCAACGCGGGCAAGGAGCATGTCTTCAAGGCATACCGCATGCAGGGCGATCCCCTGACACCAGTTACCTTGGTGGAACGCTCGCGCGGCAAGGCAGAGGCGGCATATCAGGACCTTTTTGGCGTTGATGACGAGGGAGGCACCGACGATGAGTGAAGATACTGCCGAAACTCCACCGCTCTTGCCCGATGAATTTATTGACAACGCCCCAAGCCTTGGCACGTCTGCGAGCAAGCTCTCCGATTCCGAAATAAACAACAAATACGTCAAGGGCGAAGTGCGGATCGTAACCGAGCAAGCCCGCTATCCCATAAATTCTATTGCCGGAATCGTTGAAGATACATCCTACCGTATGTCGCCCGAGTATCAACGGCGCCATCGCTGGGACCAAGATCGGAAATCCAAACTCATTGAATCACTCATCATGAACGTGCCCGTTCCGCCCATTTTCCTCTACGAGTACGACTACTCGAAATACGAGGTTATGGATGGGCTGCAGCGCTTGACGGCCATTCATGAATTCTACCGAAACAAGTTTAATCTCAGTGGTTTGACTGAGTGGCCTGAGTTGAATGGTCGCACATATGATCAACTTCCCTCCAAAGTTAGGGAAGGCATTGACCGCCGGTATTTGTCATCCGTGATCCTGCTCAAGGAAACAGCCCACAGTGAGGAGGACGCACTCCGCCTCAAGCAACTTGTTTTCGAGAGGATCAATAGCGGCGGCGTCAGGCTGTCACCGCAGGAATCCCGCAACGCGCTTTTTGACGGACCCATGAATCAACTTTGTATCCGCCTTTCGCGGACGCCTGCTTTGTGCCGCCTCTGGGGCATACCGGAACCGGAAGCCCAGGAGGTCGAAGGCGGTCTTCCTTCGGATGAGCGCATCAAAAATGAAGACTTCCGAAAAATGACGGATGTTGAACTTGTGCTGCGCTTTTTTGCCTACCGGCAAAAGCACCGCCTGCACAAATCCGGTGAGCCATTGTCGTCGTATTTCGACAGGTACTTGCGCAAAGGCAACTTCTTCCCGCAATCGACCCTTGATTCACTCGGCGCGCTATTTTTCGACACCATTGAGTTTGCGGAGGCGCTTCTGGGCTTTCGGTGCTTCTATCTCTACCGGAAGCGTTCACGCAGCGGCGCGGATCATTGGTCCTGGCGCGAGAGCCCGACAACCACGGTCTATGACCCTCTGATGCTCGTGCTCAGTGAGTTTGTACCACAGCGCGAAATTTTGCTGAAAAAGTCCCAGCAAATTCAGATCGATATCGAGGGCCTGTATACGGCCGAGTATGACACGTTCGAAGGCCGCAATGTGAATCCGTCCGCGCTTCAGCAGCGCGAAGAGCATTACCGGACATTTTTCAACGCCTATCTCTGATGATGGAAGAGGCCCTTACCTCATTCGAGGCCGAACTCGATAAGCTGAATCGTTTTCTGCAAGCATCTGACGCAGAGGATGCACTGATCACGCATATCCTTAGTCTACCCCAAGAGGAGCGAGCTGCGCTTGCCGCGCCACTGAAGCCAATCGAGGCGAATAGCACGATCAAGCGGCGGCAGAGCTATGTGTCTGCCATCATCGTTCTTTATGGAGCCTTGGAACGCTATGTAGAAGAAGCTGTGTCCGAGTACTCCGGGCAGCTGGTGGTGATCCACAAGGAGTTTCAGAAACTTCCGGAGAAGCTGCGTGCCCAGCACACCCTGCTGACGATTGACTATCTGGCCTCCCTCAAGGACGGCAGAGTCCGCGAAACCGAAGACATCTCCAGCATCGTTGCGACCCTGCATGATTGCCTCACCGGGAAGGCTCCGTTCAGGCTTAATGCCCGCGCGTTCTCGCTTCGGTCATCGAACATGAAGTTTGGGCGGATCCGCGAGATCATGGGGAACCTGGATATCCAGGTTCATGGTAGGCGGGTTCTTGCAGCGCCCAGCTACGCCCGATTCTTGCGGGACATGACCGGTATTTCTTTAAAGGATATGCAGGACAGTGAAATTGAGAGCACGCTTGATCACATTGACGAGCTCGTCGTCTTGCGAAACGACATCGCCCATGGCGTTGCCAATCTTGAATCAATTGAAGACAGCAATATCGTGCGCGAGCGCGCCTCAAAGCTCCATGCTTTTGTTTCAGCAATCAATGACATCTTGAATTGTGAACTAATGAAGCGCAGGTTGGAGCTGGGTCAACTGATAGCTGTCGAAGGGGACATCCACACTTTTGGCGATCACATCGTCGGCCTCTCGTGGCCATCAGGCCGGATTGTGCCAGGCGATATTCTTGTGATGCAACCTTCTGAAAAGGGTGCCGACCTCAGGTATGGCGCAATAGTCTCGATCCAAATTGATAACGCAAACCAAGATGAAGTCTTTGGGAAGGGCGGGCTGATGATTGGTGTTCGAGTTCCCTTTCGGGTAAAGGCAAATGGTCGGTATTACGTATTGCATCTGAAATGAATCGGGTTGTGGCGTAGCCTACCCGCTGGTGGAATGGAGCTTGCTTCACGGCGACACCAAACGGCTTTATTCAGATTGCTGGTACATGGACAAAACATCGATAGAAAATGCGAAATAGTAATTCGCCAGCCAATGGGGCTAAGTAGGCAATTGGCGCTTTGCGAGCGAGTTCCGCTGTTCTTCAAAGCATGCCGCAAATGGCTCTAACAGTCGCGCCAGCGTGACCTCCGGCCTGTGCTTCCCGTCCAGGATCGCCTCGACGATATCGGGCGCGAGCAGGGTCATCCGCAGGACGCGGGTCATGTAGGAGGATGCGATCCCTTCGCGCTCGGCCAGTTCGGCGATGGTGGCGAACTCCCCGGAATCCAGCATGCGCTTCCACCGGAAAGCGCGTGCCAGCGCCTTGACCAACGTATTGTCCGGCGTTCGCTCTGGTCGGACACGGTCGGGCATCTGCATCTCCTTGCGCCCTCCGCGCTTCACGACGCGGAATGGCACGTGGATGGTGACCGTCTCGGAGACCGCAGTCGCCCGGGTCATACCGCTTCTCCGATGCTGCCAGACAGCATCTCGCGCGCGAGCCCTCCGAGGCCGTCCATCCGGAGCCGGAAGTTGAGACCGTTCGTGCCGATATCGATGCGCTCGACCAGCAGCGTTATGATGCGCGCCTGCTCGGCGGGGAATAGTTCGTCCCAAAGCGGATCGAGTTGCTGCAAGGCTGCGCGGGCGTCGACCTCGGTGATGTCGTCCGCATGGGTGCGCGCCGCCTTCCAAGTCCCCGCGACAATCTCCGGCTGGCGGAACACAGCGCGGAGCTGGTCTATGACGGCGCCCTCGATCTCGCCCGCAGGTACTCGGCCGACCGGGCATGATCCGGCACCATGCTTCAATACGGTCTGGCTGACATAGTAGCGGTAGAGCCTGTCGCCCTTGCGCGTGTGGGTCGGCGAGAAGGCCGCGCCATCGGGGCCGAACAGCAGCCCCTTCAGCAGCGCGGGCGTGTCGGCGCGGGTCCGCGCGGCGCGCTTGCGCGGGCTCTCCTGAAGGATGGCGTGAACCTTGTCCCATGTCGCGCCGTCAATTATCGCGTCGTGCTCGCCGGGATAGCTTTCGCCCTTGTGGACAGCCTCGCCGATGTAGGCGCGGTTGCTAAGCATCCGGTAGATGTATTTCTTGTCGATTCGATTGCCGCGCGGCGTGCGGATGCCGCGCGTGCCGACCTCGCGCGCCAGTTCCGTGCAGGAACCGATCGCGAGGAAGCGGTCGAAGATCCAGCGCACATGCGCGTTGGCGTCTTCGTCGACCACCAGCTTCCGGTTCTCGACGCGATAGCCGTAGGGCGGCACCCCGCCCATCCACATGCCCTTGCGCCGAGAGGCCGCGACCTTGTCGCGGATGCGCTCGGCAGTGACCTCGCGCTCGAACTGAGCGAAGCTGAGCAGGATGTCAACGGCGGAGTAAAATTCGGCCATTGTGGCGGAGCAAAAGTCGGCCAGTTTGGGGCGAGCGCCTTGGAGCGTGCGGCCCTCATATAGCAAG